>JAQXGO010000033.1 GCA_029006755.1 Clostridia bacterium | reverse complement strand
ACGCACTTACTTTTGGCCCGCCGGGATAACCAAGCCCCAAAACACGCGCAACTTTATCAAAAGCTTCGCCCGCAGCATCATCCATTGTAGCCCCTAACACTGTAAACCGGTTGTAATCCGTAACCTCTACTACATGACTATGTCCGCCGGATGCAACAAGACAAATAAATGGCGGTGTCAAAGATGGATGTGCAATATAATTCGCGGCAATATGCCCATGTAAATGATTCACCGGAACCAGCGGCTTATCAATTGCGTATGCAAACCCCTTTGCCATGGAAAGTCCTACCAAAAGCGCGCCAATTAAACCAGGTTGTACCGTAACAGCAACTGCATCTAATGCTTCCTTTTTTATGTTTGCTTCTTTTAATGCTTCTTCTACCACCTGCGAAACAGATAATATATGATTGCGGGAAGCAATCTCCGGTACAACACCACCATATTTTTTATGAATATCCGCCTGCGAAAAAATAACATCACTCAGCACTTGTCTGCCGTTGAGCGTAACAGATGCTGCTGTTTCGTCACAAGAGGACTCTATTCCTAATATATACGCCATACCACACCTCTAAAAGCTTTTTTAGTATTTTACCAAACTATTCAACAAAAAGCAAGAGAATATATGTTACATTTTTATTTTTTTATTTGAAACAAAATGTTTTCATAAATGCCATTAAAACAATATTTTTATTTGTTTTTATAAAAATTAAAATGAAAAATATTTAAAAAAGTATTAAAAAAGTTTGACAAAATGAAATATTTATGTTACAATAGGTGATGTTGTGAGTGAGGAAACCAGTGCTTGTAATGGTTAAAATGCGATATTGAAAGGATTTTTTATGTTAAAAAGGTTTTTAATTATAGTTACAACTGTTTCGCTTATGCTAACTTCCGTGACAGCCGCTGCTGATACCGGAATCGTTACTGCAGGTGTTTTAAACGTCCGTATGTCTCCCTCTTCCTCTGTTATCGGGCAACTTCATTATGGTGATTCTGTAAATGTTATAGGATATGAAAACAATTGGTACCGCATTCAGTATAACGGTACGGAAGGGTACGTATTTGGGTCATACATAAATATTATTGCTGCTGCCGCAGAAGTAGCAGCTGAAGCTTCTCCAATCTCTACCCCAACGGCAGGTGAAAATATTCTTGCTTATGCAAAGAACTTTTTAGGTGTACCGTATGTGTATGGTGGTTCATCTCCTGCAGGGTTTGATTGCAGCGGCTTTGTAAAGTATGTATATGCAAATTTTGGTATTACTCTTCCACGTACTTCTTACGGACAAATGAATTCCGGATATGCTGTTAGCACCGCAGATTTACAAATTGGCGATATCTTAGTTTTCCGCGGCGGCGGACATGTTGGTATCTACGCAGGCAACAACACGTATATCCATGCTCCTCAAACCGGCAGAACCGTTTCTATTGACCCCATCAATCGGCCCATCATTGCCGCCAGAAGGGTTCTATAACTTCGATTTTCGCTTATGAAAAAGGGTGTGATGATTGCATCATACCCTTTCTTTTTTATCTACAAACGTTTTGTTACAGTTGCAACCTTTTCTTGATAATATTGTTCAAAACAATTCTCGTCTAACGCATTTCTGATTTCTTCCATCAAATGATTGTAAAAGTAGAGATTATGTAACACGCAAAGCCGCATGCCTAACATCTCCCCGGCTTTCAAAAGATGCCTTATATACGCCCTGGAATACTGCGTACATGCAGGACATCCGCATCCGGGCTCAATCGGCAGTGGATCCCTCATATACTTTGCATTATTTAAATTTATTATTCCGTGATTTGTAAACATATACCCATGTCTGGCATTTCTGCTCGGCATAACGCAATCAAAAAAGTCTATTCCTCTATGCACTGCTTCTAAAATATTCGCCGGAGTGCCGACTCCCATTAAGTAGCGCGGTTTATCTTTTGGCATAAACGGTTCGACTGCATCAATAATGCGATACATTTCCTCATGGCTTTCTCCAACTGCCAGACCGCCTATTGCGTATCCAGGCAAATCCATCTTTGCAATTTCCTTCATGTGTGCTATTCTGAGATCTTCGAAAGTTCCACCCTGATTAATTCCAAATAACAACTGTTGTGGATTGACTGTACCTTCCTTTTGATTCAGTTCGTACAGTTTCTCTTTACACCTTTTCAGCCATCTGGTTGTTCTTTCTACGGAATTTTTTGTATAAGCGTATGGAGAAGGATTGGCAACACATTCGTCAAAGGCCATTGCAATGGTTGAGCCAAGATTGGATTGAATCTGCATACTTTCCTCCGGCCCCATAAATATACGTTTCCCGTCAATATGGGATTGAAAGTACACACCTTCCTCTTTGATTTGCCTGATCTGTGCAAGTGAAAAAACCTGAAAGCCGCCGCTATCTGTTAATATTGGGCCTTGCCAGTTCATAAACTTGTGCAGACCGCCCATGTCTCGAATTACTTCATCTCCGGGCCGAACATGCAAATGATAGGTGTTGGAAAGTTCTATTTGACAATGTACTGTTTCTAAATCACGGCTGGATATCCCCCCTTTTATGGCGGCAGATGTTCCTACATTCATAAAAACAGGCGTTTGTACTGTTCCATGTGCGCATGCAAAGACGCCTCGTCTTGCTTTTCCTTCTTTCTTTACAACTGTAAACATACAATCCTCCGTTAACTTGCAAGAGGCTGTGACATAAATGCCACAGCCTCCTTTAAACTTATGCCAGTCTTAGTATTTAAATACAATCACTGCTTTCACAGTACCCACACCTGTATGGAACACAAGAACCTGCGATGCTTTTTGGTCAGGATCAGAAACATTCGCTTTCTCAAGCTGATCAAGTGATTGAATGGTATCAACACTTGCATCAGTTACAATTCTATTATCGCCCTTTGCAGTATAATCATACAGATAGATTTTTGCGCCGTCAATACTGAAGGTTTGTGTGTCATTCGAGAGAACACCAAATTCATCCTGCGCAATTGTAGTTGTCAAGAGTATATCGTTGTCTTCACGACCCAAAACAGTACCATATACAAATCTGCCGACTGAGTTCTTTAAAGCAGTACTTGCAGAATCATCAATTTGGAACATACGTGTTTCGGATGCCTTTCTTGCAGCTGCGGCAGCATCTGCTTCGCCGGTAATCGGTGCCGAAATAACAGTTACACCATCTCTTCCATAAATGGTAGGCGCTGTTTCTCCAAACTTCAGAACAGGACGTGTGATCGCAATTTTGCCATCTGTCGATGCATAACGGAAAATATCACCGAAAGAATATTTACCGGAAATTAAACCCTTTTCTTCACTCACTCCGACAAGCTCCGTGCCATTTCTAAAGTTAGTGCCAACAACTTTATCTACAGCTAAACCGGTTTCACTATCAATTTCTTCGATGATTTCATCCACAATAATCATCGGCGCATTTTCCCCGATAGAAGCTACGGATTTATCATTGTTGTAACAAATAACAAAGGAAGCATTTTTAATAGAAGATACATTATATCCTTCTACCCAATAGGAGGTTCCGACGGTAAACACGCTTCCGTAGCTCTTAATCGTGTACTTATCATATGCAGTCGTATCCTTCGGAATTGCCAATACCTTTGTGGAAGAATTTACACTCATGACAAGCTGACCATTATTATCCGTAAGTTTTCCGCCATCTGCATATTGGAGTTTTGTCGCACAGGATACCGAACAAGTCAAAGAATCTTCAGATTCGCCCGAATTCTTTTTTGCTGTGTCAATCATATTAACTCGCCCTTCGCTGTTCACCGTGTATTGTACAAACTGAGAATAGTCAGTCCACTGAATGTCTGAAGGACGTTCGGCTTTAAATTCTTGTGATACAGCTTTCAATGTTGCCAGAATTTCATCATGATTCTGCATGCTAACGCCGTCCACCCGAACTGTCTTTGCCAACTTTAATTCTCTTTCCTTTGTGTACTTTCCTGATAAGCCGTAAAATAGGATAGATGCCTCTCCGTTAACGCCCATACCCGGTTCTGCATTTACGATAAAGGCGCTCTCAAGGCTTGTGTTTGTGCTGCTGGATGTCGCTGCTGCAATTTTACCCTCAAAATCTAAATATACAGTTACAAACTCACCTGTATCCAGTTGCGGCTTTGAACCATTAAAGTTTATAAAGTTGTACGCAAGCTTATAAGTCTTATTATCGATTGTACGCGTATCCGTTCTCTTGCCGGTTACTTCTTTATTGGAAATCTTATTTGTGCTTACATACCCTTTCCAAACTGCCTTACCCTCTGCGGAAGATTTAGACTGTGCGACACTTAAAATATTCCAAGCGGCTAAAGAAGAAACAATTCTCTCGGGTTCATCGCTGGATCCAACTTTTTGTAATGAGAAAAAAATGTTTTTATCCTCATATGGAACAGTTACTTCACCATTTCCATACTTGTCATAAACAATAGGCGGATTCGAATTTTTATCCACTGTGCTGACAACGTAGTTCTTGTACTCTTCTACAATTGCAACTTCTGCGTCCCCGTCATTATCGTTACAGATAAATTCAATACTACCGGTTTGAATATCATCAAAGTCAGCACAATTATATGTTGCATCATATTTGCCGTTGTATATTACGCGTATATCATTCTCAAAGGAAACTGTAGATGCTCTGGAGCTGCTTTCAGAGGCATAGTATTTAATTGTATTGCCATCTACAGAAAGTTCCATATCCGGTGTGAGTTTCGTAACAGTTGTCTTATCCACAGTAATCTGCGTTATTTTCTTGTTATCATCGTCGTCTTCAAGATATCCTGTAACGCGACGTCCAAGATAATCCATCGTATTGGTATCAACCGGAACAAGATAGGTGATTTCCTCGTCACCTACTTGTAAGGTGATTTCACGTCTTGTCAAACCGGTTGCACCCGTATTAAGACCTGTCTGCTGCACTGCTGTAACAATACCGGAAACCTCTTCTTTCTTTTGGTACTTTTCCAGTGCTGTCTGATTTTTATCGATTGTGACCTTGCCTGTTGAGGATGTTGTCGCAATCGGTACGCTAAGGCTATTGTTTGTCAAAATAGCCACAATCCCGCGAGGTGCAGGATCTTCAATGTTATTGACAGATGCTTTACTCAAAATTCCGAGGTCACTTGCCTGTGCCATATATCCGCTATACCAAAGGCCGCCCTCAATATTACTGCTTTCTGCAATCTCGCCGTACCCAAGCGCACATACGAGCATCTTGACTACTTCAACATACTTTACATCTGCATCAGGCTTAAAAATCCCGTCTCCATAGCCGTTTACAATCTTCTTGTCAGCAGCCAATTTGATGTATTTTTTTGCCCAGTGGCTTGTCCCATCGCTCAGGGTATCTACATCGGAAAAACCAGAAGTTGCCGTTTCTGAGGCCACATCCTGCAAACCTAAAAAGGTTACTACAATTTTAGCAAATTCGCCACGTTTGATTGTGTTGTCGGGACGGAAGGTTCCATCCTCATACCCATTAATAATGCCGAGCTTTACCAATTCATTAACTGCTTTCCCAACTGTTGTAGATGCATCAATATCTGAGAGCACAATTGTTTCTTCTGCCGCAAAACTTACAGGTACAACAGATAGAAGCATCAATACAGCCAGAATTGTAGCAAAAATCTTTGCGCGTATTTTCATGTCTTACTCCTCCTTAATTATTTGTCAAAGATACAAATATATTTTAACATTATTCAACGTATAAAGTCAATAGTATTTAAAACATTTTCTCTTTATTATTTTTCCATATCATCCACGTGTTCTTTATACTTCCTTTTTCTTGAGATATATAGGCATACGCCCAAAATGATTAGTATTATGGAAACAAGCTGCGAAACACGCAGATTTCCTAACATGAGGCTGTCTATACGCAATCCTTCGACCCAAAATCTGCCAATGCCATACCATATCATATATAAACTGATTGCACGTCCATCAAATCCTTTTTTCTTGCGTGTAAGCCAAATGTAAAGAAATCCAACAAAATTCCATAATGACTCATATAAGAAAGTGGGGTGAACCATTTGCCCATTGACAAGCATGCGCCAGGGCAAATTGGTGGCAGTTCCATACGCCTCCCCATTGACAAAGTTACCCCAGCGTCCAATGATTTGCCCGATTAAAAATCCATATGCACCAATATCAAAGTATTTCCATAGAGAAAGCTTATTTTTTCTGCAATACAGGACTGCGACCATAAAGGCAGCGATCACTGCTCCATAAATAGCAATGCCTCCCTCCCATATGTAAAAAACTGAAATGAGATTGTCTTTGTATTCCTGCCAGCTGAAAAGTACATAATAGATTCTTGCGCCAATAATTGCTAACGGCAGCGCCCAGAGCACCAAATTATATAGGTGCTCCGGGTTTTCTCCCTGCCTTTTCAGTTCTTTTCCGCAAATCCATAAAGCAAGCAGTATGCCGGTGGTAATTAAAAGTGCATACCATCGTATACCCCCATTCAAAAATGGTATCGGAATTGCTATCTCATTGATATGAAGTTCAATCCCTAATCCGGGAAATCCGATTACATTCATCCTTTGCACCCCTTTGGTCTGATTATAGAAAGGACCGTTCGGTCTGCCCCAAACCCATTACGCAAAACATTTTCAACATCAGCAAGAGTCAAATTGCGGACCGTATCGCAAAATGACATATAATCTCCACCTCGAAAGAAAATTGGTACAAAATTGTTGGCAGTTTGCTCCACACTGTCCAGTTGTCGTAAGGCTTTTCCTATCACACTTTTTTTGACACGTTCAAAATCAGTATCTTTAATCCCTTCTGCACGCATTTTTTCGATGTGTGACACAACCATCTCGCGCACACGAATCGGATCATCCGATTCGCCGTCCAGCTGCATAAATGCATATCCATGCCCTGCTGTATATCCAAAAGAATATGCATCGCCCACCAAAAGGGCATCGTAAAGTTGCTTATACAGCGGCATACTCTTTCCGAAAATCAACGTCCCTAAAACATCATAGACAGCCTCAGCATATACTGCATCCTCCATTGGTTTTTCCTTAAATCCTAAGGTAAACATTGGTTTTGCCACCATGAATTCTGCTTCCATTTCAGCATCCTTCACCGTTTCCGGTTCCTCCGGTAATGAAAATAAAATATTAGGCGATGGCCTGTCTACTGCGACTGTATCCACAATTTCCTGTACTTTCTGCGGATCGACATCTCCAGCCAGAAACAAAACCATATTTTTCGGTGCGTAATAAGCATTATAGCACTGATACAATAGTGTTTTGTCAATTTGTGCAATTGAATCTGCACTGCCTGCAATATCGTGCCGTACCGGGTGAGTATGGTACATGCCTTGCAACATGCCAAAAAAGCAATTCCAAGCAGGGTCATCCCGATACATATCTATCTCCTGCCCGATAATCCCCTTTTCTTTTTGTACATTATCCTCTGTAAAATAAGGATTCTGTACAAATTTTATCAGTACTTCTAAGGACTCATAGAAATGATCCGTTGCAGAGAATAAATATCCGGTAAGATCAAAAGACGTATATGCGTTTGCCGACGCCCCCAAGGCGGAGAACTTTTCAAATACATTCCCTTCCTGTTCTTCAAACAGCTTATGCTCTAAAAAATGCGCTACGCCATCCGGAAGCTTAATTTTCACGCCGTCTGCCGTGAATACATTGTTGATTGAGCCAAAATCTGTTGCAAACAAAGCATAACTCTTTGCAAACCCCTTCTTACGTAAAACATAGACTGGCAAACCACTTTTATGCACAAAGCTATATATCGTTTCTCCAACGCTTTCATAAGTCTTCATACCGCTTTTCCCTCCCTTCCATCCAGGAAGTACACTGTATCTTCATGAATTAGACGTGCAACTATAGGTATTTGTTCCGGAACTACAGCCATTATTTTCTTGATAACAAGGTCAATCTCCGTCAGAACACCTAAAGGCAATTGTCTGGCATAAAAGCTAATGAGTGCAGCCGGCGTATCCTTGCAGGAACGAAGTTGATTGATTATACTGTTCTTTGCGCCTTCAAATTCCGCACGGCTTATTTCGCCTTTTTCTATCGCCTTTGCCTCTTTGCGGATGGCTTCAAGGGCAACCTCGTAATTGGCAAACTCAATACCGGATTGCACAAACAAAAGTCCTTTCATGCGTTCTATGCCGGAGGAAGCATAATAACATAGACTCATTTTTTCCCGCACTTCATTAAAGAGCTTCGCACTGGTACTGCCGCCAAAAATACTGTTGTACACCATAAGTGTATAGTATTCTTCTGAAAGCGGGTCAATCTCGGTTCGGTAGCCAATAACAAGTTTGCCCTGCGTAACCGGTTCTTTGTCTCGCACATACTTAACATGTTCAGGGACATGTATGTCATTTTTCCGTTTTCGCTCTGCTTTTCTGCTCCCCAGTTTTGTAGCAAAAACGCTTGCATTTTTCATAGCCCTTTCAACATCAAATGCGCCTGCAATCAGAATATCGACCGGTTCATTTTGCAATACATCCATGTATACCTCATAGACTCTCTCTGCCGTCAGTGCCTGCACATCCTCTGTATTGCCTTCCGCGCGAATGGCAAATGGTTCGTCTTTACACATTTCCTCTACAAGCCGAACCATAGCATATTGACGTTTGTCATTCACAACGCTCTCAATTTTCTCAATTAAGGATTTCTTTTCCCTTTCGAGCACCCGTTCGTCAAACCGATGATCCGTTTTTCGCGGATTTGTAATAATTTCAGCAAGTAAAGAAAACATTTCGGATTCTGTTTGCTCCCCGGTGTATCTATCCGCAACCGAATCTCCCACAAATCCAATGATTTGTGTTTCTCCTACCTTATCCGCAAACGCCTGCAATCGTGCCCCATACATGTTTTCCAGTTCTAAATTCAGCGACTGTCTGTCCTTATACTTTGCATTGCTCGCTGTTAAAAGCTTCGGGATTAATGCGACTGCTGAAGCTGTTTCCCTTTTAAGAGGAACACTAAAAAACACACTGGTTACGCAATTTTTAAACTTTTCGTCAGGCAACATATATAGATTTATACCTTCCGCAATGACTACTTTTTGCATATTTTTTTGATAGCCTCCTTTAAATCTTCCTCATTATTATTCACAGAATTTTCCGTAACATACAAAAATAGCTTATCCAGCAAAGCGCCGATTTGCTCTCCACGAAACCCCATTGCATATAATTCTTTCCCTGAGAGGGCAAGCTCAGAGGGACTGACCGGCAATCCAGCCTTACGGGTTTCTTCATATATTCTAGGAATATCCTCACGACCTTGAAAGGCAGCGAACGCATCCGGCGTGTTATATTTTAGTTTCGCAATATCTAAAAGCAAATTTCTCCCAGGTGTATAGTCTGCAAATTCTTTTGCCGCCAGACGAAGTCTTTTGGGTGCCGAAAGCCTGCTAAGTGCAGATTCTGTTTTATCACCACATAAAATAGCCCATTTTCCGGCCTCTGCTTGACACTTTGCTGCTAAAGCGCACTTCGTATCTGTCAAAGGCAATGCCTCCGGCAATACGAAAGCAAAAATTGGTTCCATTCTTTTTAAAAGTGATGGCAAGACATGTAAAACTGTTTCTCGAAGTTCTGTAAAAACCCTTTCTTTTGCCACATTTCTTAAACTATCAGCAAGTGAAATTGCCGCCTGTAAAGACTCTGCTTCTATATCGAAGTTTAGTCTTGCCGCAAAGCGAAAAAGACGCAAAATACGAAGTGCATCTTCTGTAAATCTTTCCTTCGGCACACCCACTGTGCGAAGAATCCGATTTTTGATATCATCCCTTCCGCCATATAAATCCAGAAGTCCATGTTGAAGATGATAAGCCATTGCATTAATCGTAAAATCGCGTCTTGCAAGGTCAGCGGAGATGTCATCCAAAAAATGAACTGTATCAGGCCTTCTATGATCTGTATAAGTGCCGTCTGCACGAAACGTTGTCACCTCAACCATGGTTCCGCATGAGAGAACCCCTATTGTCCCATGCTTCTCGCCCGTACTTACTGTTTCACAAAAGAGACTCTTGATCATGTCAGGTTTTGCAGCCGTAGCAATGTCATAGTCTGCAGGCGGTACACCTAACAGCATATCTCGTACACTGCCGCCTACAATATAGGCAGAATATCCTGCATTTTCCAGCACATCACACACATTCCGGATGTGCTGCGGCACCTGCATGTTTAAATTCTTTTTCATACTCATTGAAGATAAAATCCCCCAATAGTTTTGTTGGGTTTGATTTTGCAATATATCGAATACCTTCACGCAGATGCTTACGCCGCCAGTCGTTTTGCAGAAACTGGAACACCGCCTCATCCAACGTACAGGTATCACTGACTGCCATTGCAAGGCCATTGTTAATTAAAAACTCTTGATTTCTGTCTTCATGACCGGGAATCGGATTGATCAGAATAACCGGCAAGCCCTTTGCCAAAGCCTCCGAAAGCGTTAGACCGCCGGGCTTTGTAATCATGAAATCTGCCGCATCCATCATTACAGCTACGTTATCTATAAAGCCGAAAGTTTTCAGGTTATGTTTTGTTTCCAACTTGTCGATATTTCGCTTTGCACGTGCATTATTACCGCAAACACACAGAATTTGAAAATCCATGTCAATCTGATCAATCTGCTGCACATTTTTCACCATGTTTCCATAGCCCATACTGCCCATCATAATCAGAATTGTAGTCTTATTTTCTATGCCAACTTGTTTGCGTGCCTCCTCGCAGGATAATTGTTGCGAAAACTTTTCTCGAATGGGAATCCCAAACGGAAGAATCTTATGTGGCGGTATCCCCTTTCTTGCGCATTGATAATTTAAAAGGTGTGAGGCCGTGACATAATAGTCCAAATCCGTATTCTCCCAGTATGGATGAATGGTAAAATCAGTGACAATTCCAATTGTAAGAATATCCCCTAAATGCGGAGATAAATATGTAAGATGCAACGCGGTAAAGATATGTGTTGTTATAATGACGTCAGGCTTGTATTCCTCAATATAGCTAAGCAACTTCTGCCCCACCATACTATTTGTTAATCGACTGATAGAAGTATTCTTATGTCGATTGTTTTCACTTTTCTCTGCTGCGCGATAGCATTTCCCGAATACGGTCGGCAAATACCGCGTGCTCATAAGATAACCTTTTTCAATAGAGTCACTCAAAAATTGATTCGCATACTTATAGGCATCCAACACTCTGCTATCTGCACCTTGTCGTTCTAAGTACTCCGAAATAGCAATTGCCGTTTGATTATGTCCCTGTCCTGCGGATACTGTCAAAACTAATACCTTCATAAATTGGCACTCCTTTCTGTTTTCATCCTGTCACCAAATGAATCCTTATGCATACTATGTTATTGAAACAGCGTAACGCTGCTAAAAATCAACACTATATTAAGGAGGACTTGGTTTATGAACTTATTCGGTGGATGGGGCAATGGCTGCAATAACAATTCTTGTATTTGGATTATCCTTATCCTGCTACTCTTCTGCGGTTGTGGCAATGGTAACCAATGCGTATCGAGCAACAACTCCGGCTGCTGCTGTGACTAATATCCTGTATTCAAAATAATTCTTCAGGAAAGGAGATCTCCTTATGAATAACAATTGCTGTGTAAACAACCAGAACAGCTGCTGCGATTGGCTGATTTGGATTATACTGATTATTCTTATTCTAAGTTGCTGTGGTTGCTGCTAATAGCGACAAAACTAAAAGGTGGCAGAATGACTGCTGCCTTTTTTCTTTAGAAAAGCATGCAGCTTCTCAAGTGCCCTCGTTCTATGGCTATACTTATCTTTCTCTTGTGCCTCCATTTCTGCAAATGTCCGGCCTGTATCCTCGCTAATAAAAAGTGGGTCATACCCAAATCCGTTTGTACCGCAAGGTGCAAATCCTATACGACCATTGCAAACACCTTCAAATGTATATTCCTCCCCGCCCGGAGTCACATATGCAATCACGCATACATAGGATGCTTTGCGTTCTTGATCTCCTGTAGCGGCAATTTCAGTAAGCAGCTTATGCATTTTCTCCGGATAGGACGTATTTTCCCCACCATATCGAGCCGAATAGATGCCGGGTGCCCCTCCGAGAGCCTCCACAACGAGTCCGGAATCATCTGCAATTGTTTCTTTGCCGCTAAGGCGACAGATTTCTCTTGCTTTAATAAGCGCATTCTCAGCAAAGCTTTGTCCGTTTTCTTCTATCTCTGCTTCAATGCCTGCCTCTCGCATGGATATGAGACTATATTTAGATAAAATGCGACGCATTTCTCGCATTTTATCTTCGTTTCCCGTTGCAACAATCAGCAAAGCCCTCTATCCTTCCTTCGTATATACTTCAATTTATATCAGATAAATTGATTATATCACAGTTCTTACCGCTTTGCAAATGAATCATGATTTTTATTTACATAATTTGCATAAAGAAAGCACATCCCTTCAAAATATCTGATAGGATGTGCTTTACATTTTACTACAATTTTTAAAAGGATAAGCATTTTTAAAAAAACAAGGGATTAAACCATTACAAGGTTCAATCCCCAAAATTTGCCAAACATCTAAAACAAAAATTATTTAAATTTGCGTTTTCTTGCGGCTTCTGACTTCTTTTTACGCTTTACGCTTGGCTTTTCGTAGTGTTCTCTTTTTCTAATTTCAGACAAAACACCTGACTTTGCGCACTGCCTCTTGAATCTTCTTAAGGCACTATCTAAAGACTCATTATCTTTAATTCTAATTTCCGACATTTAAATCCCTCCCTCCAAGCATGTCAATTTACGGGAACATTTACTGCAAGCTTAAAAACATAAGATAAATCAACCAGCTCTGCAATAAACATATTTATTATACAGCAGCAACAAAAATATGTCAAGTAAAACTTGAAAAAATTTCATATATACAAAAATGCAACTCTAAACTAACCGGTTTTTTCCTATTTTTATTGACATTATACTGCAAAAAGGCGTATAATATTTACATTCTTTTTATAGAGGTAATGCTATGCTTATTCATTTAGATCCGCAATCTTTTTCTGAAGAAGCTCTCCTTCCTGCTGCCAAAATATTGCAAAGCGGAGGCATTTGCGCATTTCCCACTGAAACTGTTTATGGTCTTGGTGCGAATGCCTTTAATGAAAAGGCTGTATCGAAAATCTTTGAAGCGAAAGGCAGACCGCAGGACAATCCATTAATTGTACATGTGTCCGACACTGCACAGCTAAAAGATATCTGCTATGTAACCATGCAAGCTAAACAGCTAATAGCAAAGTTTTGGGGCGGTCCCCTTACTCTGATTCTGCCTAAAACAGATAGGATTCCACGCACCGTGACTGCAGGGCTTGACACGGTTGCTGTCCGTATGCCCTCTCACCCGATTGCCAATGCACTCATCCGTTTAACCGGTCTTCCGATTGCCGCGCCGAGTGCAAATCTTTCCGGGAAACCAAGCCCGACAACTGCACAGGACGTAATTACAGATATGGATGGGCGCTGTGACATGATTATTGATGGAGGCAACTGTTTATGGGGTGTCGAATCTACTGTTTTAGATTTAACGGTTTCTCCCCCTGCAATTTTACGTCCGGGTGCAGTGACAAAGGAAATGCTTTCTGCAGAAATTGGTACAGTGATATATGGAACAGGTGTGGGTGCGCCAAAAAGTCCCGGCATGAAATATAAGCATTATGCACCCCAGGCTCCGGTTTTGATTGTAGAAGCAGAAGATGCTGTTTCTGCTGTTTCTCATCACGCTGCAAACTATGAAAAACCCGGCATATTATGTTTTGGTTATGCCAAAGAAGCGTTTCATCTTCCCATCGCGATCTATGCCGGGGATGACGAAGCACAATATGCTGCACGTCTTTTCTATTCCTTGCGCGAATTTGACAGGCAGGGAGCAGACGTGATTTATGCGATTCCACCACACTCCGGCGGTATCGGTGATGCAGTACGTAATCGCCTTTATAAAGCTGCCGGTGGGAAGACCATTCAATAAGGGGGAAACTGTATGCGAGTCTTATTTGTATGTACCGGAAACACATGCCGCAGTCCTATGGCTGCTGCATTATTAAGGAGTAAAACCCGGCATGAAGCTGACTCTGCCGGCCTCTCTGTCTTTTGCGGGGCACCGGCATCGGAAAATGCTGTTTTAGCAATGCGAAAGTATAATATAGATATTTCATCGCATCTCTCTAAGCCTGTTACGCCTGCGCTTCTTTCTTGGGCAGATTTAATATTGACAATGACAACTGCACATAAGGCTTATCTTTTAGCAAGGTACCCGGATGTTTCTGCGAAAACAAAAACCATTCTGGAATACGTTGGCAAAACAGGTGATATCATCGATCCCTACGGTGGAGACCTTTCCGACTATGAGGCCTGTGCCTCTGCGCTTTGTGCTTTGATTGAGGAGATGACGCTATGATCCGTCCCGCATCCGCTCAAGACGTTCCTTTTATTGCAAATCTGTTTATGGCATCTACCTCTACGGCTTGGGACGAAAAGACAATTTTAGAAGCGATCTCTTCCTCCCTATATCAACTGTTTATTTGGGAAGAAATGGATGAAGTATCCGGTGCAGTTTTATGCAGACGATGTGCAGACGAAGTAGAGATCATCAATCTTGCAGTCTTACCTGCCGCACGAAGGCAAGGCATTGGCCGTGCACTTATGCGTCATGTCATTGCATCCTTGTCCATGACGGAACAACTTTATCTCGAGGTGCGTTCCCAGAATTCGGCCGCAATTGCGCTGTATAAAGCATTAAATTTTGTTGTTATCGGCAGGCGTCGTGGCTATTATGCACACCCGGCCGACGATGCCATTCTCATGAATTTTACAAAAAAGTAAAAATAATCTTGCCAAAACTGAAAAAAAAAGGTATAATAGATAAGCGATGTATTTATTTCATCTATACATGTATCTAAAGGAGGTGTTCTAACTATGGATCAACGTATGATTAGTACAATTGTTTGGTTTGCGGTCATCATTCTGTTTTTCTATTTCGTAGTTCTTCGTCCGCAGAAAAAACAACAAAAACAACTGAAAACTATGCTCGACAATTTAGCGGTTGGCGACAAGGTTGTTACAATCGGCGGAATTCACGGCAAAGTTGCTTCGATTAAGGATGATACAGTTGTCCTCGAAACCGGCAGCGGAAATAATAAAGCTACGATAACCTTTACAAAAAATGCAATTGCAAGCTGCTTAACAATTAAGGAATAATCCTTTTCTCCCCCGCATAGGTATATACCGAAAAGGGGGCGTATTAAGTGGCAAAAAATGTGTATACCGTTTCTGAAACCACACCCGGCCTTTCGGTCGTCATGCTGAAGCCTTTACTTCTTTCCTTATGCATGACATTGCTTGCGTTTTGTCTGTTGGCTCTCTTCATTACCTTTGGGCCATTTTCAGAAAAAATTGCAGCTGTATGTGTACCGATAATTATTGCAATCAGCACTTTTACCGCCGGACTTACAGCATCACGCAGACAGAAACGGCGCGGCCTTTTAACGGGAGCCGTTGCTGGTTCTTTGTATGTTTTAATTTCTTATCTGATCGGTGTTGTTCTTACCGGCAGGCTTGCTGTGGGGCAGGATTTTTTTAAATTGCTGGCTATGTGCGTCGGTATAGGCGCATTTGGCGGTATACTGGGCATTAACACAAGAAGAAAAAAATGAAAACGCTAAGGAGGCAGACAAAATGAAACACATTCAGGTAATTACAAAAGGTTGTTTAAAGAACACAGCAAAAAACGGTGGTTGCGGCGAATGCCAGACTTCTTGCCAATCTGCATGCAAGACTTCCTGCACGGTTGCAAACCAAAAATGCGAAAATAAATAAGGAGAAACGGGGACTGTCGCAAAGTGCATAAACTGCGTTTTGCGGCAGACTTTGTATTTTGCAATGATTCACAAGTTTACACTATTTCATCAATATTTTGTATTGGATGTAAACAGCGGCAGTGTTCTTCGTGTTGACGAAATGACCTACCGCATTTTAGATTGCTATGAAAACGGGGCATTTGTGTCCGCAAAAGCAACTTTGTTGCCATATTCCCCACAAGAAATTGCGGAAGTTACGGAAGAAATAAATGCACTCGTTTCGGATGGCGTTTTGTTTACACCGGATTGGCATGAAGAAATTGACATCAATAAAAAAGCCTCTGTCGTCAAGGCATTATGCCTGCATATTGCGCATGATTGCAACTTGGCCTGTGCATACTGTTTTGCAGATAAAGGTCACTACGGCGGACATGGACAAGCTCGCATGTCGGCAGAAATCGGAAAAAAAGCGATTGACTTTGTAATCGAAAGCAGCGGCAACCGGAAAAATATAGAGATAGATTTCTTTGGCGGCGAACCCTTTTTAGGATTAGACGTTATCAATGAAATTGTTGACTATGCTACAAAGAAAGCTGCTACATGCGGCAAAACTTTCCGTTTCACCATTACAACAAACGGAATTCTTTTAACCGAAGATGCGCAAAACTACATTAATGAACATATGTCTAATGTCGTATTAAGTATTGACGGTAAAAAGGAAACAAATGACCGCATGCGTACTCGTCTTGACGGTAGCGGAACGTACGATACAATTGTGCCGAAATTTAAACGTCTTGCTGAAAGCCGCCAGCAGGATAATTATTATGTGCGCGGCACCTACACAGCGCACAACTTGCATTTTTCCGAAGATGTGCTTCATCTTGCCGACCTTGGTTTTAAACAGATTTCCGTTGAACCGGCGATCTCTTCTCCGGATGTACCTTATGCCTTAAAGGAAGAACATTTACCTATTCTTTTTGCAGAATATGAAAAGCTTGCAGAAGCCATGCGCATACGTGAGGCTGAAGGCCGCGGATTCAATTTCTTTCACTTTATGATTGATATTGAAGGCGGACCTTGTGCTATCAAGCGCATATCCGGCTGCGGTGCCGGACATGAATACCTGGCTGTCACGCCTGACGGCGATTTGTATCCCTGCCATCAATTTGTCGGCAACCCTGCCATGTGTATGGGAAATGTTTATGAAGGTATAACCAATACGGAAATGCGAGACACATTCATGCATCAAAATCTCTACGCACACGAATCTTGCCGAAACTGCTGGGCAAAGTTTTATTGCAGTGGCGGGTGCGCCGCGGCTGCGCAAATGTACGGCGGCGGTGAACCGTTTGACCTTGCTTGCCAGCTTGAAAGAAAACGTGTGGAATGTGCAATTGCACTAAAATATGCAGAATAATAACATTTTTTTGGAAAAGTATTGACTAAAAGCTATAAAACGTTATATAATATTTCCGTTATATTTGATGTAAGGAGGCGTTAACCTGATGAAAGCAAAAAGTATTTTAGGGCTTGTCGTTACAATTCTTTTGATTGCCCTTCTTCTCTTTACTGCTATATTTGGATTAACCATTACGAACCCTATTACAGGAGAAAAGTATTATTTTCCTAAAGCGCTGGATGAGAACTATGGTGTAAAACGTGGTTTGGATCTCGTCGGCGGTTCTATTATTTCTTTTGAAGCTGATACAGATAATCCTTCCGCACAGGATATGAATGCTGTTTCCGCAGTCATGCGTAATCGTTTGGATAGCCAAGGATACTATGATGCTACTGTTGCCATTCGTGGCACAGATACTGTTGTGATTGAAATTCCAAGCATTTCTAATCCTGAAGATGCTGTACAGATGCTTGGTGCAACTGCAAAACTGACCTTTCGCGATTCCGATGGAAATGTGCTTATGGAAGGCGGCACTGATGTAAAAAGTGCTGCTTACCGCTATGGCCAAACCAGTGAGAATGGGAATATGCAGCATTATGTTGAGCTCTCTCTCACACCTGAGGGTACAAAAAAGTTTACAGAAGCAACCACAACAATTTCACAGAAGGCATCCGGTTCTAATTATATAGCAATTTATTTGGATGAAGAAATGATTTCTCAGCCGCAGGTCAGTGAACCGATTAGTCAGGACACATGTATTATTAGCGGTAGCTTTACAGAAGCTTCTGCCTCTGCTTTGGCAAACCAGATTCAAAGCGGTCAGCTTCCCTTTGGGTTGAAGGAATCGGAATTACGCAGCATTGGTCCTACTTTGGGTGATAAAGCACTCGAAACCAGTCTTTTGGCTGCCGGCATCGGTATATTGCTTGTTATGATTTTCATGCTCTTATTCTACCGCGTATCCGGTCTGGTTGCTGTAATTGCTCTGTCCGGTTACATCTCTCTTGTTATTCTGACGGTTTCCGGTTATTTCTCTTTCCTGGGCGTATCCGGTACGTTAACTTTGCCCGGTATTGCCGGTATTGTTCTTTCCGTTGGTATGGCTGTTGATGCGAACATTGTTATTTTCGAAAGAATTAAAGAAGAACTTCGCGCAGGCAAAACGGCACGTGCTGCTGTTGATTCCGGTTTCCGCAATGCCCTGACAGCGATTATCGACTCCAACGTCACAACCATTATTGCTGCTATCGTTTTGGGTATGTTTGGTACAGGTACAATTAAAGGTTTTGCTTGGACACTTGCAATCGGTATTGTTATCAGTATGATCACTGCTGTATTCGTTACAAAGTACATTATGAAGTTATTCTTAAATCTTGGACTAAAAAAGCCTAGCGCCTTCGGCGTTAAAGTTGCAAAGGAGGTGCAATAATGATTAACTTTCTCAAAGGTAAGAATGTTTATTTCATTATTTCATGCGCAATTATTGTTGCCGGTCTTGTAGCTGCTCTCGTTTTTGGCGGATTGCATTTCGGGCTTGACTTCATGGGTGGTACAGAAATCCGCATGAACATCGGTCAATCTTTTGAAAATAATGATATTGCCGCTATTGTGTCTGAAACTGTTGGCAAACAACCTTCTATTCAGAAAAGCGGAGATACTGAAGTATCAATTAAGCTGGAAGAAATTGAAACTGAACAGCGTGATGCGGTTGTTGAAGCAATCAAAGCAAAATATAATCTTTCGGACAATGCACTCTTAGAGGCGACCAATGTATCAGCAAGTGCAAGTACAAAGCTGTTAACAGATGCATTAAAGGCAATTGGTATCGCAGTTATCTTTATGCTTCTCTATATCACAGTTCGATTCGACTTTAAGTCTGGTCTTGCTGCAATTATCGGCCTTCTCCACAATGTTATTCTGTTGCTCGCAATTTATGCAATCTTCCAGATACAGATTAACTCTACGTTTATTGCAGCAGTACTCACCATTGTTGGTTACTCTATCAACAATACAATTATTATCTTCGATAAAATTCGTGAAAACAGAAAGACAAATCGTCGCATTCCTTTCGCGGAAGTTTCGAATACGAGTTTGAATCAGGTATTAGTTAGGACCATTAATGCAACAATCACTACATTGTTAACCATTCTTGTTTTATACATTATTGGTATCAAATCGATTCGTGAATTCTCATTGCCGATTATTATTGGTATTCTCATCGGTACCTATTCTTCTATTTGTATCTCCACCCCAATCTGGGTACTCTTGGGAGACAAAAAGAGAAGGAAATAAACAAACTGCTAAAAGGTTGCAGCAAAATCGTTGCAACCTTTTTTCATGTCGTCTTTTATGAAACAACTTAAAAGGAGGAATTATGAAAAGAATACAAAAGGGTTCGGAACTTTTATGGCTTCTTGGCACATTTTTTGTTGCACTCGGCGTTGCATTATGCAGTAAAGCAAATCTTGGAGTTTCAATGATTGCAGCCCCGGCTTTTGTTATTTATGACTATGTCGCCCCGTTATGGAGCGGCTTTAGCGTTGGCATGATTGAATATTTAATACAATGCCTTTTGCTCATACTGCTCTGCTTGATAATTCGTAGGTGGAATTGGCACTTTCTGCTTGCCTTTCTTGTTGCAGTCATCTACGGATATGTCCTCAATTTTTTCTTATTTATATTTAGAGACATAACTTTTGCAGCCTTATGGCAAAAGTGGGTCATGCTTTTAATTGGTGATGTCGCAACGGCCTTCGGTGTAGCATGTTATTTTCGGACATATTTGCCTTTACAAATCTATGAACTGTTTGTTTCAGAAGTTTCAACTCAATTTCGTTATAACGTGCATCAAACAAAATGGATCTTTGATTTTTCACTTTTGTTTGTGTCTATATTCCTTGCCGTTATTCTTTTTAAAGATAATGAAGGTTTTAGTTTAATCATGATGACACAAGGAAGCTATCATAATTTAGGATTGGGGACCCTGATAACAACTGTCATCAATTCTCCTATCATTGCAATAATGGGGAAAATAATTGACTCTGTATGTGATACAACTCCCTTATTCCCTTCTGTGAAAAGAATTCTTTTTAGAAAACCATCTCTTTAAAAATAAAAGCACAACACCTGAACACTGTACTTTGTTCAGGTGTTTTTACATGGAAAAGCCGAACAGTTTAGATAGCCTATGCATATAACCTGTTGAAAAAATGGAAGTATCGCATGATAAAATGTGTACGGTTTTATTTAAAAATGGTCAAAGTGTCACTGTGTATATATAAACTTCGGTAAAACATTTTTTGTGCAAAAGTCAGAAAGCAGTCCGAAAGGATTGTTTTTCTGTCTGAATTGTGGTATTATGTACTCACAGACAAACTGGAATTTGTGAAAGTGTTGCAATCTGACAAAGGCAAGTTCCAAAACTTATCAGAGATAAAAATTACAGGAGATGTGCCTTTATGAAACGGATAATAAAACAAGTATTTCCACAAACAATACCGGTTATGGCAGGATATATATCTTTAGGGATTGCATTTGGCTTACTGCTACAATCAATAGGATACGGACCGATTTGGGCATTTCTGATGAGTCTGTTCATATATGCCGGTTCAGCTCAGTTTTTGGCAGTAGAATTATTGACGGCGGGTGCAACATTAACAAATGTTGCATTGTTGACTTTTTTACTAAATTTCAGACATTTGTTTTACGGCTTATCAATGTTAGAAAAATATCGAGGAAAAGGAATCAGAAAGATATATTTGATATTTGGGCTGACTGATGAAACATATGCACTTTTGACAGGTTACAAAACACCTGAAGGATTGGGTGATAAAGACTATTATTTCGCAGTAACGCTAATGAATCAATTATATTGGATTTTTGGTTGTGTCATTGGCTCTGTGGCAGGAAGTATAATACCGTTTGATACAACCGGTATTGATTTTGCAATGACCGCCCTTTTTGCGGTACTGGTTGTTGAGCAGTGGAAAACACATAAAAATCATATTCCAGCAATATCAGGGTTTGTAATAACAATTGCAGCACTGTATATCTTTGGAACGGATAGTTTTTTGATACCGGCACTAATTGTGATGTCGGTTGTACTGATGTGCATGAAAAGCACTTTAAATTGGGAGGAAATCAATGAATGATAAATATATAATTATGGTGATTGCTGTAATGGCAATTGTAACAATATTGCTCAGGTTCCTGCCATTTATTATATTTGACCATAGGGAGCAATTACCAAGATGGATTTCTTATTTAGGAAAAGTTTTACCGCCGGCAATAATGAGCATGCTTTTGGTATATTGCTTAAGAAATATAAATCTTGTTGAAGGAAATCACGGATTTCCGGAATTGATGTGTATGGGAGTTGCGATGCTAATGCATAATTGGAAACGGAACACTTTGTTAAGTATTGGTGTAAGTATGCTTTTATACATGATAATTATACAAATCGGAATGTAGGGACCGTATAGAATATGCAAATCATCAAAATTCAGAGATAGTAGGTCTCGCTAAATTCCGGTTTATAATACAACATTTAAGACAATCCGCACGGGGTGCCTTTCTTCTTTTCAGATAATTTTTTGACAGTTTGTATAGGTTGATAAAAGTTCCGATGTTATGATGTTTTCGGGCAAAAAACAGAAGGAGCCGTAGCAAAAAGATTTTTAATCATCATTTTTCTACGGCTCCTTCTTATTTGGTGGAGCAGATGCTTCGATATCCGAACTTTCTCCATCAGCACTTCCGGGATCCCCGAAAAGCCGTTGGCTTTTGGGGAGAAGGAAGAGCAAGGGAGTGGACGGATGTTTTTGCCATAAGGCAAAAACGGAGTCAAACGCACTTTGCTCTGACGTGGTGGAGCGGACTGTTCTAAAAATGAACACTCAAACGCTTTATTGTCTGCCTCAATATCCGATAAAAGCTTATCATCAATAGTTATCGGCGTATCTCCGCTATTGAAAATAAAGGATATTTTATCATCATACAAGTATATAGCATTCACAAATACATTGATGAGAGTTTTCCTGTATCTCATATCGTCCGCTTTTCCTTTTTGTAACTGTTTGAGGAAAAACTTAATATCAGTTACCGTCAAATGTACTTGACTTGCTTTTTCAATGGCGAACTGCTTTTCTATTTCCGCTCTCTCATTCTGTAATTTTACAACTTGCTCATACATCAACTTGCGGACACTTTCCTCACCGCATTCAGCAATAGCACTTGCGACATTTTTCTGTTTGCGAGTGTTCTCTTTCAAAAGCTTTTGCAAGCGTTTATAATTTGAGTTGTCCTGTTCTTTTTCGCAAAGAGCCACAACTTCACGAGCAATCCTTTGTATGTTCTCATCTGTTAAAAGCTTGCGACATTCAGAAATAACAAGGTTTTCGATATAATCTTTATCGACTAACTTTTTATCACATACCTTTTAGATTTTGCCGTTGCAAGCGTAATAATGATAATGTTTGCCGAGTTTACCTGTACCGCCGTACCCTCTCATCATTTCTTTACAATGACCGCAGAATAATTTTGTAGTCAGTAAATATTCCTCTTGTGCCTTTGCTTTTGCAGGGGCTTTTTTGTTTGTTTCCATTCGTTGAGCCACTTTGTAAAACAAATCATCATCAATAATACGAGGTATTCCGTCAGGTATTTCTTTATCCTTATATGTGTAGATACCGATATATCTTTTATTTTGTAAAATCGTCCGTAATGAATTTTTATTGAACGCCACGCCACGAGAGGTTTTATATCCCTGTGCGTTGAGAATATCGCATATTTCAACAACGGTTTTACCGCTTGCGTATAACTCAAATATCTGTTGAACTATCGGAGCGGTTGCCTCATCAATATAAAACTGCTTATCAATGATTTTATATCCAAGTGCAGGATAACCGCCTGTGCAAAGACACTTTTCGGCGTTTATATCCATACCACGCCTTATTTTTTGTGATAATTCAGCGGAATAGTATTCAGCCATACTTTCAAGCAATCCCTCAACGAGAATACCGCTTGCGTCATCTGTGATATTCTCACGAGCGGAATACACTCTGACACCGTTCTTTTTGAGTTTTGCCTTGTAGGTTGCACTATCATAACGGTTACGAGCAAATCTATCTAACTGATAAACGAGAACGCCGTCAAAATGCTTTTTATTGCTATCCTCAATCATTTTAAGGAATTGAGGGCGGTTATCCGTTGTACCTGATAAAGCTCTGTCTATGTATTCGGCAATAACAGTATATCCCTGTTTGTGTGCGAAATCGTAACAGGTTTTAAGTTGTCCCTCAATACTCTGTTCATTCTGTGAGTGTGAGGAAAAACGAGCATATATAACTACATTCATTTTGACACCGCCTTTTTTGCACTTGGTTTATATTTTAATTCCTGTTCAAATAGCCATTGACTATATTCTTCATCTGTTTTTGTTTTTCTGATTATCTTTGCTGTTTCAAGAAAAATTCGCTTTTCTTCAATCGGCAAGCCTTTTTGGTCTATGAGCCTATCAAGCGTAGAGGATAATACATTAAATCTCTTTTTTAATGGGTGATTGACACCGCTATTTTTTCTCAATCGTTGTTGAGCCTCAACGCATTTTAGGTGTGAATATCTTTCAAGTGGGCTGTTTCTATCGCAATAATCTATATTACCATTTTTTGTAGGAAACAATCTTCCACAATGTTTACATACTTTGAACTTAAAGCCTTCCGATAGATAAAAATACAGCTCTGCACACAGTAATTCGTTCAGATTATGACATTTAAACTGATAAGATTTTAAAGTGAATTTTGTTGAAGCTACCTCATCATATATTGATTTTAGAGATACATTTTCGTCCTCACCTGATTTTATTAAATCCTCTATTATGCCTAAATTATAGTTGTAATAGATATTTCCGTCATCTCTGTTTTGGTCTATCCGTGCATATCCCACGCTTGAAACAAAACTGATGTTTTCAAATTCAAAAAACCATTCCAAATAATCAAGGGATAAATCTTCGCCTAAATTTGCAAGCATAGTTTGTGCAGAATTAAAATCCTCTTCACTAAAAGGATAGAACGCATTATATAACGAGGATTTTTTAAATTCATCATAAGATGAAAAATCTGCATTCAAAAACCCATTACCAAACAAATTATCTTTTATATCAAAACTAACATCTTTTCCAATCTCACCGACAGAAATTGAATACTCTTTTTTTGATTTTCTTTTTGGGTGTTGCTGTATCACAGTCAAATAATAATTCTTTTCTGTTTGAAACATCGCCATATTGTATTGCTCCATTCTCAAATGTTGGTTACTCTATAAATAATTATACCATAACCAACTTACAATGTCAATAGGCTGTTGACTATTGTATAATTAAATCATAGATGAGGCTTATCTAAATCTATACAAAAGAGTAGCTACTTTTGGAAAGTGAATAACAATGAAACTTTTAGATGTGTTAAAGGAAAGGAACATATCAAAATTACAGCTTGCTCTCAACGCAGGAATTACACCGAGCGACTTGTATTGTGCGTTTAATGGTACAAAGCCATTCTATCCGAAATACAAAAGAAAAATATCGGAGTTTTTGCAGATTGATGAGGCGGTGCTATTCGCAGAGGGAGAGGGCGAAAATGATTGAAATATCAAAGAAGCAAGCAAGAGAAATTGCTCTCTCTATCTATTCCGATATTGCTGAATACATAGCAAATCATCAAGAGGAATATTTAGCATTTTTAGAGGAAGAAAAAAAGGGCGGTGATACTGCTTGAAGCAAATGCAATCTCAAAGTGTGTGGTTATGTTGGCGTTATGAAACCGACAAAGACGGCAGACCGACAAAGATACCATATAACGCAAAAACAGGCGGTAAAGCAAAGACCGATTTACCGTCAAC
>JAQXGO010000032.1 GCA_029006755.1 Clostridia bacterium | reverse complement strand
TACATTCTGCTGATGAATCCGACAGCGAAAGAGACAGAAGTCAAGCTTACAGGAAGTGTAAAGGACATATTTCAAAGCAAAGTATGTCATGTGTTTGGTATAAATGATAAGCTGACAAATTATAATGAGGCATCTTACTTTAAAATTCCGCTTGAACCATATCAGTGCTTGTTTATTAAATTGTATGATTCTGTAAAAATATCGGAAATAAAAGAAAATTCATATGGCGTTTTTACGTTAGGATGCTCCCCGTTTCTTATAAGCAGGGATGGGGAAGCAATCTGCCTTTTGCAAAAGGGAACGGCAGCAAGTATTTCAGATGCCGGAAACATGATTGGTATTTATAATGTTTACAACGGGGTATATGAATTAGAAAATATACTGTTTTCGGAGAGCGGTGTAAAAACGGCTTTGCCAAACGACAGCTTTAAAATTGAGTTGTTTACATGGGAGGCTTTAAACAATATGGTGCCGCTTAGGAATGTGAGTGTGTATAAGTTTGCAGAATAAACAGATTTGAAGAACAGAAAGGGGGTAGCTGGTGAAAATACATGGGATATGAGCCGGGCGATGCAGTGAGATGCTGTGCTGACAAGTACAGGGTGGATGGCTGCTGATTATTTATGAAAGTGGGTGGGATATAAAAGTAGTGTAAAAATCGGAACTCTTGCAGAATAATAGTTTAATTCGGCTATCTGCAAAATGTTAATTTATTTTAAACTGGAGGTATTATGTAATGAAAAAACAATTATCGGTATTATTGTCAGTTTGTCTTTTGTTAAGCATTACGGCACTTACAGTGTCGGCCAATGGAACTGAAACAACAGAAAAAGTAGCAAACGGCGGCTTTGAAACATTTGTTGATTCACAGCTTGATGCTTGGACGCTGAAAAATGCAACCACAAATCAAGAATTTTATGCCAGCAAAGATGCTGCACACACAGGCGATTACGGCGTGGTAATAACAAACAGTAGAGCCGAAGGATCGACCGTAGTAAAAGCAGTCAGCAGCTCAATGACTGCTGGACATACGAAGGATGATTCAACACTCAATCTTAAGTACAACTTTAAATTTTTGGTGAGTGCATGGATTAACATACCGCAAGCTATTGTCGGCAAGGGGCTCAGCATTGCTGTTTACAGAGATGGCGGAAGTGCCACGACAACATATCCTCCAGTTGTTCTTGGTGGAGGTAGCGCAGGAAATCAAGGCGACGGTTCATGCGTTACCGACGGTTATACTGCCGCAACTAATGGATGGAAGCATGTCTATAGAGTATTTACCCAGGGCGGAACCACCTCTTTTGCCAATATGTGCGTTTCTATTGAACTTGGCGGAACAGGTTCGGTGTATGTAGATGACATTTCAATAACGCCTGTAACCGGTGAACTCTTAAACGGTGATTTTGAAGACACACTTTCAGATACAGCTTTTTGCGGCGGATGGACGTGGCCTACTTCTTCAACTTATCCCGTTGCTAACATTGAGACGGAGGGGGCATACAGCGGAGATAAATGCTTCTCTATTTCATCTTCGGCTGCAAAGAAGTATCCTTATCTTTTAGGTACAATTTCAAATCTCAAAGCCGCAGCACAAGTATATAAGGTTTCTTTTATGTATAAAACAGACGGTGACAGCCGCCCTATGGTTCATGCAGATGATGGTTCTCAAGTTAATGCGGTTGAAACGAACTATACAGATGGAACCGATTGGCGTGCCTGCTATGCATATTTGAATAAACCCGAAGGGCAAACGTTTCTTCGGATTCGTTTCGTAGGGGACAATACCAGTGTAAGATATTACGATGATGTTAAGGTGGAAGAAGACATCACGTCCCTCACGTTTATAGATTCCCAAAATCGAGTAACAACTGAGATAAAAGAAGGGGAGAATACAGCTTGGCTCAGATATGTTACCGATACAGAGCCTGTAAGCAAACCCATTCTTGTAGTTTGCAGTTACAGCCGGACGAATGGAGTCAAGACGCTTGTTAATGTTACTATATTGAGCGAGCCGATAGCGAGCGAACAGACGGTTGATGAAGCGACGCGGTATATCAACACCTACAAGCTTCCGATTCAAAGGGACGAAACTGTCAGCCAAATCAAGGCATTTGCATGGGATCAGCTTTCCGGCCTGGTACCCGTGACCGAAGCTACCGCTGTGCAATAATTGTGAAAGGAGAAAATAATGAAAACAACAAAACTTTTTGCTCTATTGATTACACTTTTGATGTTGTTTACAAATCATACTATTGCTCTTGCTGCGGAAGATTTAGTCATAAATGGTGGATTTGAGACAACCGATGGCGAGGGTGTGCCCGAAGGCTGGAGCTTTTCGGGCAGCAGCTTCGGCGAAAGCTTTTCATTAACAGATGATGGATATACTGGTAAGGCACTAAAAATACAGGGCAGCGAATCCTCTCTCTATGCAATTCAGCGTATAAACGGCATAAGCGCAGGGCAGGTCTATAAATGCAGTGTTCGCTTTAAATCAGTTCAGAATAATGGCATGGTATTAAAGCTGGAATTCTCCGGTTCTGTCAATGAGGCCACAGAATTAACAATAAGCCCTAAAGAACCGGGAACATGGGAGCGAGCCGAAACCGTTATCACAGTACCCTTCGGGGCAACAAAGGTATCCGTGCTTCTGCGTATGTTCGGCGGCGGAGAATGTTATTATGACGATATGAGCATGGTTCCGACGGGCGAAGTTAAAAAGGTCGAGTTTGTGGAGGCAACCACAACACCGCCGGATGGCATCACCCTAAAGGACGGAGAGATAAACTTTATTTACAATCCTTCTTTTGAAGCTTTAAAGGCAGACGGAAGTGCAATGAGCTGGAATAACGTCGGAACCGGCGGCGTGATAGTAGACGAGGGAAGAAGCGGCAACTCCGTATATATAAAGTCGGAGAAGGGGGGCGGAAGCGGAATATCACAGAGAATTGATGGCATAATTCCCGGTGAAACCTATACGCTTACCCTATGGGCAAAAATTGTAAGTGGTTCTGTACCCAACATATCAATTCAGTTTACGAATAAATCGGGTGAAACAACAGAATATTTGGAATCCGGAAAAGGAAAAAACGTGACGTTAGAAACAAATGGAGCTTGGGAGCAGGGAACGGTCACTTTTACTGCGCCTGAAAAAGCAGACAGTGCAACTGTGCAGATACGATTTTTCCATGAATGTGACTGTTATCTGGATGATATTACCTTTGTGGGGAAATCCACCATTCAACCTATAGTTGAAGAGGAAGTTGAGTTTTCTGAACCGATAGATGGAAAGTATCTCCTTAGCAACGGTGGTTTTGAAAACGGCACCGAGGGTCTGACCTGCTATAAGGGATGGGACGGCGGATACGTTTCAATCAGCGATGAAAACGTACATTCCGGTAAATACGCTTTAAAGATTAAGACTTTAAACAATGCATGGGCGTGCTTTAAAAGTATAGAAATTGATCCCGGCGCAACCTATGAGATTCAGACATGGTATAACACTTACACCACGGGTGCACTTTTCAAAATTGAGTGCTATGATGAAAACGGGACGTATTTGAAAGGAGCACATACAACACAGTTCGGTTCCTCCAAGGGTGAGTGGAAAAAGATCACCTACGTTTTGCCGATACCAAAAGAGGCAGCGAGAATAGACTTGTTTTGCAGAACTTTTTCACACGGAGAGGGGACACTTTATTACGATGATGTACAGATAGTAAAGGTCGGTGAGCCGAGAAAGCTTTCGCTTGAAACAGATCGAGTATTCTTTTACACGGATGCTGTGGAAGACGGCAGCGCGATGGTTACGCCTAATATGAATAGATTCCCCGAGATTATCGGTTCTAAGCTTGTTTTTGAAATTATGGATGGAAATAACACGCTTTCTACGGAAGAAACGGTAATTAGTGCGGATAAGAAAGAGTATAGGTTCAAGATTAACTTAGATTTATTAACTGAAAAACAAAAGCAGTATCAAGCTAAAGTAACCTTGTATGCGCAGGATGGAACGTGCGTGGAAACAGCGACACAGAATATATACAAATATGATAGACCGAATTATCTTACAAGAGATGGTATATATTCTGATGAGACAGGCGAATTCATTCCTACATTCGCATACCATATCAAGCCTGATAGATATGAGACAATTAAACCGCTGGGTGTAAATCTGTTTCAGACATACACAGGCGATTCGAAAAAAAGCTTGGATACAATACACGAAATGGGCGGAAAGCTTCTATATGTTCTTTATGGTGGCATGCATCCCGCGGGCCATCCGGATAATATAGAAAAAGCAATAAAAGCCGTAGAGGCATATAAGGACCACCCGGGTCTTTTTGGATGGATATTGATGGATGAACCGTCAGTATATTCACTTGAACCCGAAACTGACAGTTGGTTAGAGGAAGGATATAAGATTGTTCGTGAAAGAGACCCGAACCATCCTGTCTTTATTGTTGACAACTCAACATCGAAGTTTAGTCCGAAATATGCGGATATCGTTGCTTACGACCTTTATATATCAGGTGCCGCAAGCCTTAAAAAGGTCACGGAATATACCAATTCAGTGCATGAATTAAGTTTATACGATAAGCCTGTCTACGGGCTGCTTCTTTGGGGCAAAACGGGATCAAAGGTTACGACTGTCGATGCTATAAGAAATCAGACATATCAGGCGTATTACGCGGGTGCATTCGGCGTAGGAGGCTATACTGATGATGGGGCAGATTTCTGCTTGGATTATGGTGAGCACCAGGAAGAAATGAATGATGCATACAGACATTTTGTTCTCGGTGAGTACCCCATATTCTGCGATTATAACGGTGAAAATGTGAAATACAGAGCGTATGTGAAAGATGGTGCTATTTATCTGGCAGTCTTTTCCATAGGTTCAGCCGCAACGCAAACGGTGGATGTTGATCTTACCTCACTTGATGGTTCTGTTGTGTTAAACGGATTCACTTCGGAGCTTTTGGCAGGGGGTTCATATCTGTGTGATACGACCGCTGGCGGTGGAGATCTGAATGACGCTATGCTTCAAATAGGAGATGAAGTGTCCAGAGATGAAGCAGTGCAGATTATACAGGGAAAATATGAGTACAAAAAGGAAGAACACACGGGTCACAATATGACAGTAACAGTAGGTCTTGCAAACGCTGCTTATTATAAGATTACACCGAATGAACCTATTGACGTGCAGAAGCTTGTGCCTGTAAGTAGATTTAAAGATTTAAACGATTATTCATGGGCCAGAGAAGCTATTACAAGACTTGACGAACAAGGTATTGTAAACGACATTGGGGCATTTGGATACGGACCGGCAAGGAATATCACGAGAGGCGAGCTGGCAATGTTTCTTGTCAGAACACTCGGCTTGACAGGCAACAGCACCGATAATTTTTCTGATGTCGACGCAAATGCAGAGTATGCAGACGAAATAGCAATCGGGAAAGCACAGGGAATCTTGCAGGGCGTAGGAGATAATCAATTTAATCCGGACGCACCGATTACAAGACAAGATTTAATGACAATGATTTCTCGTGGATTACAGCTGTCAGGTGATGCTGATTTATCGGGATTTTCCGACGGAGGAACTGTAGCCGACTATGCTGTCGAACACGTAAAAGCGATGATAGCAAGCGGCCTTATTCAGGGCAATGCTGATAAAACATTAAATCCTATCGGGAATACAACAAGAGCAGAAGCTGCAGTTATCATGTTACGTTTACAGAAATAGTTTTGGTGGACCAGTTTAAAAAGAGGTAATGAAAAACAGAATTTCGACATATCTTGCGCAACTATGAGAGTCAGCTTTTGACAGAAAAACGGGTGGAGAACGGAACTTTATAGTAAGCGACTTTCTTTCATTGGGGACGTTTGCATATAAAACGGAACGGTATAATATTTTGGATAGTGAGGGATATATCCATGTGTTGTTTGCAAACGGAAAAGAAGAGAGCGCAACTGTTGTGCCCAAAGTCCCAGGGGTGTGCGTGATGCCCCTGGGAAGTTCCTCTTGCTATTTTCGGAGAGGATCGTTAAATCTGCCGTCCATAGCGATGCTTGCTGAAAAAATTACAGATATACCAAAGAAAAGTGTATATTTAAAAGGAACCAAGGATTTTGCCGGAGACCGCAGAACTCTCTGTGTGCAAGAAGAACGGCGAATATGTGGGCGTGAAGACAATTTCATACAGTGTGGTCGCCGCATTAAGCGGTAAAAGAAGATAATTTTTTTATACATGAAAAAATAACCCTCCGCTTTAAACGATTGCTTTAAAAGCGGGGGATACATTTAAAAGGAGAAATAAATTTGTTTAATAAAAATTCGGTAGTGTGCTGTCTGGGGGCAAGCACGACGGAACATGGCTTTTGGATATACGACCTAAATGCATATTTTTCACAGGAAAGACCAAATGATAATGTTGTTTTCTACAATTGCGGCGCAGGAGGAAACACGGCGCGTGTAGTACCAACTTTGCTAGAGTCTGATGTTATGTGGATCGATCCTGATTACGTAATTATATGTTACGGCGGAAACGATATCGGACTATTCCTTTATGACTCAAATTTGGAGGTTACAAATGAGGTTTTAGAGCAACGAAAAAAACGGATAGTAGAATATGAAGAGAATATGCGCCTTGCCGCAAAACTCATTTTGAAAAGAGGGAAAATTCCAATTCTTGTGGCGGCACCCACCTATGACGATGCACAAGAGGGGCAACCAAACCGAAAAGGAGTAGCAGAGGCTTTGGTTGAACTTTCTTATATTGTACAGAAAATAGCAGACGAGATTGGATGTCCTATGATTAATTTCTGTAAGGCAAGTGATGATGCTAAGAAAACATTTGCAAAAAATGGAGAGCGAGTGTATGCGGATGATCGCGTGCACCTGAATAGAGTGGGGCAAGGCCTTATGGCATTTACTGTTTTAAAAGATATGGGTTACGAAGTTGAACTACCCAAATCAATCGAAGAATGGGAAAAAATGCGTCCCTATGAAACAAAGGCAAACAACAGAAGGTTTTGTATAGAGAAAAAACTTAGAGAAATTAGCTATATTGATAATAGTTGGTTCAATCCTTTGTGGAAAAACGCAATAAACGAAGAGGATAAGATAGAAAAACTTTTAACTTTTTACACCAATCCAGAAACTCCGCAATGGCGGAAACAGTACATATTGCATTGGTTTCAGTATAGAAACAAAATTGAGGAACTGCGTCTCTTGCTTGTGAATGAAACAAATAATTTAGTTGGTAGCGAGCGCGAGGCGCTTGATGCGAATGTGTTACTCAGCGGCTTGGTGTTTCACTCAATTGGTAAAGATTAAAATGAAAGATGATTCGTTTTATTATATTATGATGAGAAAAAAGGGAAATTTAATGATAAATATTTTATCAATTGGAAATAGTTTTTCGCAAGATGCTCAAAAATATTTACATCAGATTGCGCAGGCGGATGGATTTAACCTGGATGCTTACAATCTTTTTATAGGCGGTTGTCCACTTTCACGTCATTAAAGGAATTTGCTGAGTGAACAAAGGGCATATACTCTTGAAATGAATGGCCAAAGCACGGGGGTTAAAGTCTCGTTAAAGGAGGCAATTTTAAACCGTGATTGGGATATAATGATCATAACTAAGGGGGTGCTGCATTTGCGGCACCCCTTGGTTTATTGATAAACGCAGTTCATCTTGAGTAAAGAAATGAATTTAGGAGACAACCTTTGCAACGTTCCGGAATGAAAAATTCGATTTAGTGAAAGCAATCACATTATATAAGATTTGTAGTTTAAAAAGAAAGGTGATTTTATCCGGTCAGACAAGGGTTAAATATGTCGGTGGAGGTACAAGGAAAACTAAACCTGAAGAGTATATCATAGTTGAGAATACACACGAGCCGATGATAGACAGAGAATTGTTTTTCAGAGTTCGTCCTAAGAAATTGGCTGAACCAAGAAGCGGAAAGAGAGATAAACTTCTTCTTGCAGGTTTATTACGATATCCTGGGTGTGATCGCATTTTTGAAAAGTATGGTACATATCCTCACGTCATGAAGTACAGGTGCTATTCTGTATGGGTTGGTGTAGAGAATGAGAATTGTTGTCATGAAACATTCAAAGAGCAGGAACTCAATGAAATAGTCATACAAGCTGTTGAGTCTGAACTTGTAAGAACTGCTGAACTTATACAGATTAGAAAGGGCATGGCAGACAAAGAAAAAGCATATGGGGAAAGGATAAATGCTATCAATAAGCAAATCAAGGGGTTGAAGCAACAGAAAATTGATGGGTATATTAAGCTCACAAAAAATCAACTGTCCGAAGAGGATTTTTTTAATCTAAAGCAAAAAATAGAAAGTAGTATTGAAGAATGCAAAAGAGAATTTGACAGCTATAAAGTCAATGACTTATCTGCTGCCGATGTAATAATAAATCTCCTTGAAGACTTTCTTGATGCAGAGAACTTTACCAATGAAATGCTTAGGTGCCTTATCAAGACGATCTATGTGCATGATGACAGTCGCATTGAGATTAAATGGAACTATAAGGATAAGATTTCATAAGAAAAAAGAGGCTGAATTTGTTCAAAAGGACAAAATGCATTGATAAGTTGACCAAATTTCCCCTAATCTTGATTATTCAAAGCAGTTATGATATAATTATTTGTATTATAATGGAATAATTGTGTCATGTTGGTTTGAAAAAATAAAAAATTTTTGTCCCTGAACACTGTTCATTAGGACCTACTAACGAAACCCCAGTATTTATGCGGGTTTGCGGAGTTGCGGTTCAATCTTATTTGCAGTAAAAAATGCAAATAACAACTCAATTTCGAAAGGTGGTAGGTATTTATCGTAAATAATCGCTGTGTGCGATGAGGACGTTATGTCCTTGCAAAAATTAAAAAACAAGTATGTTTTTATGGCAGACTATAGA
>JAQXGO010000031.1 GCA_029006755.1 Clostridia bacterium | reverse complement strand
TTCACAAATGCGCTGGTATTTAAACTGTCGCTTTGTGGGACCCCTTTTGATGAGAAAACAGCTTTTAAGCCTTCTTCTGCCTGTACAGGAACAATGGACAAGCATAAAAGCAATGCCGTAAACAAAGCTATAAGTGATTTCTTCAATTTACACAACCTCCTCATTTTTTTTTATTATAGCACATTGTAGTATAAATTGTCAAGTAAAACCAGTACTGAATTTTTGAATGAACTTTAAAATAGATATTGTATATAAAAAAGGCTTGTATTTTCTAATTTATAATGTTATAATAATGAAATAAATACAAAATGAAAGCAGTGTCTTTATTCAACGCACCTACGGAAAGGATTGGTTTTATTGGGACTTATTAAAAAATTATTTGGGGATTACAGCGAAAGAGAAATTAAAAGGATTCGTCCGCTTTTAGATAAAATTCTTGCATTTGAAAATGAATATCGAGCTCTTTCAGATGCGGAGTTGTCTGCTAAAACACAAGAGTTTAAAAATCGTTTAAAAGCTGGTGCGACAACTGATCAGATATTGCCGGAAGCTTTTGCTACTGTGCGTGAGGCTTCTGACCGCGTTTTGGGCATGCGGCATTTCCCTGTGCAGCTGATTGGTGGTATTATTCTGCATCAAGGCCGTATTGCTGAAATGAGAACCGGTGAAGGTAAAACGCTTGTTGCTACCTTGCCTGCATATTTGAACGCACTGACCGGTGAAGGCGTACACGTTGTTACGGTCAATGACTATTTGGCAAAGCGTGACAGTGAATGGATGGGAAAAGTTTATCGTTTTTTAGGATTGACTGTAGGCTTAGTTGTTCCGCAGATGGACGCAGCCGATAAGAAAGCCGCTTATGCTGCTGATATAACCTATGGGACGAATAATGAAATGGGCTTTGATTATTTGCGTGACAATATGGTCATTTATAAGGAGCAGATGGTGCAGCGCGGCCACGCATTTGCTATTGTGGATGAAGTTGATTCTATATTAATTGATGAAGCAAGAACTCCATTAATCATCAGTGGCATGGGCGACAAGTCTACCGATCTATATGACAGGGCCAATGTGTTTGCGAAGGGATTACATGTAAAGCGCATCGTTGAAACGGATACAAAATCGATAGAAGAAGATCCGGACGCGGATTATATTGTAGATGAAAAATCCAAAACTGCAACATTGACAGCACGCGGGACAAAGAAAGCAGAACAGTTTTTCGGTCTTGAGAATTTAGCTGACCCGGAAAATATGACGATCTCCCACCACATTAACCAAGCATTAAAAGCGAATGGCGTAATGATGCGTGATAAAGAATATGTTGTAAAAGATGGCGAAGTTCTAATTGTGGATGAATTTACAGGCCGAATTATGGTGGGCCGTCGATATAGTGATGGATTGCATCAAGCGATTGAAGCTAAAGAGGGCGTTAAGGTTGAAAGAGAAAACAAGACACTGGCAACCATTACTTTTCAGAATTACTTTCGTTTGTATAAAAAGCTGTCCGGCATGACTGGTACCGCTAAAACTGAAGAGGAAGAATTTCAATCCATCTATAGTCTGGATGTAGTCGAAATTCCAACAAACCGGACACAGGCTCGCGTGGATTTGCCGGATCGTGTCTACAAAAATGAAAAAGCCAAATATGAGGCAGTTGTCAATCAAATTGAAAAACTGCATGAAAAAGGTCAACCTGTTTTGGTCGGTACAATCACGATTGATAATTCTGAACGGTTAAGTAATATGCTTCAGCGCCGTGGAATTCGTCATGAAGTCTTAAATGCAAAATATCATAGCAGAGAAGCACAGATTATTGCACAGGCCGGTAAAAAGGGCGCGGTTACAATTGCAACCAATATGGCAGGCCGTGGTACTGATATTGTTCTTGGCGGTAATGCAGAATTTTTAGCGAAAAATGATATGGCTAAAATGGGTATTGAAGAAAATCTAATCAATGAAGCTACCGGTTTTGCAGAAACAACGGATGAAGAGATTTTAAAGGCCAGACAGATATATAAAGAACTTTATGATAAACATCGTCAAACAGTTAGTGTGGAACATGATGAAGTCGTATCTTTAGGCGGTTTGTTTATACTGGGTACGGAACGGCATGAATCCAGACGTATTGATAATCAGCTACGCGGTCGTAGCGGTCGCCAAGGCGATCCCGGTTCTTCCTGCTTCTTTATTTCTTTGGAAGATGACCTTATGCGTCGATTTGGCTCTGATCGTATAGCCGGTGTTGTTGATGCTTTAGGCTTAAAAGATGATGAGCCTATTGAACATAATATGCTTTCAAAAGCAATTGAAAATGCGCAGCGTAAGGTGGAAGGGAATAATTTCCAGATAAGAAAAAATGTTTTACAGTTTGACGATGTAATGAACATGCAGCGTGAAACCATTTATGCGCAGCGTCAGCAGGTCCTTCACGGTGAGGATTTACATGAAAGCATCTTGAAAATGATTGATGTTATTATTGAAAACATGATGGGAATTTATGTTTCTGACGCAACAGATCCCGAAGAATGGAATTGGGCAGGTTTAATCGAATTTTATAGCTCAATTTTTGCGCCTATTGATATACCGGAGGATGCACGCCTTTCAATGGAACGTCATGAACTTTCTGAATTCTTACTATCCGGCGCAAAAAAACTTTACGCATTGAAAGAGGAGGAATTCGGCGAAGAAAATATGCGTGAGCTTGAACGCGTTGTCATGCTTCGTGCCGTTGACATGCGCTGGATGGCACACATTGATGATATGGATCATTTGCGGCAAGGCATATCTCTTCGTGCATATGGGCAGCACGACCCGGTCACCGAGTATAAAATTGTTGGATATGATATGTTTGAAGAAATGATCCAAAACATACGGGAGGATACTGTTAAATTCATTTTACACGCCACATTCAATCGTCAACCGCAACGTGAACAGGTTGCAACGCCAACTGCAACCAATAGTGGCGGGGATATAAGTTCTCAAACGATAAGAAAGGACAAAAAAGTCGGCAGGAATGACCCATGCCCATGCGGAAGCGGTAAGAAATATAAAAAATGTTGTGGACAATAATTGTGGAAGGATGAAAAAGAATGTTGGAATACGAGCAGTATAGACTGGATTTTGCTGCTATGGAACATGATATTGAAGATTTGCATGAAGCTTTAGGTATTGTAAGAGATCAGGAAGTTTTGGCTGAACTTGAAAAGCAAACTGCATCCCCTGATTTTTATAATGATATGCAAGCATCCCAAAAGGTTCTGCAAAAAATTAAAAGGTTAAACGCTAACATCCAAGCTTTTAACGCATTAAAAACGCAATGGGAGGATGCTGTGATATTGGTTGACCTTGCAATCAGCGAATCGGATGATACGCTGTTGGATGAAATCAAATCCACTTATACTTCACTATGCAGTTCTTTGGAAAAAATGCGTCTCGATGCACTTCTAAGTGGTCCATACGATAAAAACAATGCAATTTTAACGCTGCATGCTGGTGCCGGCGGTACAGAAGCACAGGATTGGGCAGAAATGCTTTTTCGTATGTATCAGAGATTTGCAGAACGACGCGGCTTTTCTGTTTCTACCCTTGACTATTTAGCAGGTGATGAAGCCGGCATAAAAAGTGTGACTATTTTAATTGAAGGCTTAAACGCGTATGGATATTTAAAATGTGAAAAAGGCGTACATCGTTTGGTTCGTATTTCGCCTTTTGACGCATCAGGACGGCGGCACACTTCCTTTGCATCCTTAGAGGTTATGCCTGAAATTGATGATGATATTGAAATTCAAATTAATCCGGATGATATTCGGGTTGACACGTATCGTTCCAGCGGCGCAGGCGGACAGCACATTAATAAGACGGATTCCGCAATTCGTATAACGCATATACCTACCGGCGTTGTCGTGGCATGCCAGAACGAACGTTCACAGCATCAAAATCGAGAAACAGCTATGAAAATGCTGAAATCTAAGCTTCTTGAAATAGCTGAACGAGAGCAAAAAGAAAAAATTGAAGACATTAAAGGCGTGCAGAAAGAAATTGCCTGGGGAAGTCAAATTCGATCCTATGTTTTTCATCCTTATAGCATGGCGAAAGATCACCGCACAAATTATGAAATGGGAAATATTAACGCTGTAATGGATGGAGATATTGACGGATTTATCAATGCATACTTAAAAGCAGCCAATCTTGGCGAATTAACTATAAAGTAAAGGAGAATATCTAATGAAAAAAAGACTTTTGGCATTAACGATCGCAGTAGTATTACTGCTCCCCCTTCCGGCTTTTGCTAGCGAAGCAAATTTTGTTGATCTTTACGAAGCCAGCGTATATGAAGCGGAGAAAGACCAACCGATTACACGCGCAAAATTCTGCATGCTTACGTTTGAAGCCTTTCGTCAGATTAACGGCGGAATTTTTCCGCTATTGGAGGCAAAAAACATATTTTTAGATGTAGGTGAAGAACCGGAGGACATATTTATTGTCATGCTCTGTGGTATGGGCATTGTCAATGGTGTTTCGAATAATAGCTTTATGCCACGTCGTTGCATAACACGGCAAGAAGCCTGCACAATACTAACTCGTGCCCAACTTCTGCAGAATCCGGATTTAGCAGAAAACATTCCAGGTGTTGAATCATCCCTTGCAACGATTAAAGATGCGGATACTATTGCTTCTTGGGCAAAGGTTTTCGTTGCATATCAATATCAAAATGGTGTTATAGACGCAACAGATGGTATGATTTCTCCGAATGGAACACTTACAACAGAAGAGGCAATTTCTATGTGTTCCCGTTTTGTAAAGTAAAACCAAAGATTTAAGAATCCGTAACAAAAGTTTTGCTACGGATTCTTTTCTTATATGAAATGTTACTATTCTTTTGTATGAAAATAAAAGTTTGCAGTTGCGCTCGTAACATCAAGCACCTCTACTGTTTTCGGATAAGATAGAGATACCATTCCACTGCTGGAAGGACTATGTCCCCAATCGATCCATGGATTGTATGTGGCTGTAATTTTGTCAAGCATTAATAGCTCCGTCAGTTCTCCAAGTACTTCTACTGTTTGCGGATCATATTCCACTTTTTCAATTTCAATATTTTGCGGCGTATTGGATGGTGTTATTTCAATCGGCAAAGCACGAATGGCTGAAATTTTTACTGTGTTTTCCTTCATCTTTAATACAGTGTCTTCGTATGGACGATCTAATCCATCCAAAACATTTACTGTGTAAGACGATTGCGTTTCTTTCTCATTTAAATCGACATGCACATTGATTTTACATTGATTTACTATGGTTTCCGGGCCAGTTAAAGTAAGTTTTTCCGGGTCAGCTTTAAATGCTCGAATTCCTAATGCTTCTGCACCGGATGAAGTAATCGTAACTTTCTTATCTATAGAAACAATCTTATCTACTACACATGCAATACTTTGTGTGGATTGTTTCACTACACGCAGGGAATCCGATGACAATCGAACGGTAATCGGGAGTCGAAACTCCCCCGCTTCCTTAATATCCGCATAATCCACAATTGCTTCTGCATTTTCCTCCTGGATGGAAAGAAGTGCAGAGCGATGTCCGCTAACCTTAATATTGACAATTTCTACCATATCCTGCGACGTAATGGCTAATTTGTTGCTATCAATCTGTTCCATATTTCTATATTCTATAGGAATTCCACGAAGCCATATCTCCATTTCCGGATCCTCTGTGTATGTAACATAAAGCCAAAGGCCAATGGCACATAGAATGCAAAGTATTCTCATGGTATACCGCTTTATTTTTGTGTCCACGGCAGTTTCTCCTTCCATTTTTGAATGCCATCAATTGGCTTTTTAGTTTGTTCATCAGCCAAATTCTTGTACATGGCCCGACGAAGCGTTTCGTGAGTAAGGTTCCGCACCATATCTCCGTCATGTACCATAGAAATTGTACCTGTTTCCTCAGAAACTACAATGACAATTGCATCGGATATTTCGCTGATACCTAATGCCGCACGATGCCTGGTGCCCAATTCCCTGCTTAATGTGTCATTTTGTGTTAAAGGTAAAAGACAAGCTGCTGCGCTGATTTTCCCTTCTTGTATGACAACTGCGCCGTCGTGGAGTGGCGTATTGGGGATAAAAATATTAATTAACAATTCCTTACTAATTTCAGCTTGTAAAGGTGTCCCGGTTGCGACAATTTCTCCGAGTTTCGTTTCTTTTTCCAAAACAATTAAAGCACCGATTCTATGCAGCGACAGATAAGAAACTGCATCCGATACTTCGTTAACTACAGAATCTATGCTTTCACCTATGCTGCCAAAAAAATTCCCGAGGTTGCTTCTGCCAAACTTTTCAAGTGCGCGGCGCAATTCCGGCTGGAAAACGATCAGTACAGCCAAAACGCCTACCTGCATTGTGTTTTTTAGAATATATGTGATTGTATGCAGCTGAAAAAGCGTACTGGCACCTAATATAATGACTAACAATACAATACCCTTGACAAGTTGTTGTGCTCTTGTTTCTTTTACTAAATGAATCCCTTTATAAAGTGCAAAAGCGACAATAATAATGTCAATAAAATCGCCTGGCCGCATCAGCGAAATAAACCGCACGAACGATTCCCAAAAGCTCACTCAAAACATCCTTTCAATCATTTTTTATCAAAAACTCTTTTGAATTCTAACGATCCATGAAAGATAGAAAATAAAAGTACGCAAAGGCCTTAAAGCCATTGTTGTAAGGACACAAAGATGCACGATAGCCTTATAATTTACTTTATTATGTCTATTATTATAACAGAAATAGGCTGTCTTGTAAAGAAAAGAATAGAAATTACTGCACAAAAAATAAACCGCAGTTTTATAAACTGCGGTTTAAAAGATTTGCTTAAATTATTTAATCATGCCTGCAACTTCGTCTGCAAAATTATCAACTTTCTTTTCAAGTCCTTCACCCTTTTCAAAGCGAACAAACTCAACAAGTTGAATGCCGTGATCTGCAAGGTACTTTCCTACAGACAAGCTGTCATCCTTAACAAAGGCTTGTTGTAATAAGCAATTCTGCTCGTAAAACTTATTAATTTTACCAACAACCATTTTTTCAATAATATTATCCGGCTTCTTAGCGTTCTTGGGATCTTCTTTAATCTGTGCAATAATAATGGCCTTTTCCTTTTCAATATCCTCTGCGGGAACTACGGATTTGTCCAGGTATAACGGGTTAATAGCGGCAATCTGCATTGCTGCATCTCTTGCTGCTTCGTAGTTTGCGGCATCAGAAATGTCACCTTCTACTTTTACCATAACACCGATTCGGCCACCGCCATGCACATAACCGATCACATTGCCTTCAATGCGTGAAAAACGTCTTACATTCATGTTTTCACCAATTGTTGCAATTTTCTCTGTCAGCATTTCACGAATTGTGTTACTACCGTCAACAAACTTAGAATCCAACAATGCATCAACATCAGCCGGTGCAGTTGCAACAACCTGTTTTGCAACATCTTTAACAAATGCCTGGAAATCTTTGTTTTTTGCAACAAAGTCCGTTTCGGAGTTTACTTCAACCATCACACCTACTTGACCATCAATTAAAATATCAACGATACCTTCAGATGCAATACGTCCTGCCTTTTTTACGGCTGCAGCTAATCCTTTCTCACGGAGAAATTCAATAGCCTTATCCATATCACCATCGGTTTCGGTTAATGCTTTTTTGCAATCCATCATACCGCAACCGGTTCTTTCTCTTAATTCCTTTACTGTGCTTGCACTAATCATGATTTTTTTCCTTTCTAAAATATAGTATTCAGCTGTTTCTACTGCTCAAGATGTAGTTTGTTCTCCCTGTCTGCCTTCCATGACTGCATTAGAAATAACAGAAGCAATCAGTTTTACGGCGCGAATTGCATCATCATTGCCGGGGATTGCATAATCTACTTCTTCAGGATCACAGTTTGTATCAACAATTGCAACAACGGGAATGTTCAGTTTCTTTGCTTCTGCAATTGCAATTCTTTCCTTCTTGGGATCAACAACAAAAAGTGCGCCCGGCAGCTTCTTCATATCTTTAATGCCGCCAAGGTATTTTTCAAGCTTATCCATTTCGCCTCTAAGCTTCATAACTTCCTTTTTTGTCAGAAGATCAAATGTGCCATCCTCTTCCATTCTCTGCAACTGATACAAACGTTCAATTCTCTTTTTAATAGTCTGGAAGTTTGTCATCATACCGCCAAGCCATCTTGCATTTACAAAGTGCATACCTACACGTTCAGCTTCCTCACGGATAGAATCCTGTGCCTGCTTCTTTGTGCCTACATACAGAATTTCTCCGCCTCCCGCTGCAATATCACGGATAAAGGCATAAGCTTCTTCGATTTTCTTTACGGTCTTCTG
>JAQXGO010000030.1 GCA_029006755.1 Clostridia bacterium | reverse complement strand
GTGTTATAGTTTTCATATACGGAAACTCCTTCTTTGTGTAGTTTTGTGTGGTAACTTAACTATAACACATTTTGGCAAGTTTCCGTATTCTTTTTTTAGCCGACATATTTTCTTATGAGTTTACTCGTATGAAAATATATCGGAATGTAACACATCTATTGTAAACCTACAGAAAAAAATATTCGTTTTTTAAAAAACTATTTACAATATGTATATGATAAGGTATAATATTTAAAATAGGCCTTTGTACTTGTGGTAGAGTATTTTTACTATATAAAAGTAGTATGGAAGGATGGTAGAATTGGTTATTACAGAGATATTAGAAAAGAATGCAACACAATATGGAGACGATATTGCATTAACGGAGATCAATCCGGAGCTGCGTGAACAGCATTCATGGCAGGAGTTTTCGCTGGTGGAGGCGGCAGATAAAACAATAGGACGGCGTGAAATTACCTGGAAGGGTTTTTATGAGGATGCTTGCCGCACAGCAGGATTTTTAGAGGCATATGGCATAAAAAAGGGAGATAAGGTTGCCATTTTACTGATGAACTGCATTGAATGGTTACCGCTTTATTTTGGTATTTTGAAAACCGGCGCGTTAGCAGTGCCGATGAATTTCCGCTATACGGCGGACGAAATTGATTACTGCTGCAGTTTGGCAGAGGTAGATATGCTTTTCTTTGGGCCTGAGTTTACGGAGCGTGTAGATGCGGTACGCGGGAAGATGGCCGGGGTGAAGCATTATGTGTTTGTGGGTGAGGAAACTCCCGCATTTGCAGAAAGCTACGCAAAGCGTTACGAGTATCCTGCGCAGTATAAAGGCCCTTCTTTAACAGAAGAAGATGATGCGGCAATTTATTTTTCCTCCGGCACAACAGGATTTCCGAAGGCAATTTTGCATCCGCACAGAAGTCTTATGTCATCTTGCATTACAGAGAATAAACATCATGGACAGACGAAAGAGGATGTTTTTCTTTGCATTCCGCCCCTTTATCATACCGGCGCAAAGATGCACTGGTTTGGTAGCTTCTTAGTTGGCGGACGAGCAGTGCTGTTGCGCGGTGTGAAACCGCAATGGATCATGCAAACAGCTGCGGAGGAGCATGCATCGATTGTTTGGCTTTTAGTGCCTTGGGCACAGGATATTTTGGATGCCATTGACAGCGGAGAGATTGATTTGAAAAACTGTGACCTGTCTGCATGGCGGCTCATGCATATCGGCGCACAGCCTGTACCGCCGAGTTTGATTAAGCGTTGGAAGGAGCATTTTCCGCATCACGAATACGACACAAATTATGGACTGAGTGAATCGATTGGACCGGGGTGTGTGCACTTGGGTGTGGAGAACATTCATAAGGTGGGTGCAATTGGTAAAGCCGGCTATGGTTGGGAAACAAAGATTGTTGGAGAAAAAGGCGAATTGGTAGAATCCGGTCGTGTTGGAGAACTTGCGGTGCGCGGTCCGGGCGTGATGAAATGCTACTATCGCGACGAAAAATCGACAGAAGCCGTATTGAAAGACGGCTGGCTGTATACCGGTGATATGGCTATGGAGGACGAGGATGGTTTCATTTACTTAGTAGATCGAAAGAAAGATGTGATTATCAGCGGCGGTGAAAACCTTTACCCGGTACAAATTGAGGATTGTCTCCGTACAAATCCGGAGATAAAGGATGTAGCAGTTATCGGTCTTGCAGATAAGAGACTCGGAGAAATTGCTGCAGCTATCATTGCCTTGCAACCAGGAAGCAAAGCGACGGTTGCGGATATAGAAGAATTTTGCAAGGCGATGCCGCGATACAAAAGACCGAAAAAGATTATTTTCGGTGATGTACCGCGGAATCCTACAGGGAAAATTGAAAAGCCGAAGCTAAGAGAAATGTATTGCGGAGAAAGCGTTGTGAAGAAACAGATTGAAGGATAGCAGGATTACTGCGTAAATTCCGTGATGTACTTCCAATGCACTCTATCTTCGTTTTTCACGGAGGTGTCACCGGCAGCAGTGAATACAGGGGATTCGTTAATTTCGTATACCCAACCGCTCATGCTGCCCTTGGCACCTGCTGTGTATTCTGCGATTCCGATAACGTATGCCTGGGCACCTTGGCCGGACAGCATTATGGGCAGCTCGTTGGCATTGGCAGTACGCCGGAGGATAGAAAGTACAGTGTCACCCTCTAAAATAGTAACATCACTATCCAGAAGAGAGGTTTCCCCGGCGGTGATTGTGAGGCGGCATGTGCCGACAGAGGAATTTTTTTCGGTTATTTGCTGTGTATGTGTGCAACCTACCAGGCAGATAACCAAAAGAAGGGAAAGAAGTTTTTTCATACTTTTTGTTCCTTTCGTTTTTTAGAATAAAAAAGCGGCAATTTTTGAAAATTACCGCTCATACATGGCGTCCCGGGCAGGAATCGAACCCGCATCAATGGAACCGGAATCCATTACCTTATCCTTTAGGCCACCGAGACAACATGAATAGTATAACACATTCTTTTGGAAAAAGAAAGCTTTTTTTGAAAAAAAGCGAAAAATAATTTTGCATAGCAGTGCAAGGACATCAATTTTTGGAGGGATTGCACGAATGATCGAACAAGTACTTATGTATCTTGGTATTCACGGCGAAGCGGATGATGAAACGATTCGCCTTATTTTACTTTGTCGGGACGAATTGGAGCAGATTGCAGCCCCAAAAATTACTATGCGTGTGATGGATTATTCGGCGTTTGTGCCCTTTATGGAGGGGGAAGATATAAAAAAGCATTTGGAACATGCGAAACAAATCATCGTTTTAGCCGCAACACTTGGGATTGCAGTCGATACGGAGATAAAGAAGTATCAAGCTGTGGATATGGCACATGCTGCGGTGCTGGATGCTTGTGCGGCAGCATATATTGAAGCGTATTTAGATGCACAGAATTTGGATAGGGACGGACTGTATGCCACGATGCGTTTCAGTCCGGGATATGGCGATTATCCACTTGCGATGCAGCCCAAACTCTTGCAGATGATACGTGCAGACAGAATTGGTGTGAGCGCATTACCAAGCCTTATGCTGGTGCCTGCAAAATCAGTCACTGCCGTAGTGGGCTTAACAGAAAAGCCGCAATGCAGAAAAGAAAAATGTCAATTATGTAATAAGAAGAATTGTTCATATAGGAGGAAGAAATAGTGAAGATTGCATTTGGAGAAAAGCTTTGGTTTATAGATGGCGGATTCGGTACAATGCTCGGCAAAACTGATGTGCCGCCGGAGGTGCTTTCCATTACAGATCCGGATCGGATTCGCAAAATCCATCAAGCCTATGTGGACAGCGGCGCGAATATTATCACTACAAACACGTTTGGTGCAAATCCTATTAAATTAGCGGAAACAGATTATCGCGTAGAGAATGTAATAGAAGCAGCGATCAAAATTGCCAGGGAAGCAGCAGGCAATCGTGCGGCGGTCACATTGGATGTAGGACCTACCGGAAAACTTCTTGCACCTATGGGCACGCTTAGCTTTGAAGATGCCTATACATCGTTTGCCAGGGTTATTCGTGCCGGCAAAACGGCAGACATGATTTCAATAGAAACGATGACGGATACGTATGAGCTGAAAGCAGCAGTGCTTGCGGCAAAAGAAAATGCGGATTTGCCGGTGCTGGCTACTGTTAGTATAGACGAAAAGGGGAGATTGCTTACAGGCGCAGATATTGAGAGTGTAGTTGCACTCCTGGAAGGATTGGGGGTAGATGCGCTCGGCCTGAACTGTGGGCTTGGTCCAAAGCAATTTGAAACGTTTTTGGATCGATTGATGGCGTGCAGTTCGATTCCTGTCGCGCTTTTGCCGAATGCAGGATTGCCCTGCATGAAGGATGGAGAAACTACGTATGATTTATCCGCAGAGGAATTCGCAGTATATATGGAACGCTTTGCAAAGCAAGGTGTACATATTCTGGGCGGATGCTGCGGAACAACGCCCCGGCATATTGCATTGATGACAAAGGCTTGTGCGAATATTCATGCAAAACCGCTGACGGATAAAAACTTAACTGTCGTTTCAGCTTCCGGATCTGCGGTGACCTTTGGAAGTGCACCCATTATTATCGGAGAACGTATTAACCCTACAGGAAAAAAGAAATTTAAAGAAGCTTTGCGAGCAAAGGATATTCAGTACATTCTGCGCGAGGGCATTGCACAGGAAAAAGCCGGTGCCCATGTTTTGGACGTCAATGTAGGCCTGCCGGAGATTGATGAGGATGAAATGATGACCGCCGCAATTCGGGAATTGCAGGGCATTCTGAGTCTGCCTCTGCAGATTGATACAGGGGATGCAGAAGTGCTTGCGCATGCAGCTCGTATCTATAATGGCAAACCGCTTCTGAATTCTGTAAACGGCAAGGCGGAGAGCATGGAGGCTGTTTTCCCGATCGTGAAAAAGTATGGCGGCGTAGTTGTTGCATTAACATTAGATGAAGGTGGTATTCCGCCAACGGCCGAAGACAGGATTGAGATAGCAAAGAAAATTGTACGTACTGCAGCAGAATATGGGATTGCAAAGAAAAATATTGTGATAGATGCGCTGACACTGGCTGTCAGTGCAGGGGAGAGCAGTGCAAAGGAAACGTTGCGTGCAATACGTTATATAAAAGAAGAAATGGGGATGCATACGGTACTAGGTGTTTCCAATATATCTTTTGGCCTGCCTCGCCGTGATATCATCAATGCTACTTTTTTTGCTTCTGCATTGAACAGTGGCCTTTCTTCTGCAATCATGAATCCGGGTGCAGAAAGCATGATGCAGGTTTACGATGCATATTGCGTATTACATGGGTTTGATAAAGAGTGTTCGCGTTTTGTTGAAAAATATAGAGATACGGTACAGATTGTGCAGGATAGCCAGACGAAAACAGACTTGCATGATATGATTTTGCGGGGAATGAAGGACAGTGCCTATGAGGCTGCCATACAGCTTCTTACAAAAATGGAACCCATGGAACTTGTACAGACAGTTTTAATTCCAGCGCTGGACGAGGTGGGGAAGGCATTTGAGGCAGGGAAAGTATTCCTGCCACAGCTTTTAGCCGCTGCAGAAACTGTAAAAAATGCGTTCCGTGCTGTAAAAGAAAGCATGCCGGCAGGTAAAACAACGGACAAAGGGAAAATAATCATAGCAACCGTTTACGGAGATATACATGATATCGGCAAGAATATAGTAAAACTGCTTTTAGAGAATTATGGATATGCGGTTATAGATTTGGGACGTGATGTGCCACCGGAAAAAATTGTGGAAACCGCATTGCAGGAACAAGTTTCGCTCGTAGGGCTTAGTGCGCTTATGACAACCACAGTTGTCAGTATGCATAATACCATAAAGTTACTGCATGAGGCAGGATATAAAGGAAAGGTCATGGTTGGAGGCGCAGTACTGACCAAGGAGTATGCAGCGTCTATCGGGGCAGATCGATATACAAAAGATGCACTTGAAAGCGTTGCATATGCGAAAGAGGTTTTTGCTTGATTTTCCTGCACATTTTTTAACCTATTACATATAGTGGGTAATGAAGATACCCATATTATTAATAGGAGGTAAAAAATGGATAATTGCAAAGAAGCTGTCTGTATCCAAACAGGGCAGATATATGATTCGTGCAGAGATAAGGAATGTCTTGAAAACCTACGCGTCTATTTATGCGGGCCAGGGCAAAGCCTTGTTGACCGTGCTGTTAACGTAAAGGCAAGAAGTGCGGAATTAATCTGGGTGTTCCCAACCGTTGAGGCAATCCCCTTTAATAAGGGATTTTACACAGTAGAGATGAAGTTCTTCTTCAAGATTTCGCTGGATGTTTACACGGGGGTATGTACACCTACAAAGGTATGCGGTCTGGCAACATACGATAAAAAAGTAGTGCTTTTTGGTTCGGAAGGGAACTCAAAGGTATTTACTTCACAGACCAGTCTGTGTGATTTTGATCCTTCTGAATGGCAGAAAACAAGCCTTCCAAAGGCTGTTGTTTCCGCAATCGACCCCATCGTGCTTTCTGAAAAAATCGTTGCGGCATGTGATCCTTGCTATGATTGCTGCACTTGCGAGGTAGATGTGACGAATCTGCCCAATTCTGTCAAACAGATATTTGACGATGCCCTTGTATTAGAAGGCGAACAAAAAAGGCTATATGTTTCCTTGGGCCTTTTCTCCATTGTGAAGCTGGAGCGTGATGTGCAACTTTTGATTCCGGCGTATGATTTCTGTATTCCGGATAAGAAGTGTGTTTCCGCTTCTGCAGAAAAGAATCCCTGCGACATCTTTGAAAAATTAAACTTCCCGGTCGATGAGTTTTTCCCGCCGGTTCGTGCAGATAAAGATAAATGTCATAAAGATGTCTCTGAAATGGATGCCTACAACTCC
>JAQXGO010000029.1 GCA_029006755.1 Clostridia bacterium | reverse complement strand
AGAAATGCATGGTTTAGCGAATTTCCACCCTAACTTTTGACTCTTTTAATGCTTTTCCGCATATTCTCAAGAATTGTATGCTTTATGCGGTCTGTGCATTTTTCTACGGCCCCTTCAGCGTGTCGATACAATCGACACGCTGGTCAGAGGTTGAAAAACGAAGGTATATTTTGGGGATGCAAATTCGTCGGCGTACGTTGGTCCGGTAGAGTTTGCATTCTCAAAAAACAAGCAAGGGGCCATAGCAAATTACTTTTTGCTACGGCCCCCTTTTTTAATGTTTATTCTACAACATATTCCTTGACTGCATCAAACTCATCTGTAATAGCCTTTTCAGGCGGTGCAGTCAAAAGAGAAACCACGACAATTGCAACAGAAGCAATCACGAAGGCTGGGAACAACTCGTAAATCTTGAAGATGCCACCCAAGGGGTTCAGCACTAACTTCCAGACAAATACCGTTGCACAGCCAATCAGCATACCTGCAACTGCACCATTGCGATTCATACGCTTCCAGAACAAGGAGAACAGCATACAAGGCCCGAAGGTTGCACCAAAGCCTGCCCATGCAAAGGAAACAATATTGAAAATAACACTCTTTTCATTCCAAGCAATCAGGATACCAATCAACGAAATCGCAATCAGTACAATACGGGTAACGACCATAACCTGCTTATCCGTTGCATCCTTCTTTATGATACCCTCAAAAATATTCTTTGCAAAAGCAGAAGCGGCAATCAGCAGGTAGGAGTCCGAGGAACTGATGGTTGCAGCCAGAATACCTGCCATAATAATACCGGCGATGATCGGCGGAAACAGGGACTGTGACATTGTGATAAAAATATTTTCCGCGCCACTCTTTGTCAAAAGGCCCGCTTCTGTGGGGAACAATGTACGGCCGAGAATACCGATTGCTACAGCCGCCAAAAGAGAAATCACAACCCAGACCGTTGCAATGCGGCGAGAGCGCTTTAATTCATCCACGCGGCGAATTGCAAAGAACCGGAGTAACACCTGCGGCATACCGAAATAGCCAAGCCCCCAGGAAAGCATGGATATGGCTGTTAAAACACCATACCTTGTCGGTGCGCCGAAGACCGGCAAACCGCTGGTTACCTGCTGTACACCATCTGCATCAACGACCGGGCTTGCCATATTGGCCAGCGAGAAATAGCCGGGAATGGCTTTTGCATTTTCAATCACTGCACCAAGGCCGCCGGCAGCGGCTGTGCCAACAACCAGTGTAATCACAAGTGCAAGAATCATAACAATGGCTTGCATAAAGTCAGATGCACTTTCTGCTAAAAAACCACCAATGAAGGTGTAGAAAATTACAAATAACGCACCCGCAATCATCATGGAATGATAGGAGAATCCAAACAGTGTTCCGAACAGTTTGCCGCAAGTGACAAAGCAGCTACCGGCGTATACCGTAAAGAACACCAAAATCATCATTGCAGATATCGTCATCAAAAGCTTTTTCTTTTCATGGAAACGATTACTGAAAAACTCGGGAATTGTAATGGCGTTTCCTGCTACGACGGAATACCGACGCAGGCGCTTTGCAACAATTAACCAGTTTATGTAGGTGCCCAATGCCAAACCAATCGCCGTCCAAGCTGCATCTGCAATACCACACCAGTATGCAACGCCCGGCAGACCCATCAAGAGCCATCCGCTCATATCAGAAGCCTCTGCGCTCATTGCAGCCACCCAGGGACCAAGAGAGCGGCCCCCCAAGAAAAAGTTTTCTGAGCTTTGTTGTGCACGTTTTGAAAAATAAAGACCAATGCCGATTACAATCAGCATGTAACCGACCATGGAGATAAGAATTTGCAATGTGCTCTTATCCATAGTAACACTCCTTTATATATGATTTTTTAATTATATACTAAAAATGCCAATTTGTAAAGAAAAATTTATAAAAGATGCAAGTAAAAAGAATCCCCTCGTACCCACGTACAAGAGGATTCGATTGATACGCATATTTTTAGCCGAAGACTGCAAGCAGGAATCCGGCTGCAACTGCGGAACCGATAACGCCGGAAACATTCGGCCCCATTGCATGCATTAAAAGGAAGTTAGAAGGATCTGCCTTCTGTCCAACCGTCTGCGAAACACGTGCGGCCATCGGTACAGCGGAAACACCGGCTGAACCGATAAGCGGATTGATTTTCCCGCCAGAAAGCTTGCACATAAGCTTGCCCAGTAAAAGGCCGCCCAATGTAGAGAAGCTAAAGGCGATAAGACCAAGCACAACAATCTTTAAGGTGTCAAACTGCAAGAAGGTATCATATCTTGCTGTTGCACCCACAGAAATGCTCAGGAATATCGTAACAATATTCATCAAGTTATTCTGTGCTGTATCAGAGAGTCTCTCCGTAACACCGCATTCCTTTAAAAGATTTCCCAACATGAGGCAACCCAAGAGGGGAGCAACAGAGGGCAGGATTAAGCAGGTGACAATGGTAACCAAAATCGGAAATACGATTTTCTCTGTCTTGGAAACAGGACGAAGCTGCTCCATTTTAATTTTACGTTCTTTTTCTGTTGTAATCAGCTTCATCAGCGGCGGCTGAATCATCGGAATCAGTGCCATGTAGGAATACGCTGCAATCGCAATCGGGGCTAAAAGCTCCGGCTTTAAAGTTTTTGTCAGCCAGATAGCGGTCGGGCCGTCCGCACCACCGATAATACCGATAGAAGCAGCTGCCTGTCCATCAAAGCCTAAAAGGATTGCCAATATCAACGCACAGTAAATACCGAACTGTGCAGCTGCACCCAAAAGCATAGACTTCGGATTCGCAATCATGGGTCCAAAGTCTGTCATGGCGCCTACGCCTAAGAAAATCAAAGACGGATAAAGACCGGTCTTAACGCCTAAATATAAAATGTCCAAAACGCCGCCATGAAACAGAATTTCGCCGTAATCCGGCTTTCCTGTACCAGCCCAGTACATGGGGTTATACACGCCGGAAATAGGCAGGTTTGTTAAAAGCATGCCAAATGCAATGCCGACTAAAAGAAGCGGCTCGAATTTTTTCACAATGCCGAGATATAAAAGCAAGCAGGACAATGCAATCATAATAAGCTGACGGAAACCATCTACGCCAAATTGATTGATAATTGTAGCAAGACCGGAAGTGTTCCAGATTTTTTCTAAAGTTTCTAAAATATTCATCTTGTCCAGCCTCCTATGCTAATACGAGGAGGGGTGCACCACTGTCAATCGTTGCGCCATTTGATGCAATAATCTGCGTAACCGTGCCATCCTTCGGTGCCAGAATTTCGTTTTCCATCTTCATGGCTTCTACAATCGCCAGAAGGTCACCTTTCTTCACAGCCTGGCCCTGTGTAACCTTAATGCTGAGAACTGTGCCGGGCAGCGGAGATACAACAGGGTCCCCCGCTCCGGTTACAGCCGGTGCAGCGGCCGGTGCAGCGGCCGGTGCGGCGGCAGGCGCAGCCGGTGCGGCAGGTGCGGCAGCCGGTGCGGCGGCATCATATTCTGCTGCAACAATCGCGGCGCCCTTTTCTACTTCAACTTCATATGTTTTTCCGTTTAATGTAATCTTATATTTCATCGTTAGCCTTCCTTCCCTTATTTCACTTCTTTAATAGAGATGAACCGTAAAGTATGCAAAGGTTCACCAAGCTTGTCTGCTGTAATTGCCATCAGCATAGCAGCTGTCTTTTCCGGTACATCGAAAATCCGAATATCCCCACAACTGCCTTTTGCCGCAACTACCGGTGCAGCCGATGCCGGTGCCTGCACCTTTTGCGGTGCTTCACCTTTCTTCATGAATGCGGACATAACCTTGATGCATGCCATAAGAATGATCAAGACTGCAAACACGATGGCCAATCCTAAAACTGAATTCCCAAGAGATTGGAATAAAAGATTCTGCATAACAATATCCTTTCCGTGCCAAAGCACTACATGGCTTCAATGGAATACTTAACGCAATTTTCGCGACGTGCTTCCCGTTCTTTAAAGAACTTTTCTGCTACCTGCGGGAAAGCAATGTAGGAAAGTACATCTTCGTCACAGCTTGCCTTATCTCCAAGCTCTGCCTTTGTCTTTTCAAACGCATCCTCCAAAGTGTCTGCGAAGCGGCATGTAACCGGTGTTTCGCCATCCAGAGCCTTCTCCTGCAGTGCCCGATCAATCGGACCGGGTGCCTGGCCGTATTCGCCACGGAGATATGCCTTCACTTCCTTACTGATATTCTTATAGCGTTCACCTATAAGGACATTGGTAGCGGCCTGCACGCCAACCATCTGGCTCATCGGTGTTACCAGCGGCGGATAGCCTAAATCCTTACGTACACGCGGTGTTTCCAAAAGAACCTCATCCAATCTGTCCAACGCGTTTTGTGCCTTCAGCTGAGAAATCAGGTTAGACAGCATACCGCCCGGGATCTGGTAGTTCAAAGCGTCCGTATCCGTTGCCAAAACGGTGGGGTTTAATGTTCCATTTGCAATATATTCAGCACGAATCGGCTTAAAGAAGTCATTAACCTCTTTTAAAACCTTATCGTTTAAGTCTATGGTGTAGCCGAGCTGACGCAGTGCGTAGCAAAGAGTTTCCGTCGCCGGCTGGCTTGTTCCGCCAGAGAAGCAGGAGGAAGCTGTATCAATGACATCTGCACCGGCTTCTACTGCCTTGAGATAAGTCATAAATGCAAGACCGGTTGTGCAATGGGTGTGTACAACAACCGGGATCTTTACAGCACCCTTAATAGCCTTTACTAAATCATAGGCTTCCTGCGGTGCCATAACACCGGCCATATCCTTTATACAAATAGAGCCAACGCCCATATTTTCCATTTCTTTTGCCAATGCAACATAATTCTCCAAGGTATGCACCGGGCTGGTGGTATAGGAAATCGCACCGGAAGCGTGTGCGCCGCAACGATTGGTTTCCTCTACTGCCACACGAATATTGCGCAGGTCGTTCAGCGCATCAAAAATACGGATAATGTCAATTCCATTGGCAACAGAAAGCTGTACGAACTTTCTCACAACATCGTCCGGATAGTGCTTATAGCCCAGAAGGTTCTGGCCGCGAAGCAACATCTGCAGCTTTGTGTCCGGCATTTTCTCTTTAATCTTTCTAAGTCTTTCCCACGGATCCTCGTTTAAAAAACGCAAGCAAGAATCAAATGTTGCGCCACCCCAACATTCTACTGAATAATAGCCGGCACGATTCATGGTTTCAAGAATCGGTGCAAACTTATCAAACGGTAAACGGGTAGCGATGAGGGATTGGTTCGCGTCCCGAAGGACGGTTTCTGTAAATTGTACCTTCATGAAAATCCTCCTTTTCGTATCTTTTTTGCCCTTTTAAAATTCCATGGGCAAAACAATCGCATTTGATTTCGATTATACTATAGAATCACCCATAAGTCAATGTTTTTTACAAAAAAAGATAAAAAAACAAGTATCCTCAAAGGCTACTTGTTTTTCCTGATACTTCTAAACAAATCCTATTTTTGTTTCCCCTTTAAAAGCGATGAAAGCGGTTTATACAAAAACCATGTTACCAAAAACACTACAGCGGCTTTAATAAAGTTAAACGGCAAAATGGCTGTCTGAATTAGCGGCAGCCGATTTTCCGCCGGAATCCCATAAAGAGGCAGCATAATAAACAGATTGGCAAACCCTGCTGCCACAATCATGGCCAAACTGCCGAAAAGAAGCGCCAAGCATGCGCCCTTTCGCGTTTTTATACGCAGATAGATGAGGCCGGCCGTAATCGCATAAGTGCTGCTTATCACTATGTTCGCAATTTCTCCCACGCCGCCGCTTTTCGACTGCAAAAGGTGCAACAGATTTTGCAGTACTGCTACCACAGCACCGGCAATCGGACCCATAGAGAAAGCCGCCAAAAGTACCGGCACCTCCGAAAGATTCAGCTTTAAAAACGGTGCGCCCGGCAAAATCGGAAATTCAATATTGATGAGTATAAAGCCTATGGCACTTAAAACAGCAATCCGTATGTAGCAATTTAACTTGGACATCGTTCTTCTCCTCTCTCAAGAAAACAGGAGCTTTGATGCATAGAATTTCTCAAAGCTCCGAATCTTCCATTATGATTGATATTTTCGTTTGTTTGCGCTAATGTTTCCTTGCAGCGAATCAATATTGTCGAGCGCCTTCCCTGTCCCGATTGCAACGCAGGAAATGGCATCCTCCGCAACACGGACGGTGATACCGGTTTCCTTCTGCAAAAGCAGATCAAGTCCGTGAATCAGCGAGCCACCGCCTGTAAGGACAATGCCTGAATTACTGATATCCCCCACCAGTTCAGGCGGTGTTTTTTCTAAAACAGAGTGCACAGCATCCACAATTGCATGCGCCGGCTCCTCTAACGCTTCGAGCATCTCATCAGAGGAAACAGTAACGGTTTTCGGCAAACCGCTGAGCAGGCAACGGCCGCGAATTTCCATAACCTCGGTTTCCTCTCTGGGATATACACAGCCGATTTTTATTTTCAAATCTTCTGCTGTGCGGTCACCAATCATGATGTTATGCTTTTTGCGAATGTAGCGAACCACCGTTTCGTCAAAGGCATCTCCGGCAACCTTAATGGAGTTGCTGACAACGATGCCGCCCAAAGAAATAACCGCCACGTCACTCGTGCCGCCGCCGATATCCACAACCATACTGCCGTATGGTTTTGCAATATCCATACCGGCACCAATTGCTGCTGCAATCGGTTCTTCAATCAGATGCACCCGACGGGCACCTGCCTGCATGGCTGCATCAATCACCGCGCGTTCTTCCACCTCGGTGACACCGCTGGGCACGCAAACAATCACATTTGGACGAAAAAGGCGCTTATTGCAAACCTTCTTCAAGAAATACTTTAACATTTTCTCGGTGGTATCATAATCCGAAATAACGCCATCACGCAAGGGACGAATGGCAACGATATTGCCGGGCGTTCTGCCTATCATGCGTTGCGCCTCCATACCAACCTCTTGTACCTTGCCTGTATTCTTGTCAATAGAAACAACACTGGGCTCTTTTAAGACGATGCCCCTGCCTCTTACGTATACGAGAACGGAAGCCGTCCCCAAATCAATCCCGATATCCTGACCGTATCCAAACACGTTTCAGTCCTCCTGCATTAAATATACATATATTATATAGTTTTTTTTCGTATAAAGCAATTCTTTTTTTACAAAGTTTTTCACGAAATTTTTCTGTATTTTTCGTATATATTGTCTAATATATCGGTTGGTTATCGTGATCCAGCAATGCCAGACGGTGATACCGACAGAATCCGGCATGATACTCGGGTATATATGCCTCGAGTGCATCCATAACCGTTTGCGGCTTCAAATTGACAGCGCTGCCGGCAGCAATGCGCATAAACAGCTGTTTATCCCGGCGCGAAATCGTATCTATCATGGGGCGGATGTCCGTCATCTTTGTCCCGCTCTTGGTGCGTTTTTCAATTGGAATTTCTTCTCTCGCCAAAAACGCTGCAATTGCAACATCCTCCGGCAAAGCCGCAGGAGTAACCAGGTATTCCGCGCGCATGATTGCGGCAAAGCGGTTTTTTACTTCCAAAATCGCTTCTCGGATATGCACGCCCCGTGGCATGGCACGATCCAGCCGTGATGCCAAATCGGGGACCTCCTCTGTCATTTCCGCCTCAAACCACTCATTTTCTCCGGTGACGCCTATTCCCAGCGGCTGAGCAAAAGATAGGCAAGGATGCGGATTAAATCCCTCCGAATACTTTATGGGTAAATCGGCACGCCGCATTGCGCGCTGCACGGCACGAAGAAAGTCCAGATGAGAAATAAACTTTGCATCCCCCTCTTTTGTATATCGAACTACATACTTATGCAAAACAAACACCTGCCTTAAAGCCGGCTGCGCCGCAACCGCTGCACTTTACACGGCAATGCGGCGTGATTTCGCCCTTCTCCGCTTTTTCATATTCTTTTAATAAAAACGACTTTGTTACACCGCAATCAATCATATCCCAAGGCAACAGCTCGTCCTTTTCTCTTTGCCGAATAAAGATTGACGGATCTACGCCACAATCCGCAAATGCCGTCATCCATCTTTCATAGGAAAAATGCTCACTCCAGCCATCGAATCGGCATCCAACTTCAACCGCGCGCTCCAGCACCTTACAAAGCCTTCTGTCCCCCCGCGCAAAAACGCCCTCTAACACGCTCAGTTTCGATTCGTGATAATTCAAGGTTACGCGTTTGGACGTACAAGCATCACGCAGAATCTGCTGTTTCTCCCGCAGCATTTCCGATGTATTCTGCGCACACCACTGAAACGGTGTATGTGGCTTTGGCACAAAAGAAGAAACACTGGTTGTCACCGTGCAGGGCTTTTCACCCTTCTGCCGGGGAATCTGATACGATGTTTCGATCACTTTTTGTGCCAGCTGCGGAATGCCCGCAACATCTTTTTCTGTTTCAAAGGGTAACCCGATCATAAAGTATAGTTTAATGCTTTTATATCCGCCGGAGAAGGCCAAATAAGCGGACTGTAACACATCCTCCTCCGTAATGCCTTTATTGATGACATCCCGCATACGCTGTGTGCCTGCTTCCGGTGCAAATGTCAGGCCGGTTTTACGCACCTTTTGTATGCGCTGCATGAGTTCCATAGAAAAATTATCAATGCGCAGGGAGGGCAAAGCCATACTGATTTTTCTCTTTTCCGTCATGGCAAGTAATTCCTGCGTGAATTCTTCAAGCGCCGTGTAGTCACTGGTACTCAATGACAACAACGAAATTTCCTCATAACCGGTATTCTTTATCAGCTTTTCTGCAAGCGAAAGCAATCGCGCTGCGGAGCGTTGCCGAACCGGCCGATAAATCATCCCTGCCTGACAAAAACGACAGCCACGGATACAACCTCGAAACAGTTCGAGCGCGATACGATCATGGACAATCTCCCCATACGGCACAATCATGTCCTCCGGAAAAAAGGCATTGTCCATATCCTCTACAATTCTCTTTTTGATTTTTTTCGGTGCATTCCCAATTGGCGTAAAGGCGACCTGCCTATCGCCCGCATATTCTGCTTCATAGAAAGAAGGCACGTACACGCCCTCAATATGGGAAACCGTTTCCAAAAAGGCTGCTTTTGGCGCACCGCTATCTTTCCATGCGCTATAAGCGTCCAGAATTTCCATATTGACTTCTTCACCCTCACCGATAATGAAAAAGTCAATAAAATCCGCCATTGGCTCAGGATTATAAGCGCAGGAGCCGCCGGCGCAAACAAATGGATAGGCCGTCTTTCTGTCCGCGCTGCGCAGCGGAATCCGCGCCAGGCGAAGCATCTCTAAAACATTTGTATAACTCATTTCATATTGCAGTGAAAAGCCCAGCATATCAAATGCTGTCAGGGGGTCACGGCTTTCCAGCGCAAACAGAGGCATGTCCCTTTCTGCCATGGCCTCTATCATATCGTCCCACGGCATAAAGCAACGCTCGCACCAGGTGTCCGAACGGCTATTTTTTAAATGGTATAAAATTCGCATGCCAAGGTGGCTCATCCCCACCTCATACAAATCCGGGAAACACATGGCAAAGCGAATCTTCACATCCTCTTTCTTCTTATATATCGCACCATACTCACCACCGATATACCGGACCGGCTTTTGTACGGCAGAGAATAACTCTTCCATAAAACTCCCCATTTCTTATTTCTGCTCCATTGTAGCACAGAAGCCATAAAATGTCAATTTATTTTCGATTGCCCGCTTTACGCCTGCACTACCCATATTCTTTCCTCTTTAAAGGCAGGGTACAGCAGCACCTCCCGGCTAAACACCTCACCCGGTGCCACAATGGCCGTTCCCGGCGGATAGCAATATACCGGTCGCGCCACAATTCTTCCGACGGCCTCATCTGCTGCCACCAACTCTGCCTCTCTGCACCGCACCTCTGCCGGAGTAAGGACAGCCGGGCACTGCGGCGGCAGGGGTGCCGGCCAAGCAGCGGGCTTCCATGTTTTTGCAAAGTCCAATAGCCGCTGCACTGTCTTCGGACTGTCTGCCATCGTAACAATCATTACGGCCGTGTGTGTGCCGGTCATCTCCGGCACAAAGCCTGCCGCGGCAAGAAGCGGTGCACTCACCTCGCCTTGGCATGAAACCGTGAGTCGATAAGGGTCATCCGTCCGGTAAAGACCGGGGAAGCGGCACGCTTCTATTGCCGCATAAAGCTCCTCCCATAAGCCTGCACTTTCTTCTGCCGCCGCACGGGCGCAATCCATGCTTGCCATCAAAAGATAGGACGGACTTGTGGATTGAAACAGCCGCAATGCCGCTTCCGCCTTATGGATAAGTGCCGGATTTCCCACATGCAATACTGCGCTCCCAGTGAGGGCCGGCAAAGTTTTATGCAGACTTTGTACGCATAAATCCGCCCCTGCTGCCAGAGCCGTTTTTGGGCAATGCGGTGCAAATGCAAAATGGGCGCCATGCGCTTCATCCACAAGGAGAAGTACGCCCCGTGCATGACAGATTTCTGCGATCGCCTCTGTGTCCGCCGCAATTCCATAGGGCGTCGGCGTGGTCAGTACCAGTGCGCGAATGTCTTTTTCTCTCTCTAAAATCGATGCAATTCCCTCCGTTGCAGGCGGCGCAAATGCGCCTATCTGCGCCATCCACGCCCCACGCACATACACAGGCACTGCACCGCAAAGGGAAAGTGCCGCATAGACAGACAGATGACAGCTTCGGTCCACCAGCACCTTATCCCCCGGCCGCAGTACGGCATGTAGCATTGCCAGAACACCGCAGGTAGAGCCGCCTGTGGTAAAAAAAGTTCTCTGTGCCCCAAAGGCAGATGCGCAAAGCCTTTCTGCAGCAAGAATACAGCCTTTGGGCTCCATTAAATTGTCGGTTTCTTCAATTTCTGTCACATCGAGCGCCGTAAAGGCTGCCGGGAAAATACCTGTGGCCTTCCCTTTATGTCCGGGCATGTGAAATCTATGCATATCTTTTTTTGCATACCGTTGGATTGCATCTGCAAGTGGTGTTTTTGACATAATGACAAAAGCCCTTTCGTATATTTGTAATAGAGTTTGCAAAACACGCAAAGGAGGGAACTGTATGGCAAACAGATACAGAAACAGAAAAGCGCCGTCGCGCACAAGCAAAAGACGTCGCCTTTTTGTTATTCAATGCATTTTATGTGCCATTCTATTCATGACAGCAACTGCAATCTATCAATATCGGTTGCCGGGTGCAGACACACTGGAAAAAGTGCTGACTGCTTCCCTTTGCATGGAAAATATTTCTACCGCTGTGACGGCCTTTTTCCAAAAATAAAATCAGGAGATGGATAAGCCTACGGATACCGTGCTGCAGTTATCCTTTAGGCTTTTCATCGCTTGCTCTTTTTCGGAAAGTGCTGCACGAAGGCTATCCGTTGCTCCGCCTGCCGCTATCTGCTTTTCTATTTGATTGGCTTCTGCCGCCAGCGCATTATACTGCCCGGCATATTCTTCTACGACGGATTCTCTTTCTCTCCATGCAATATCTGCACTTCGAAACGCCTCACGCACAGCATCTGCTCCACCCGCACAGGCATTTTGAAATACTGTAGCAGCATCCGGATCGCTGACAACAAATGTGATCTTACGTTTTGGCAAAGATGCAACGGTAGCATGGTTCTGTGCCGTCGCGGTATTCAAAACCGTTTCATTCGTTGCGGTCTTTTTGTCAGATGCCGCGCTCGTACCTGCCGTCAGTCCTTTTTTATCTGTGCTTATATTCGGAAAAAAGAAAGATATATTGGGTGACGATTCCGTAGAGATCGCACCGCTTCCTCCGCGGCTTGCAGATCCCTGTACCTGCGGTGTGCTCCCTTGAGAACTGCTCGTATTCTGTTTCGGTGCCATGGACGCAATCGGTGCAGCCGGTGCAGCGGGATTGCCGTCTACTTGCCTCTTCTGCGATGTCTGGCCTGTATTATTTTTCAGTCCAAGGCCGGGCGCAATAGGCTGATTCGTCTGCTCCGGGGTGCTCGATGCCGGCACTTCCCCCACGGCTACTGCCTCGTCATGCAACATCATTTCTTCCAAAACCGGTTCTTCCTTCTTCTCATAGGATACAGGGGTTTCCCACTGATAAAAAAAATCTTTTTGGGGAACAAATCCCTCTTCCAAATTGCCGCTAATGACAAAAACAAACAGCGCGCAAGCTGCTGCAATTGTATAAAAGCGCCAGTTCTTTAGCCATTCCGGCAGAATAAAAGTATGCTTCTCTTTTTCATTTAAGCGCTTCAGCACTAACGTTGTCAAATCCACCGGGACCGACTCCGATTCCAAACCATGAATGGTATCGACAAGCTGGCGCATGTTTGCACAGTACTGCCGACACCTCGCACAGGTCTTTATGTGTGCATCCACGGCAGATGCTTCGTCCGGCAAAAGATCTTCTTCTATATATTTGCTCATATTGCTTTGTACAAATTCACACTTCATGCCTTTCGTCCTCCTCTTTCTGTAGACATTTCTTCCCTGCAAAAAGTTTCCGATTTTCAGAAAGTCTTTTTAATAAAAGGCGACGAGCTCTGGAAATCCTGGATTTCACTGTGTTAATCGGGCAATCTAAAATCATGGCAATCTCTGCATACGGCAATCCCTTCATATCCCTTAAAAAAATGCAAATTTTATATTCCGTCGGTAATGCAGCAATCCCTAAACGAACCTCTCTTGCTCTCTCTGCGGAAACAACCATTTCCTCCGGGCCGGGCGCCTCATCCTCTTTAGAAAAAAGAGCCGCTTCGTCCTCTTCTCCCAAAGAAATATATCGATTCCGCCGACGAAGAATGTCCTTACATGCATTCACCGTAATACGATAAATCCAGGTTTGCAAAGCAGACTCTCCCCGAAAGCGAGAGATGGATTGATATATTTTAATAAAAGCCTCTTGTGCAGCATCCTTCGCATCGTGCTCATTGCCCATCATGGACAAAGAAACACCATACACCTGCGGAGAAAACTCCCGCACAAGTAGCTCAAACGCAGCATGATTCTGCTGTTTGCATAAAGAAAGCTGTTCGTCTGTCATAAATGCATCCTTTCAACGAAAAATCCATATTTATTATCATACCATAAATTCAAAAAAAAGCAAGTCTTTCTTTGAAAAACACAAAAAAAACGAAAAAACCGCGACAGTCCCATAAAAATATTGCTTTTATTTGCAAGATATGCTATACTATTCCTATCTTGTATGGGTTTTAGCTTGGAAAGGACAGATAAGGATGATGAAAAGATTTTTGTGTTTGCTTCTTTGCATACCTGTACTTCTTTCCGGATGCAAGAAGGCAGAGAAGAAAGCGCATACGACAGATGATCATGCGCCCTACAAAATCGGCATTGTGACCGGCAGCGCCGTGTATAGCGAAGCGGTTTTTGAGGCCGAACGTATGGCGGAAAAATACAATTTTGTGACCACCACGACCTATGCGGACAATCTTTCCGCAGAAAATACCATAGAGATTTGTACAAAACTTGCAGAGGATCCTGCGATTCGCGCAATTGTTTTTGTGCGCGCCATTGCCGGAATTGATCAAGCAATTGAAGCCGTAAAGGCAAAAAGACCGGATGTCTTGTTTATTACCGGTGCAGATACAGAGGATGCTGCCTTTGTTTCACAAAAAGCGGACATTTGTATGGCACAAGATATGTATTCTATGGGCCGGGAAATTGTGGACGAAGCCTATCGCATGGGTGCAAAACGTCTGATTCATTATACGTTTGCCCGGCATCTTTTAAGCGAACCGATTATTCGGCGGCGCGAAATCATGGTTGCTCGTTGTAACGAACTGGGGATGGAATTTATTGATGTCACCACGCCTGATCCGGAGGATGCAGAAGGCGGCGGTGCTGAGGCACGTATCTTTATTGAAGAGGATGTGCCGGAGCAAGTAGGCAACTATGGTTCCGGTCTTGCTTTCTTCTGTACGGATTGCACCATTCATGCCCAGCTGATTAAAGCTGTTTTGGAATGTGGAGCAATTTATCCCCAGCCCTGCTGTCCCAGTCCCTTTCATGGTTACACCAGCTTTTTCGGCATTGATTGTGGCCGGTTTGATGATCCGGAAGGCGTTTTAAAGCAAATTGCAAATGGCGTTGCCCAGTATGGCAATACCGGCCGCATGGCTACCTGGGCCCTTTCTTCCGATGTATTAATGGTACAGGCCGGTGTGCAATACGCCATAGATTATTGTGAAGGCCGTATTACCGAAAAGGCTGATTTTGACCATATGCAACGCATTCTTACAGATTTTTCTCATGGACGATGCAAAATCACGCCGCCTTCCTCCAATCCAAATTGTTTCCTATTCTTATGCGATTACTACATGCTGTAAAAAAGCTTGTGGATTCTATGCAAAAAAGGAGCCATAGCAAAATGATTTTTGCTATGGCTCCTTGGGGCTGGAGAAAAATAGTGCAGAATGAACAAACTGCGCCAAAGCCGCAGGCTTTGGGTTCCCGAAGACGTACACAGGTACGTCAAGAGGCACAGTTTGTTCATAGCATAAAGTATTTTTATTTTAAGAAATGTACTCCTAAACGTTCCCTTCTGCAATCCTTTGATTTCCTTATTTTTTTAACTTTTTCATTTTTACACCGTAGTAGATGTAAGAGGCAACCAGGTAAATGGCTAAGGCAATATATACAAAGTTAAATCTTGCCTTGGTAGTTGCGTATGCAACGGTATTTAAGAAGGGAATTTTAGAAGCCAACAGCAGAATCCATGTTGTGACTGTTCCCTTCAGCACCTCACGAAGGAGGAACGCACCAACGGCGCAGTAAGCCAGAACAACGAAATACTTTTTATCTTTCTTTACAAATCCCAATACCAAGAATGCAGCAACCCCGGCAACGCCGATCCACATAAGCACCTGAATCAATACCTTCGTCTGTGCGGCATAAGCAGATACAAACCAGTTATATATAAAAAGCATCAGCATGGCAGAAACCAGTGCGATTGCAGTTGCAAGCACAACTTTATTATCCAGCCTTTCTCTTTCCTCTTGTATCTGTCTTTTTCTTTCTCTTTTTTCATTTTCTTTCATCATAAATTAAAGCGCCTCCTGTTTACATAATATAAGACAGTATATACTATACATTTTTTTCGTACTAAAGTCAAGTGTTTTTGCTTTTTTTGTCCGGATAATTTCCATTTTCTGTAATGGAGTCATTTTTTTTGTTTTTGCATATACTGGCATTGGTAGAGTAAATGAAATGGATTTCCGGAAAGGTTGAGTATACATGAAACTCTTTGTTGTCGGTGGCGACATGCGAATTTGTAAAATGGCAGAAACACTGATAAAAGACGGCATTGCGGTCGAAGCCTTGGGATTGCCGCCACACATTCCTGCCGCACAGCATCCGGCAGAGGATACCGATGCGATTGTGCTCGGGGTACCCGTATCCCGGCAACCCGGTGTTCTGCATGCTCCGTTCTATGCGGGAGAAATCACCTATGATACCCTGCTTGCTCTTTGTCGGCCTTCTATCCCGGTTTTTTGCGGAAAGCCGGACGCCGTGCTTTGCGAAGGCTTTCAAAAGGCCGGCATTTCCTATGTAGATTACATGCTTTGTGAGGAACTCGCTGTGATGAATGCGATTCCAACCGCCGAAGGTGCTGTGAGCATTGCCCTTAAGGAAATGCCTATCACCTTGCATGGAGCAAACTGTCTTGTGGTCGGTTATGGCCGCATCGGCAAATATTTATCTCGGCTTCTTGCCGGATGCGGTGCATCGGTGACCGTTTCTGCACGGCGGCCCGGTGACATTGCTTGGATAGAAGCAAACGGCTTTCATGCGGTGCAGACAGCGGAAATTGACCGACACATTGCAGATAAGGTACTGGTTATTAACACCGTTCCTGCGCCGGTTCTGGGGAAAACGGCCCTGCGCCATTTAGGACAAAATGCCTTGATTATAGACCTTGCCTCTGCACCCGGCGGCGTTGATATCGCTGCAGCAAAGCTATACGACATCAAAGTGATTCCGGCACTCTCTCTGCCGGGAAAGGTTGCGCCGGTTACGGCCGGTGCGGCAATTGCTCGTACCGTTACGAATCTTCTTTTATCCACTCACAGGTAAAAGAAGAGAGAATTTTGTGAGTAGAAAGGCAAGAAAGGCTATGGATTTATCCGGCATTACAGTCGGTTTCGCGCTGACCGGCTCCTTTTGCACCTTCCGCGCAGTATTGCCCGAGATGGAAAACCTTGCAAAGGCTGGTGCCCATATATTGCCTGTAATGAGTGCGATTGCAGCGAATACGGATACACGTTTCGGTAAAGCTGCGGATTTTTGCCAAAGAATCCGTGACATTACAGGAGAAGAGATTATTACAACCGTACAAGCGGCAGAGCCAATCGGCCCCGGCCGTCTTTTAGATATACTGATTATTGCCCCCTGTACCGGCAACACGCTGGGCAAGCTGGCAGGCGGCATTACGGATACATCGGTCACAATGGCCGCAAAAGCGCATCTGCGAAACAGTCGCCCGGTGGTTCTGGCCGTGTCCACAAATGACGGGCTTTCCGCGGCGGCAAAAAACATCGGCGTTCTATTAAGCCGAAAAAACCATTTCTTTGTGCCCTTCGGGCAGGATGATCCGGACAGAAAGCCCGCCTCCCTTGTGGCCAATATGTCCCTTCTTGTCCCGGCCACAGAGGCAGCACTGATGCATCGCCAATTACAGCCAATTTTAACCAGAAATTAAAAAATCTTGCAGTTTTTTTCCGGGCGTGGTATAATAAGAGGGGTGTGGTACAAATGGTAGGCTTTCACACCCCATGGGCTTCTTTGCCCCGTATACCGACTTTTTTCGGAGGATTTTTATGCGTAAGATTTTTTGTGTTTTTTTGGTTAGTTTTTTGCTTTGTGCGCTTGGCGGCTGCAAGCAAACGAAAAACACGCCCTCTTCCAATCATACAGATGCATCTGTTACAGAGAGCGAAGTGGATGCCTTTTTGAAAGGCAAGAATCCGTCTCTTATGGAGCAACTGCCGTATGAGTAAGGTGCCAAAGAAGGTAGCCGCCGTTCATGACATTGCCGGCTTCGGCCGCAGTTCTCTTACTGTTGTGCTGCCTACTCTCAGTGTAATGGGGCATCAAGCATGTCCGGCACCGACCGCAGTGCTTTCTTCCATTACCGGCTATTATACAGACTATGCTATGGCAGATATGACGGACTTTTTGGGCCGTCTTTTTGGGCATTGGAAAAAGGAGGGCTGTGTTTTCGACTGCGTGTATTCCGGCTTTATCGGATCTGTGCGCGGTGTGGAGATTACCGAGGCGTTTATTGCAGATGCGCACGCACCGCTTGTCGTAGTGGATCCTGTTTTTGCAGATGATGGCGCATGGTATGATTGTTTTTCGGCGGATATTACGGTGGCCATGAAAAAACTGATTACGAAAGCAGATATTATTACACCGAATTTAACAGAAGCCTGTTTCTTGACTGATACGCCAAATACCGGCGATATACGCGCTGCCTATCGTGCCGCGAAAGCACTGACCGCCATAACGAACGCTTCGATTCTGATTACCGGTATCCCCTGCGGCAATGCTGTTGCGGTGCTGTTGTATGACCGCGCATCGGACCGCTTTTTCCGTATTGACAACCCCTTTGTCCATGTGCATTACCCCGGCACCGGAGATCTGTTTACTTCTGTCTTGACCGGTGCGCTTCTCTCCGGCAAGTCCCTTACCGAGAGTGCCGGCAAAGCGGCAGACTTTGTTTTTACAGCCATTCGAACAGCACAAGAGGAGGGTGTGCCGCAGCGCGAAGGTGTGCCAATGGAACTTATGGTTCCCCGCCTTTTGGCTGATTACTCTCTCCCAGCGATTGCCGTCACACCGTTTTTTTAGTCGGTTCAAACTCTAAGCCTTTTGTGTGTTTTTTTAAATTTCTGAAATATTTTCTAATAGACATTGAAAAAATTTTAAAAATGATATATAATGGTTCAAATAAAGTAACAAAGCAGTGCATCTTTGTTGCAAAGGAGGCTTTTGATGCGCATGTCGCCGCAAAAAGTGAAGTACCTGCCTTGGGTTCTTTTTCTGCTTCTTTTGTTTGCCTGCATTGGTATGCTTATCCTTCTTAAACCCCGTGATGTTTCCCTTTCCGTTAAAAGGAATGCACCCGAACTCTATTCTGCCAAGGAGAACGCCTCTGTTGCGGTAGCAGAATACAAGATTAACATCAATACGGCGGATGCAGAGATGCTTGCCAGCCTTCCGGGCATCGGTGAGGCGTTGGCGCTTCGCATTATCGCCTATCGCACTGCAAACGGTCCTTTTGCCTCACCGGAAGCCATCCAAGAGGTGGCAGGAATCGGGCAAGCAAAATATGAAGCCATAAAAGCTCAAATTACTATTTAAGGGAGTGGTTCGGTATGAAAATACTTATTGTGGACGATGAAAAACTTTTGGTCAAAGGCATAAAATTTAATTTTGAGCAGGAAGGCTTTCAGGTAGAAACCGCCTATGATGGGGAAGAAGCACTGAAACTGGCGCGGGACAAAAGTATCGATTTAATTATTCTGGATTTGATGCTGCCGAAGATTGACGGTCTGTCCGTTTGTCAAAAGGTGCGCGACTTTTCGCGTGTTCCCATTATCATGCTAACCGCCAAATCTGAGGATATGGATAAAATTATGGGGCTTGAATATGGCGCTGATGATTATTTAACAAAGCCTTTTAATATTTTAGAGCTCAAAGCACGTGTAAAGGCCATTTTGCGACGGGCACAATCCGGCAATACCACGGAGGGCAGCAAGACCAAAACCATTGGCAGCACGGTGGCTCTCGATTATAATTTACGCAAGGTACGCATTGGGGACAATTGGATTGAACTGACTGCGAAGGAATTTGACCTGATGGATTTACTGGTGACCAACATCGGCAAGGTGTACTCACGCGAAAATCTTTTGAATATTGTATGGGGCTATGATTATCCCGGTGATATTCGCACAGTGGATGTGCATATACGTCGTCTGCGTGAAAAAATAGAACCGAATCCTGCACAGCCAAAATATATCATCACCAAGTGGGGGGTTGGCTATTATTTTAAAGAAGATTAAGCAGTTTTTTTGCAGTATTCGTCTGCGACTGGTTGCGATATATTTTGTTGTCATATCTCTGGCGCTTCTCCTTATGATTCTCTTTATTCTGGACAGCATTCGCGGATATTCCTTGCAAACACTGTCCGGGGATATGCTGGAAAGCGCCAATCTTCTATCCGGCACGTCGTGTTCTGCCTATATAGAAACGATGGATGCCGCCGTTTTGCCTAAGCCCGGTGCTTGGGCGTATACCGATGCCGGCATCATGGTTTTGGATACGGATGGGCGCGTCCTTTTTGATTCAAACGAATCCTCCGGCAGACGCGGAAAAATATTGGCTACCCCATGGGTCCTCCGCGCCATTGGCGGTGAGAACCTGACGGTGGAAAGAACCTTAGGGAATGACCCCTACATGCTCGCGGCCGTGCCGATTTATAAAGGGACGGACAGCATAGGTATTTTAATTACTCGGACTTCCACAAAATCGCAATACGCCTTTTTTTCCCACATGAAGGATAAGGCAATTTCGATTGCTTGGATTGGATCTGTGGTCATTGGCCTGTTCGGCATTTTTCTTTCCGTTATCTTTACCGCGCCGCTTTCCCGATTAACCAAGCAGATTAAGGATATGGCTGAAACCGAATCCAAAAAGCCGGTACATATTCGCGGCGGTAACGAGATTATGGAGCTGGTAAGCGCCTTTAACCTTATGGTGGAACGTATGGACACAATTGATAATCGGCGGCAGGAATTTGTTTCGAATGCCTCGCATGAGTTGAAAACACCGCTTTCTTCCATTAAACTGATTTGTGATTCTCTCTTGCAGAATCCGGAGACAGATCAGGAAACGGTGCAAGAATTCTTGTATGATATGAATGAGCAGGTGGATAGGCTCACGCGGATTATCAATAAGCTTTTGAGCCTGACAAAGCTCGATTCCTTGGAAGCCTCCAAGGAAGGTTTTGCCTTTTCCACTGTGAATTTACATACTTTAGTCAGCGGCGTTATAAAGGCCCTATCCCCGCTTGCAGCCAATAAAAACATTATGCTCGACGCGCATTTGCAGGAAAATATTTTTCTGCGTGTAGATGCGGACAAAATTTGGGAAGCCGTTTATAACATTTTGGATAACAGCATAAAGTATACCCCGGCAGACGGCCGTGTGTACACGGAACTGTATCGTGATGAAGATCATATCTATATTTCGATTGCCGATAACGGCATCGGCATGGCAGAAACGGAATTCGCCAAAATCTTTGAACGGTTTTACCGCGTGGATAAAGCGCGGGCACGGGAAACCGGCGGCACAGGCTTGGGCCTTTCTATTGCACTCAGTGCCGTTGAATTGCACGGCGGCTATATTGAAGTGGAAAGTCGGGAGGGTGAAGGCAGTCTTTTCCGTATCGTATTGCCGGTTTCCACAACCTTATAAGGAGGAATGCTATGAAAAGAGTCCTTTATCTGTTTTTCGTACTATGCTTTTTCACAGGCTGTACGCCGGAGCACGGCACGTCTGTTCGTCTATACTTTGTATCCGCAGATAAAAAAGAGATTTCTGTAGAGGAACGCCAAATAGAAGCGGACAGTGCAACAATGATTACCGAAACCATAAACGCACTGCTAAAAGGGCCTTCCAAGCCTGGGATGACACAGATTATCCCTCGGGAAACCGCCCTTCGCAGTGTACGCATAAATGGCACCGTGGCAGAACTGGATATGAGCGCACCCTTTGATACCGGGAATACGACAGACCGCCTTCTGTCACGCTACACACTGATTTATACGGTTTGTTCCCTTCCCAATGTGCAGAAGGTAAAAATTTCGGTAGAAGGCGTTCCGCTTGCCGGCTTTAAAAATAACGAACCCTTAGGAGCGTTAGGGATAGCTGACCTTGCACTTTCCGAACTGGTTGTGGATACCCAAGCACTCGCAACCCTTTATTATACAGATTCGGCCGGCACAAGGCTTGTCCCCGAAAGCCGGCAGCTCAGCCTATTAGAAGGAAAAACGATTGCATATGCTGTTGTGGAAGCCTTGATTGCCGGAACAGACGTTTCCTCCCTGCATGCCCCGCTTTCGCCGGAAACTACTTTAATTTCCACAGATATACGCAATGAAACCTGCTATGTAAACTTTGGCAAAAACTTTATAGAAAAACATGCAGGCGACACTACAGAGGAAACCATGGCGGTATACTCCATCGTCAATTCCCTCTGCGCCCTGCCCGGTATTGAAAAGGTCTGCTTCCTAATTGAAGGAGAGACCATCGAGTATTTTGGGCATTTTGATTTTCGGCAAAGCTTTTCAGAAAACACTGCACTCTGCCAACAATAGAGCACAGAAAGGAATATGTATATGACAGAAACATTCAGAAAATTATGTGAGGCTGCAAGACCTGCCTATGCCATTGATCCATCGCTCTACTCAAAGTATAACGTAAAGCGCGGCCTTAGGAATGCGGATAACACAGGCGTTTTGGTTGGTCTTACTAATATTGGGGATGCCCACGGTTATATCCTAAATGAAGGCGATAAGATTCCGGACGAGGGTGTTTTGCGCTACCGCGGTGTGGATGTGCGCGATATTGTAAACCGCTGTCGGGAAGAGGATCGGCATGGGTATGAGGAGGTTGTGTATCTGCTTTTATTCGGCAAATTGCCGACCAAGGAAGAGCTCAACGGCTTTACAAAATTCTTAGGCAAGCGGCATAATTTGCCGGATGGGTTTACGGAGGATATGATTTTAAAAGCCCCCAGCCCTAACATCATGAATAAGCTTGCGCGCGCCATACTGGCAACCTATTCCTATGATGATGATCCGGACACTTTAACGCTTGAAAATATGCTGCGCCAATCGATCGAATTGATTGCGCGGATTCCGACAATGGTTACATACGGCTACTATGCAAAGGTACACTACTATGATAAAAAAAGCCTGATTATCCATGCGCCGGACGAATCGCTTTCCACTGCGGAGAATTTCCTCCACATGATCCGTCCCGATAATAACTTTTCAAAGCTTGAAGCAGACACATTGGATGAGTGCCTGATTATTCACGCGGAACATGGTGGCGGTAACAACTCTACCTTCACAACGCATGTGGTTTCCTCCTCCGGCACAGATACCTATTCTGCACTGGCAGCCGCCGTCGGTTCCCTGAAAGGGCCATTGCACGGCGGTGCGAATATAAAAGTGCGTGAAATGATTGACGATTTTAAGGCAAACATTAAAGATATTACGGATGCCAAGGAGGTTGGCGCATATATTGAAAAGATCCTGCAGCGACAGGCTTTTGACGGTGCCGGGCTTGTTTATGGTATGGGACATGCGATTTATACCAAAAGTGACCCGCGTGCTGTCCTTCTGAAAGAAAAGGCAAGAGTGCTTGCCAAGGAAAAGAACCGAGAGGACGAGTTCTGCCTGTACGAGCTTGTGGAAACCTTGACTCCCTCCATCTTTAATCGCCTCAAGAATACGGACCGCGTCATGTGCGCCAATGTGGATCTCTATTCCGGCTTTGTATATAGTATGTTAGGGATTCCTCATGAGTTATATACCCCGATTTTTGCCATCTCTCGCGCCGCAGGCTGGTGCGCACACCGAATGGAAGAGGTATTGGTCGGTGGCAAAATTATTCGTCCGGCATATAAAAATGTTGTTGGTAAATCCCCCTATTTTAATTTAGGGGATAGAAAATAAAGGAGGTAATCACATGGAATTTTTTGAAAACTTAAAGAACACAATTTCAAAGACAACACAGGTAGCTATTAAAAAGTCCAACGATTTGGTTGAAATCACCAAGCTGAAAATGGCCGTTTCTGAGGCAGAAAGCGAAGTGGCCAGTATCTTCCGGCACATTGGCGAAACCCTGTACGGCGCCTATAAAACCGGCGGAGAATCCTACGAATCCTTGGAAGAACAATGTGAGCTGATTGACAAAAAGTATGAGAAGATTGCGGAACTGAATACCCGCATTATGGAAATGAAAAATGCAAAGTCCTGCCCGGATTGCAAAAAAGAAATGGAAAAAGATGCTATGTTCTGCTCCGGTTGCGGACACAAATTCTAAAATAGTAGCACAAAAAAAGAGCCGCAGCAAAAAGATTTTTAAATCTTTTTGTTGCGGCTCCTTTTAGGGATAGAGAAAATAGTGTGGTTTGTAATTCTTTGTATGCCTATGCTTTATGCGCTCTGTGCATTTTTCTACGTCCCTTTGGGACTGGAGAAAAATCGTGCAGAATGGACAAACTGCGCCAAAGCCACAGGCTTTGGGTTACCCGAAGGCGTACATGGGTACGCCGAGCGGCGTAGTTTGTTCATAGCATAATGTATTTTATTTTCACAAATTCATCGACTGACGAATTTCCGCGCATACTTTTCAACATTTTGTATGCTTATTCTATGTTTTGTATGCCTATGCTTTATGCGCTCTGTGCATTTTTCTACGTCCCACTGATTTATTTTGCAGTAGATTTCAGGTAGTCCGCACGCCCGGTTTCGTACAGGTTATTCCCCTCTGTGTCAATAATGACAATCAGGGGCATATCCTCCACATAAAGCTTACGAAGGGCTTCTGCGCCCAAATCCTCGTATGCAATCATCTCAGCCTTTTTTATGCACTTTGCAAGAAGCGCACCGGCGCCGCCAATGGCGCCAAAGTACACACCGCTATGCTCCTTCATAGCTTCCACAACGGCAGGCAGTCTCGCACCTTTCCCGATCATACCGCGTGCACCGGCCGCCATCATGGTCGGGGCATACGCATCCATACGTCCGCTGGTTGTCGGTCCGGCAGACCCAATCACCTGTCCCGGTTTTGCAGGGGTAGGGCCTACATAATATATGGTTGCATTCTGTGGGTCAAAGGGTAGCTTTTCTCCCTTAGCAAGAGTTTCACACATTCTTTTATGCCCCGCATCGCGGGAGGTATAAATGGTGCCGGTTAAAAGCACACGATCGCCTGCATGCAGTGTTTTGGCAAGTGCTGGCGTAAGCGGCAAGGTTATACGCTTTTCCATAGTGGAGTTCCTTTCTATTTCTATATTTTATGCGGTTGTTCCGCTCCTTCGGCATCACGCTTTCTTATCGAAAAGACACGAGGGCGCCGCAAAGCGCATCATGTTCCCAGCGAAGGTCTTCTTCTCGCCTTCCCTGCAACAATTTTGCACCGCTAACGGCAAATGCGGACAACTTTGATTGAAAATTCAAGTTATATCTCTGCGGATTTATGCCTGGTCACGTGGCAATTGATATTGATTGCGCACGGCATGCCGGCTATATGGGTGGGCAGAGTTTCTATGTTGAGCCCCAGTGCTGTGGTTTTACCGCCAAAGCCCTGCGGGCCAATGCCCAACTTGTTTACCTTTTCCAGCATTTCCTTTTCGAGATCTGCATAGTACGGATCCGGATGAGAAGTGTTCAGCGGACGAAGCAGTGCTTTTTTGGCAAGCAGTGCCGCCTTATCAAATGTGCCGCCAATTCCAACGCCGATGACCATAGGCGGACAAGGATTCGGGCCTGCAGCCTCCACAGTTTCCAAAATAAAATCCTTAATGCCTTCAATACCGGCAGACGGTTTAAACATACGAATTGCACTCATATTCTCACTGCCGAAGCCCTTCGGAGCAATCGTGACATGTATTTTGTCCCCGGGGACAATCTCGGTGTAAAGCATTGCCGGTGTATTATCGCCGGTATTCCCGCGCCGTACCGGATCTCCCACAACGGATTTTCGCAAATATCCTTTTTCATAGCCGCGGCGCACACCCTCATCGACTGCGGCGGCAAGGTCGCCATCTACCAAATGCACATCCTGTCCGATTTCCAAAAATACGCATGCCATACCGGTGTCCTGGCAAATCGGGACGTTTTCGCGGTCGGCAATCTCGTAGTTTTCAATAATATTGTCTAAGACCCCTTGGGCAATCGTGCTGTCCTCGCAGGCACGGCACGTATGAATTGCGCATTTGACATCTTCCGGCAGGTACGTATTGGCTTCAATACAAAGCCTTTCGATTACAAGAGATAATTCATTGACAGAGATTTCACGCATTCTAAAATGCTCCTTTCCTTAACTACCGCACATGGCGGGCGTACTGCGGCAGAAGGAGAGGCGAAACCACGTCTGTTGCGGCATCGGCCGCTTCAAGTGCCGCTTGATATTTTTTAATATGTGCCAAAGATAGCTTGCCGATCTCAATTTCCTTTGCACGGCCGGCAGCTGCCTTACCGGCATTTCTGCCGAACACAATAATATCCAAAAGGGAATTGCCCATTAAGCGATTGCGGCCATGAATCCCGCCGACCGCTTCACCTGCAACCAAAAGGTTCGGTATATTCGGTGTGAATCCGTCTCCGTTTATGGCAAGCCCACCATTTTGATAGTGTAATGTCGGATACACCAAAATCGGTTGCTTCCGCATATCAATCCCATAATTCAAGTACATACGCAGCATAGCAGGAATTCGTTTTTCAATCGTGCCTTCGCCGCCAATCATTTCAATCATTGGCGTATCCAGCCATACACCGCTGCCAATCGGTGTTTCCACGCCCAGCTTACGTTCTGTACATTCCCGAATAATCGATGCCGCCGAAACATCACGCGTTTCGAGGGGATGCATAAAGGCTTCTCCCTCACGGTTTACGAGCATTGCCCCAAGTGAACGAACTTTTTCTGTTACCAATGCCCCAAAAAGCTGTGATGGGAACGCCACGCCGGTAGGATGATACTGAATGGTATCCTGATAAAGCAGTGCTGCACCGGCACGATAGCCCAAAATCAAGCCGTCTGCTGTTGCACCGTAGTGATTGGAGGTGGGAAAATTCTGGTAATGCAGCCGTCCTGCGCCGCCAGTAGCCAAAATCACCGTCTTTGCACGGGCAACCAAGTAGTCGCCGGTTTCCATATTCAGCAGAATCGCACCGGCCACTTGTCCTTTTTCATCCAGAATCAATTCTACTGCTGCAGTAAATTCGATGACAGGAATATTACGGCAAAGCACCTCATCCCTCAAATTACGCATAATTTCTGCGCCGGAATAGTCCTTGCATGCGTGCATACGCTTACGGGAAGTGCCGCCGCCATGCGTAGTAATCATATTCCCGTCTGCGTCCTTATCAAACATAACGCCGAGTGCATTCAGCCAACGAATCGCATCCGGTGCTTCCATAACCAGCCGCCGCAAAAGTGCCGGTACGGCTGCAAAATGGCCGCCGCCAAATGCATCCAAATAATGCTGCGCCGGGGAATCATTTTCCTTATCTGCTGCCTGAATACCGCCTTCTGCCATCATAGTGTTGGCATCGCCGATACGAAGCTTTGTGACCATCATAACATCTGCGCCAGCCTCATGTGCCTCAATGGCTGCAGAGGCACCTGCACCGCCACCACCGATAATCAAAACGTCCGTATCATAATCAATTTTCGTTAAATCTATTTCTGTATCTAAAAGCCGGCTTTTCCCATGAAGAAGATTGCAAAGCTCCAACGGTGCTTTTTGTCCGGCGTTCGGCCCGATTTTTATTTCGCCAAAGCCATCTGCCCGATAGTCCGGATGGAAATCCTTCAGAAGGGTCTCCTTTTCCTGCGCTGTCATGCGACGCGGCTCCATGCCCATACGGGCGCTTCGGGTTGCTTCCACCTTTTTGACGGAAGCGAGCATTTCCGGTGTAAACATTTTGGATCCCTCCTTATTTCTCAATTTCTCTGTGATTATACAGTTCTTTCATCTCGTCAATGGATTTTCCCATTACTTTTTCAATGATCTCGTCATATGCACCATGCCGGATTTCTTCCACGCGATCAACTAAGTGCTTGGAGGTAGGTGCAATGTACTTACCTGTAAGACGTCTTGCCAGAAGGCCGACCATCGGATGCGAAATCCCGGCCGGGCATCGAACAGAACAGCAGCCACAGCCGATGCAATCAAACGAAGCCTCCGCACAAGCCTGAATATCTCCGCGCTGTGCGTATGCAATATACTGCATAACCGGCAAACTCTGCGTGCAGGCTTTTGTACAAGCATTGCAGCCGATACAACTATATATCTCCGGATACAGTTCCATCATCACCTGTGCCTCCGGGCGGATTTCTTCCATCGAGTATGTGCGTTTATCCGTGGGGAAGAACGGAATGGAGGCAATATACATGCCCTCCTGTACCTGCGTTTGGCAAGCAAGGCAGGTGAAAAGTTCATTCTTGCCCTTTATTCTGTAAATGGTGGCACAAGCACCGCAAAATCCATGCCGACAGCCGCAACCGCGGGACAAGGTGTAGCCGGCATATTCCATCGCCGTCATAATGGTAAGTTCTGCCGGAACACTGTATTTTTTTCCGAAAAAATACACATTAACCATATTGTCCATACGAACACGTCCTTTCAATTAATATTCGTCAGGTAAGGCGTCGATTTCGTCACAGCGAAATACCGGCCCGTCCTTACAAACATATTTTGTGCCGATATTGCATCTGCCGCATTTCCCGACACCGCATTTCATCCGAAGTTCCAGGGTGGTATATACCTGATTTTTGGAAAATCCCATTTCCTCTAACGCCGCCAAAACGAACTTAATCATAATGGGCGGTCCGCATACGAGTGCGGTTTTGTCATTGGAAAATCCCAGCTCCTTCAGGTATGCCGGCACAAAACCAACATGCCCGTCCCACCCCTCCTGGGGTCTGTCAATCGTTAAATGGACTTGCACGCCCTCGGCCTGCATCCATTTTTCGCGGATTTCTTTCAGCTGCACCAAATCATCCGCACTGCGTGAGCCGTACAAAATATCAATCTTGCCGTACTGCTCGCGATTGTCTAACACATAGTTTATGACACTCCGCAGCGGCGCAAGTCCGATCCCACCGGCAATAAACAGAAGATCCTTTCCTAAAAGTGCCGAATCCACGGGGAAATGATTGCCATAAGGGCCTCGCACTGTAATGGCATCTCCCACGGAAAGGTCATGCAAATACGACGTTAAGCTTCCGCATTTTTTTATGCTGAATTCCTGATATTCCTTATTGGTCGGCGAGGAAGTAATGGAAAACATCCCCTCACTAATGCCCGGCGCACAAAGCATCGCACATTGACCTGGCATGTGCTCAAAGAGCTTTCCGCCCTCCGGTGCGTTGACTCGAAAGGTTTTTACATCCGGCGTTTCCTGCCGGATATCCGTGATGATGCCCACCTTCGGAATCAGCGTGTCCGCCGTATAGTTTTGATGGCAGGTACATTCATGCATGCTGTTCACCTCCAAAAGCCTTAATCACTTTTACAATATTCAATGCGCTTGGGCATTTTTCCACACATCTGCCGCAGCCCACGCAAGAAAACATCCCATCATTATTGGCAGGGAAATACGCAAGCTTATGCATAAACCGCTGGCGGAAGCGTTGCATTTGGGTGGTGCGATTATTGCCGTGCGCCATCATGGTAAAGTCGGAATACATACAGGAATCCCAGCAACGATAGCGTTTCACGCCATGGCCGGTTTCATAATCCTTGATATCGTAGCACTGGCAGGTGGGGCAAACAAAGGTGCACGTGCCACATGCAAGGCAAGGCTTTGCAAGGCTTTCCCAAAGCGGACTGTCAAAGTTCTTATCCGCCGCGGCTGCGCCCCATCCCTCTACCGATACATCCTTATAGGGCATCGCCTCCATCAAGGCCTTTGCCTTCTCCTTTTCTTTGTCGAGCTCATCCTCCTTGGCCTCTTGCAGAAGATCGGCTAACTTTTCTGTCAGCACCTGTCCCTTTTCCGTGCAAGGCATCCAGTACAAATGCGTTTTTGTCAGCATCGTGTCCACATCGCCGCCGGGCGCCGTATGGTCAATCCCAAAGGTGCCGCAAAAACAGCTTTCCTCCGGTTCCGTACAGGCCATGCCAATGAGTAGACCGTTTTGCCGTCTTGCCGCATAAAAGCTGTCCTGCGGCTCGGAAAGAAATACCCGGTCCAAAACCGCAACGCCTTGTATATCACAGGCACGCATGCCGAACACAATAAACGGTGCCTCGGCAAGTTTTTCCGGCACAACAGACAATTTCTTGCCATCCCTATGGCAGGTATACAATGTTTCGCTTTGCGGAAAAAACAAATCCTTAGGGGATTTGGCTGTCTTTAAGGTCTCCAGATCCACAGCGCTTTCCGGTGTAAAACGTGCATACTCTGTGTTTATGTTATTTTTCACCGGTAGGAATAAATCTGCAATCTCCGCCATCTTGGCAAACAACGCAGGCAAAGCTTCTCTTGCAATTTTAAACATTATGCATTCCTCCCTTCGCCCGGTTCTCTATCCTCCGTGGTAAAGCTTACGAGGGGGTTTTTGTTTTCCGCCGTTTCTCCGGCGGTATACTCCCCGTAAAACGCATTGATATCTCCAATGAGCTTGCGGTTAAAAAGATGCAACGGTATGCCTTGCGGACAAACACGGCTACATTCCCCGCAATCGGTACAGCGCCCTGCTACATGAAAGGCGCGGATGATATGAAACATTTTTTCTTCAAAGCTATCGACATTTGCCTTCTGCGCACTGTCGAAGCTATCTCCGTCGAACACACATTTGCGGCAAGAGCAGGCCGGGCAGACATTGCGGCAGGCATTGCAACGAATACACCGCGAAAGTTCGCCCTGAAAGAAGGCAAAGCGTTCCTCCGGGGACATGGCTGCAAGGCGCTCCACCTCTGCAAACCGATCCATATCCGTCGTATCGGCGGACGCGCCGATTACCTCATCATAAACAACATGCGTCTTACCCTTGCAAACATGGCAGCGATCCAAAAGCGCATCCTGATAGGCACAGGTTTTTTTGCCATAGGCTGTATCCACTGTCAGGGTGTCGCCTGCAAAGGCATCTGCCCCTTCAATGTGCTGAATCCCTTTCATGCCAAGCTTACGCAGCTTACCCATATCCAGTTTACCGCGGCAACCTACACCGATGACATAGGCTTTCTCCCGTACCACGCGATGCTCCGCTAAAAGCCGGTTAAAGCTGTATGTATCGCAAGGCTTTAAAAGTACAGCCGTTCTGCCTTCCTGCGCTGTGGCCTCTATCATATATTTAGAAAGATTTGCGCCGCAAAAGCCATCGTATACAAAATCTGCAAGGCTCTCTACGCTTGTAAAGAAAGCCGGTTCCGGGTTCCAATCACTATCGCCCCGTTTCCAACCAAGGACACGGTCAACAGTACCCGCAGAAAGGAGCTCTTTTAAACGAGCGACTAATTCTTGCATCGTAAATCCCCCAATCTGACATTTTCGCCCAAACTATATATCTTTTCAACAAATTCGTTCATTGTGGTCGAGAACTTAACCCCTTCTGCCGCCGATACCCACTCCACTCTTGTTCGTCCCTTTTCTACACCGATAAAGTCCAAAAGGGACCACAAAAGCGTCATACGGCGACGGGCATAATAGTTCCCGGTAGAATAGTGGCAATCTCCGGGGTGACAGCCACAGAGAATCACGCCATCCGCCCCTTTCTCAAAAGCGCGCAGAATGAACATGGGATTCACACGGCAGGAGCAAGGCACGCGGATAATTTTCACTTCTGCCGGATAGTCCAAACGGCTGCTACCGGCAAGATCCGCCCCTGCATAGCTGCACCAGTTACAGCAAAATGCTACAATTTTTGGTTTCCAGTTTGTCTCTATCGACATATTGCATCCACCTCCGCTATCAGCTGTCGGTTTGAAAAGCCCTGCAAGTCCATCGCGCCGCTCGGGCAAGCTACCGTACATGCGCCGCAGCCTTGACAAAGGGCATTATTCACAGAAGCAACCCGGCGGGTTTCACGCTTGCCGTGGTCATTTACCTCTTGGTCATCATAAGAAATTGCGCCATACGGGCAAACATTTTCACAGGTGCTGCAGCCATTACACAACAACGTATTACACTGCGCCGTGCAGGGGTTTGTCAGCAGCTTATCCTTTGCAAGGAGTCCAATCGCCTTGACTGCTGCCGCACCGGCCTGGGCAACCGTTTCCGGAATATCCTTCGGCCCTTGGCAGACACCGGAGAGAAACACGCCGGCTGTCGGCGATTCTACCGGGCGCAGCTTCGGATGCGCTTCCGTCAGAAAGTTATTGGTGTCAATACTTGCCGTCAGCATGGTTGCAAGCTTTCTTACGGATTTTTCCGGCTCAATCGCTGCGGCAAGCACCACCATGTCCGCCTCTACGGTGATCTGGCGATTGTCAATCAAATCCGAACCGCGTACCAACAGACTGCCGTCCGGCTGCGGCAACACCTTGCCGACCTGTCCTTTGATATATTCCACACCGTATTCCTCTACGGCACGGCGATAAAATTCATCAAAATTCTTGCCCGGTGTCCGTACATCAATATAAAACACCGTGACTTTTACATCCGGGTACTTATCCCGAATCAGCATGGCATGCTTTGCGGTATACATACAGCAGATTTTGGAACAGTAGCTCTTTCCTCTATGGTCATCGCAACGGCTGCCTACACATTGGATAAAGACAATATGCTTCGGTGCCTTGCCGTCTGAAAGGCGTTCTAAGTGCCCTTTGGTCGGTCCGGCAGCGTTCATAATGCGTTCCAGCTCCAAGGAGGTGATGACATCCTTCGACTGACTATACGCATATTCATCATAGGCATCGAGCTGTATGACGTCAAAACCGGTCGCAACGATAATTGCTCCGTACTTTTCCGTAATCATCTCATCCTTCTGGTCATAATGAATCGCCCCTGCCTGGCAAACCTTTTGGCAAAGCCCGCACTTCCCGGTTTTCATTTTAATACAAGCCTCTGTATCAATGACCGGCACATTCGGAATGGCCTGTGCAAAAGGTGTATAGATTGCACTGCGCGTGGAAAGGCCACGGTTAAACTCACTCATAGCCTTTTTGGACGGACATTTTTCCTGGCATACGCCACATCCCGTACAGGCATTGGCATCCACAAAGCGTGCTTTTTTTCGAATTTCAACTGTAAAATCCCCGACAAATCCGGATACCTTTTCCACTTCGCTATACGTATAAATCGTAATATTCGGGTGCGCGGCAGCATCCACCATCTTCGGTGTGAGAATACAAGCCGAGCAATCCAACGTCGGAAAGGTTTTGTCGAGCTGGCTCATACGGCCGCCGATGCTGGGGGTTTTCTCCACAATATCTACTTTATAACCGGCATCTGCAATATCGAGAGCCGTCTGAATCCCGGCAATACCGCCGCCAATGACCAAAGCACGTTTGGTAACAAGGCTTTCCCCCGGGAACAGCGGTACATTTCTATGTACCTTTTGAATGGCGGCACGCGCCAGCACAATCGCTTTTGCGGTCGCCTCCTCCATATCCTTATGAATCCAAGAGCAATGCTCACGGATATTGGCGATCTCCACCATATAAGGATTTATGCCTGCCTTCTTTGCTGCGGCACGAAAGGTTTCCTCATGCATACGCGGCGAGCAGGAACAGACCACAAGACTGGTCAGCGACTTTTCTTTGATTGCTGCTGCAATCTTTGCCTGTCCGGCCTCGGAGCACATATAAGGGTAATCCTCCGCATGGACAACTCCCGGCTCCGTCAGCGCGGCTGCAACAACGCGGGAAACATCCACCGTAGCGGCAATATTACTGCCGCAATGGCAGACAAATACACCGATTTTTTCCATACAATTACCTCCTATACCTTCTAAACGCACTGACTAAAAGCTGCGGCGGTGCATCGCTTTCCGCCAAGGCAGGAATTTCATCCGGCGAGAGCATCGTTTCGCCACGCCGCCGCACCACAAGCTGCCGTGCAGCATCAATAAGCCTTGCCGGCTCTACCGACCTTGGGCAACGCTCAATACAAGCAAAGCAGGAAAGGCATTTTTCTAAGGAACGAGAAGCAGTAAGTGCTTCAATCTCCCCACGCTGTACATAAGAAACAAACTGGTGGGGCTTAATATCCATTTCTGCATAGGACGGGCAGCTGGCAGAGCACTTCCCACACTTCATACATTTATAGGGATTCACCCCGCTGATTTCACGGATTTCATCTACTGTTTTCATGCTTCCTCACCCTCCAATCCGAGTGCTTCCGCCAAAAGCTCTGTAAAGAAGCGTACCGGCATTTTGGTCGTCTTTGTCAGATTATATTGGCAAAGCGGACATGCGGTAACGAGCATTTCTGCGCCAAACCCGGCAGCAGAAGCAACAATATTTTCGCACATATTGCCGGCCAGTGCTTTTTCCCGTAAGGATATGTACCCACCGCAACACTCGTTGCGGTAGGGATACAAAACAGGTTCTGCCCCTATGGCTCGAATGAAATCCTCCAAAACCGTCGGATTCTCCGGGTCGTCAAACCCCATAATCTTGCCGGGGCGAAGGAGCAGACAGCCGTAATAAGCACCGATTTTCTGTCCGGTAAATGGCTTTACAACCTTTTTCTTTATCGTGTCAAAGCCGACTGTATCGCGCAACACCTCTAAATAGTGGTACACATTCGTTTCCCCCTGATACGGGGCCTCTGTTCCCATGTAGCGCGCAACCTTTTCCTGCACTGCAGGTACATGCCGCATATCGTCGTTCACACGCTTTAAAACATGATGGCAAGCTGCGCATAATGTAATCACATCCTGCCCTTTTTCCTGCGCTGCCATAAGTGCACGCACAGAGGATAATTTCGTGGCAACCTCATCTGCCCCTAAGGGGTACACACCACCACAACATTGCCAGTCCTGCAATTCCTCCATGGCAAAGCCTAATGCTGCAGCAGAACGCCTTGCACAGGCATCCGCATAAGCCGCCTTTGCTTTCATGGTGCAGCCGGGATAATAACTGTACTTCATACTGCTGTCCTTTCTTCTTTTATATATTTATGCTTTGAATAACTTCCTTCAACTTATCGGCACTATCGCGGAGTTTCTGGGTTTCTTCCTCCGTTAGGCGAACCGGCACTTTGGTTCGAATGCCATTCGGCCCTACCAGCGTCAGGGTACTGATGCAAACATCTTCAATGCCATATTCCCCATGCATCATGGAAGAAATGGTTAAAATCGAATCCTCTGCCGACAAGAGCACAGCGCATAGGCGGCAAACAGATACGGAAACGGCATAGTACGTTGCGCCCTTATTGGCAATAATCGTACCGCCGGATTTATGAATATACGATGTCATTTCTTCTTTATCGAGTGGCTTATCCAAAAGGCCATGGGAAGCCATGATGTTACTGTATTCATCTATCTGCACGCCGGAAACAACTGCGCAAGACCAGGGAATAAAGGAAGAATCCCCATGCTCGCCAAAAACATAGGCATGCATGTTCTTCTGTCCGACCATGAAATGCTCTGACAATGCACAGCGAAGCCGCGCTGTATCCAAAAGCGTACCGGACCCAATGATTCTATGCTCCGGCAAGCCGGAAATCTTTGTGAATACATACGTAATAATATCTACGGGGTTACTGACGATAATATACAAAGCATCCGGTGCGGCCGCTACAATCTTTGGCGCAATTTCTTTTATGATATTTACGTTGGTCTGCACAAGCTCCAAGCGTGACTGCCCGGGCTTTCTGGCAATCCCGGAGGTGATGATTACAATATCCGATCCTGCTGCATCTGCATAGTCCCCGGCTACAATCGAGATAGGGTCTCGAAAGCTGGTTCCTTGCATAATGTCCAGAACTTCACCCTCCACCTTATTCTTTTTTATATCAATCAATACAACCTCGGAAGCAATATCGTCATTCGACAAAGTGTAGGCAATGGTTGAACCTACGCTTCCGGCACCAATAATCGTAATCTTTCTACTCACTTTCATCCCTCCATATTCGTTTGACAAAAAATAATCAATCTTTCACGCATATAGTATAGCACATTGATAAATATTTAACAAGCCTTTTTTTAAAAAAGTTTGACGAAATTTGTATATGATGCAGTTTTCCACGAAATTTCCCCTATTTTATTCTATGAAATAGATTGAAAAACGTGTCAAATTATGATAAACTATGACCAAAGGAGTGAATGTTATGCAGGAAATAACTCAGGCACTTTTCGATATGCAGGATTTAAAATATAAGGACTTTCAGTGTGCACTGATGCCCACCGTACCGAAAGAGACGGTCATTGGGGTGCGCACCCCTCTCCTCCGGCAATATGCACGCCGTCTGCACAAAACGCCGCAAGCGGCCTCCTTTTTGGAGATTTTACCGCACACCTACTATGAGGAAAATAATTTGCATGCTTTTCTTTTGGAATACGAGCCTTCTTTTGAAAAAGCTGTCATCGCCGTTGACCGCTTTCTGCCCTATATCAACAACTGGGCCACCTGCGACTCGTTTTTACCCAAGGTTTTTGACAAAAACAAAGACCGCATGCTGCCGGAAATTGAGCGATGGATGGCAGACGATGCAGTCTATACTGTGCGCTATGGCATTGGATTACTGATGCGATACTTTTTAGACGATGCCTTCGCACCCGAGCAAGCCGAAAAGGTGGCCGCCCTGACACAAGACGAATATTATGTAAAAATGATGCAAAGCTGGTATTTTGCGACCGCGCTTGCAAAGCAGTATAAAGCTATTTTGCCCTTTTTCACAAAAAACAAACTCTCCTTGTGGGTACATAACAAAAGTATTCAAAAAGCCATAGAATCCAGGCGGATTTCTCCGGCACAAAAAGCATACTTAAAAACGCTGAAGCGACGGCCTTTATAAAAGGCTGCCGACAAGCTGTACCGCAAGGGCTGCCGCATACGCAATCGCGCATTGCCCCACAACTACATATACCGCCCATTTGAAGCCAAGTTCGCGTTTGATGGCCGCCACGGCAGCCACGCACGGCGTATAAAGAAGACAGAAGGCCAAAAGCGAGGCCGCGGATACGGCAGACAAAAAGCTTGGTAATGTTTCTGCCGAAAGGGATAATACCGAAAGGGTGGAAACCACGCTTTCCTTGGCAATAAATCCCGTAATCAGCGCTGTGGAAATGCGCCAATCTCCAAAACCCACCGGGCGGAAGACAGGCGCAAGCAGACCGGCCACGGCAGCCAGAATGCTATCTTGTGAATTTTGTACTAAGTCCAAATGCAAATCAAAGGACTGCAAGAACCAGATCACAATTGTCGCTATGAAAATAATCGTAAACGCACGCTGCAAAAAGTCCTTTGCCTTTTCCCACAAAAGCTGGAAAACGCTTTTCGGCGCGGGCATGCGGTAGTTCGGCAGTTCCATAACAAAGGGCACTGGTTCACCGCGAAACAGTGTGCCTTTCATAATGAGCGCGGTCAAAATGCCCACGAAAATACTGCCAAAATACAAAAGTACCATTACAAGTGTTTCATGCCCCGGGAAAAATGCGGCAGTGAAAAAGACATATATCGGTAGCTTCGCGGAACAGCTCATAAAGGGCGTCAGCAAAACCGTCATTTTTCTGTCCCGTTCCGAAGCCAGTGTGCGGCTCGCCATCACACCGGGCACGGTGCATCCAAAGCCAATCAGCATTGGCACAATGCTTCGGCCGGAAAGACCGATTTTACGAAGCAGCTTATCCATAACAAACGCAACTCTTGCAATATACCCACTGTCCTCCAGCATGGACAGAAAGAAAAATAATGTGATAATAATGGGCAGGAAGCTTAATACGCTGCCTACGCCGTTGCAAACGCCGTCAATGACCAGGGACTTTAAAACAGCATTGACACCGGTTGCGGTCATGGCTGTATCCAAAAGTGCCGTTAAAACCGTAATGCCTTGCTCCAAAAGGTCTGCAAGCGCTGCCCCAATCACGTGAAAGGTCAGCCAGAACACTAAGGCCATAATGCCGATAAAAGCAGGTATCGCCGTGTATTTGCCGGTTAAAAACTTGTCAATTTGCCGGCTACGCGCGTGTTCCCGGCTCTCGCGGGGCTTAATGACCGTTTCATCACAAACCCGGCGGATAAAGCGAAAACGCATGTCGGCAATGGCCGCGGCGCAATCGAGCCGCCGTTCTTTTTCCATCTGCTGAATAATATGTTCCAGCATCTCCGTTTCATTTTTCTCTAAGGAGAGCCGTTCTGCCACGCGGACATCGCGCTCTGCGAGCTTTACGGCTGCAAACCATACCGGCACATCTGCCTTTATGGCGTGATCCTCTATAAGATGCATGATACCATGGATGCATCGATGCACGGCACTCCCTTCGTCATCTGCAAAACAAAAATCTTGCTTTGCCGGACATTCCCGGTACTTTGCTACATGCATTGCATGGTCAATCAGTTCATCAATGCCTTCGTTTTTTGCCGCAGAAATCGGAATGACCGGCACACCTAAAAGCTCCTCCATGGCGTTAATGCGTATACTGCCGCCATTTTCGCGGACCTCGTCCATCATGTTCAGCGCAACCACCATCGGAATATCCAAAGCCAGAAGCTGCATTGTCAGATACAAATTGCGCTCAATATTGGAGGCATCCACAATATTGATAATGCCTTTCGGCCTTTCTTCCAAAATAAAGGAACGTGTCACCAGTTCCTCACTGGTATAGGGGGACATGGAATATATCCCCGGCAAATCAGTCACGCAGGTATTGGGATACCCCTTCATTGCGCCATCCTTCCGTTCAACAGTGACGCCCGGAAAGTTGCCGACATGCTGATTTGCTCCTGTCAGGCGATTAAACAGCGTTGTCTTGCCGCAGTTTTGGTTGCCGACCAGTGCAAATGTCAGCCGTGTGCCCTCCGGCAGCGGATTTGCCGTAGCCTTATTGTGGTGCCGACCGCTCTCTCCCAGTCCGGGGTGGGGCGGTTCTTTTTTTCGCGCTGTCTTTTGGACTGTCTCTGTTTTTGTATCCAGCGGCGCAATCTCTATGTTTTCTGCATCGGCCACCCGAATGGTCAGCTCATATCCCCGGATTAAGAGTTCTATAGGATCCCCCATTGGCGCAAACTTGACCAAAGTCACCATGGTGCCGGGAATCAGTCCCATATCAAGAAAATGCTGTCGGAGTGCCCCATTACCGCCCACGGACAATATCGTGCCCGATTGACCGATTTTTAAATCTCGTACTGTCATTTGTGTGCCTCCTTTCCATTTTCAAACGCCTTTTTGAGTGCATCGGCCAGTGTGGTATGCGCCTCTTCTGTCTGCCGGGACATATATCGCCGCACTTCCCCGCGCGAAGCACCGACAGATTTTTCAGCCGCCCTTTCCCGATAGCCGCAGGAACAAATATAATTCTGCTTTTCCCCTGTCCCAAACAGTTCCATCTTTTTTTTGCATTGCGGGCAGCGCACCTCCGTTTTGCGGCTGATGATTTCACGGCCCCTGCAAGTACGGTCGCTGCAGACCATCATTTTATTCCCCTTTTTATCCTCCACGCGCAGCATCATTTTGCCACATAGCGGACAAGGTGTAGACGACAAATTCTCGTGCACATACACCTTTTCGCTCTGCTTAATTTCGCTGACTAAGTTCGCGGCATAGGCCTCCATATCGCGAATAAAATCTTTTTTCTTTTTACGGCCCGCCCGGATTTCTTCAAGCCGGCTTTCCCATTCTGCCGTTAAAAGCGGTGCACGAAGCGGTTCGGGTACAATCTCAATCAGCTGCATTGCCTTCGGGGTCGGGCTAATATGCTTGCCGTCTTTTTTCTCCATATAAAACACTTTGTAAAGCTTCTCAATAATATCCGCACGCGTTGCCGGCGTACCCAATCCGCCGCCGATATAGGCACGCATGACCTTATCCGCAATAAACTTGCCGGGATTCTCCATGGCCGACAAAAGCGTTGCTTCTGTATACCGCTCCGGCGGTGTTGTTTTCTGTGCTTTCAGCTGGGTACTGCGACAGCAGAAGGTGTCCCCTTTTTGGATTTTCGGCAACGTCTGTTCGCCCTCTTCTTCCTCCTCCGTAAGGTTCTGCACACTGCGCCAGCCGGCTTCCGTCACAACGCGCCCTTGCGCGGTAAAACACTCGTCTTCGCAGGACGTGTAGATTTTGACGGATTCATAGGCATAGGATGGATAAAAGCATGCCACAAACCGCTTTGTAACCAACCCATATATTTTCATTTCCTCGGCGGATAATTCTGCCGGGTTTATATACTGTTCTGTCGGAATAATTGCATGGTGATCCGTCACCTTTTTATCATTTATACAGCTTTTAGCAATCTCCATACCTTCTTTTCGTATTGCCGCAATAAACGGTGCAAGGCTTTTGACCCCAATGGCTGTCAGCCGCTCCGGTAGTGTCGGCACAATATCGGCAGGCAGGTAACGGGAATCCGTACGCGGATAGGTCAGCGCTTTATGTACCTCATAAAGCCGCTGCATATATTGCAGGGTTTCCTTTGGGGAAAACCCAAATTGTTTATTGGCATCCCGCTGCAATTCGGTTAAGTCATAGAGTGCAGGCGGCGGTGTCGTTTTCTTGGTCCTCTTCACCTCTGTAACGGTAAAAGTGGCATTTTGAATTTTCCCCGCCTTTTTCTCCGCTTCCGCTTTATCAAAAATGGCACTTTGTCCGTCCTCGCCATGCCAGGTGACAAAAAAGTTCCCCAAATCCGCATGCAGCGTGTAGTACGGCCGAGAGCGAAAGGCCTCAATTTCTTTTTCTCTTTCCACAATCAGCGCCAAGGTGGGTGTTTGCACACGGCCGGCAGAAAGCTGCGCGCCAAACTTACAGGTTAGGGCACGGGTGACGTTCAGCCCAACCAACCAATCCGCTGCTGCACGGGAAAAGGCCGCATCATAAAGTCCGTTATAGACAGAGCCGTCCTGCAAATTCTGAAAGCCCTCCCGAATCGCCTTCTGTGTCTGAGAAGAAATCCAAAGCCGTTTTGTCGGCTTTTTGCAGCTTGCTTTTTCCAAAATCCAGCGGGCGACCAACTCCCCCTCCCGTCCGGCATCCGTTGCAATTACCACCTCGGTTACCGTAGAAAGGCGCAAAAGGTCGCGCACAACTTTATACTGTTTTGCTGTGTCCGGAATGACCTTCAGTGCCATCTTTTTCGGCAGCATTGGCAATGTTTCCAAAGACCAGCGCTTATACGCCGCATCATAATGCTCCGGATCCTCCAAAGTCACCAAATGCCCCAATGCCCAGGTAACAATATATTGCTCCCCCTCTATAAACCCCTGCATCTTTTTGCGGCAACCCAAAGCTGCCGCAATTTCTCTGCCAACAGAAGGCTTTTCTGCTAAAACCAGTGTTTTTGCCATATACTACGCTCCTTTATTCTGCCTTTGGTGCCAGTAAATCCGGCCGCTTTTTTGCAGTGCGTTCCAAGGACTTTTGGTGCCGCCATTTGACAATTTCGGCATGATGCCCGCTCAAAAGCACATCCGGCACCTTACGCCCCAAGAATTCCGGCGGTCTTGTATACTGTGGATACTCCAAAAGGCCGTTCTCTAAGGATTCGCTTTCCGCATTCGCATGCTGTACCACGCCGGGAATCATTCTGGCGACCGCATCAATCACGGCCATTGCCGGAATTTCTCCACCGGTTAACACATAATCACCAATCGAAATTTCCTCGTCTACAATTTCTTCTATAATACGCTCATCCACGCCTTCGTAATGTCCGCAAAGCAAAATAAGGTGCGAATAGTTTGAGGCAAGCGCCTTTGCCCTTTCCTGCGTGAAAACCTTCCCTTGCGGCGAAAGATAGATCACATGCGGTTTTTCCTCCAACCCTTCTGTCAAGTGCTGATACGCAGTGTAAATCGGTTGCGGTGCCATAACCATACCGCCGCCGGCACCATAGGGATAGTCGTCCACCCGCTTGTGTTTATCCAAGGAAAAATCGCGAATATTTGTATATTGTAAATGCAAAAGACCCTTTTCCGCGGCACGACCAATGATACTGTCACCAAGTACAGCCTCAAACATGCCGGGGAACAGGGTCAGAACATCAATCTTCATCATCTAACAGTCCCTCCAAGGGCTTAATTCGTATCAATCCTGCACTGGGGTTTACCTCCAGCACAACCTCGTCAATCACCGGAATTAAATATTCCTTGTCCCCGCGGACAACATATACATCATTACTGCCGGTCTGCAAAACCTCGGTAACGTGCCCAAGCTCCCTTCCGGTATCTGTAACCACAGAAAGGCCGATAATATCCACAATATAGAACCTACCTTCCGGCAATGGCGGTGCCTCCTGCCGTTCCACATACAGTGCCTGTCCGCGGAGTGCCTCCGCCTTTTCTATGGTATTGATTTCTGCAAAGCGAAATAAAAGGGCGCCTTTTTGCGGACGATAGCCTTGTAGTGTCAGCCTTGTGCCGTCCGCCAGGCAAAGGCAATGAATGCTATCAAAAAAAGACGGATGATCGGCATAGGGCAAAACCTTTACCTCACCGCCCAAACCATGGGTGTTTACAATTTTTCCGCAAAGTAGCATAGTTTTTCTCCTTTTCGTATTTGCAAGGCCAAAGGGGATCGGTCACTGAGTGACCGACCCGCCATATCGTGCAAATCCATTACACAATGTCGACATTTACTTTTACGTTATGCCTTGCGGCAGCCGCTTTCATCAGCGAGCGGATTGCCTTCGCAATCTTGCCCTGCTTGCCAATAACCTTACCCATATCCACTTCATTTACTTGCACGGTCAGGGTAATCACGTCACCATTTACTGTCTCTGTAATCACGGCATCATCCGGGCAGGAAACAAGCGATTTTACGATAAACTCTAAAAGGTCTTTCATGGCTTATCCTCCCTCTTTTTAGTCAACAATGCCGCTTTTCTTAAGAAGTATCTTCACGCTGTCTGTAGGCTGTGCACCATTGCCGATCCACTTCTTTGCCTTTTCTCCGTCAATCTTAATCTCGGACGGATTTACCATGGGGTTGTATGTGCCGATTTCTTCTAAAAATCTGCCGTCACGCGGATATCTGGAATCTGCGACAACCACTCTGTAAAACGGAGACTTCTTCGCACCCATTCTTCTGAGTCTAATCTTTACTGCCATTTCTTTCACCTCCCTTATCGAAGTCCAAAAGGAAACCGCATACGCTTTTTCCCTTTGCCCATAAACTGCTTCATAAGCTTTTGCATATCGTCAAACTGCTTTAAAAGGCGGTTTACGTCCTGCACCTGCATGCCGCTGCCGGCTGCAATGCGCCGCTTGCGGGATGCATTTATGATCTGCGGATTTTCTCGTTCTGCCGGTGTCATGGATTTAATAATGGCACCGGTGCGATCCACCTGGCGTTCATCAATTTCTGCGCCTTGCAGCGCCTTTTGATTCATACCGGGCATCATGCTCATTAACTCCCCGATAGAGCCGATTTTTTTCATTTGCTCCATCTGGTCCAGAAAATCCTGTAAGGTAAACCTTTCTGCGCGAAGCTTTTGCTCCAGCTGTAAGGCTGTTTTCTCATCAAATGCCGCCTGCGCCTTGTCAATCAAGGTCAGCATGTCGCCCATGCCCAAAATACGGGAAGCTAAGCGATCCGGATAAAACGGCTCTATATCTGTCAGCTTTTCGCCGATACAGGAAAACTTGATGGGCTTCCCGGTCACGGCCTTAACGCTCAGCGCAGCACCGCCGCGGGTATCGCCGTCCATTTTGGTTAAAATTACGCCGTCAATGCCTACGGTTTCATTAAAGCCCTCCGCAATATTCACAGCATCCTGTCCGGTCATAGCATCTACGACCAATAAAATTTCAGTGGGATGCACAGCATCCTTCATGCGGACAAGCTCGTCCATCAAAGCCTCGTCCACCTGCAAACGACCGGCAGTATCCAAAATCACCGTATCAAACCGCGAAAGGTCACAGCCGCGCACGGCTTCCTCCGCAATGCGAATCGGATCCTTTTCGCCCTCCTTCGTGAAAACGGGCACGCCTACCTGCTCACCAACTACCATAAGCTGCCGCACCGCCGCCGGACGGTACACGTCACACGCTGCCAGCAAAGGACGTTTACCGATTTTTTTCAAATGCGCCGCAAGTTTAGCTGCAGTTGTGGTTTTACCGGCACCGTTTAACCCCACCAGCATCAAAATTGTAGGCGGCTTTGAGGAAACTGCCAGTTTGGCTTCTGTGCCTCCCATAAGCGCAATGAGTTCATCTCTGACAATTTTAATAATCTGCTGCGCAGGCGTAAGGCTTTCCAAAACATCCGCGCCCACTGCCTTCTCGCTGACCTTGGCAATAAATTCCCGCGCAACTTTGAAGTTTACGTCTGCCTCTAACAGGGCAAGCCGCACCTCACGCATGGCATCCTTTATATCTTTTTCACTGACGCGTCCTTTCCCACGGAGCTTTTTGAACACGCCTTGCAGCTTATCGCCTAAACTTTCAAAAGCCATTCTTTACCCTTTCTATTCCATATCCAGAATTTCACTCAATCTATTGACCGCATTTTGCACGGCAACCGCGTCCTTTTCTATGGTTGCCCGACGCAGTGCATCTGCCGCCGCGTGCAAAGCCGCATGCCCCAAAACCGCCTCAAACCGCCGCATGTTTGCTTCCCCGGTTTGGATATAGCCGCGCACGCACTGCCTTGTCACCGCAAAGTGGTCTGCAATTTCCGACAGCGAATAATCCATATTATAATACATATCCAGCGCCTCTCTCTGTCGCACCGTAAGAAGCGGTGCATAATAGTCAAGAAGGCATCCGGTACTTAGGTTCTTCATAGCTTTCTCCACCCTGTAAATATAAAAACGTTTACAGCCTAATTAGTGTACACGATTTTCCTTCATTTGTCAAGGCTTTTTTAAAAAAATTGCACATAAATATGGACGGCATTCAGAAAATACAATAAAATTCAGTAAAAATGCCCCATAGGCGATAAAGAAACGGTTTGATAGACTATATGGCCATCCAAAGAAATCACGAAGGCTCCCATTTGGTGCAGTACAGATTTGCGCGATGGGAACCAAGCGCTTGTCACACCTATGCGCTTGCCCGAAAAACTTAAGTATTTTGTTTTTGGATCATCACGGCTTAGACAATCTTTGATTTTGCGATTTCCTAAACGTTTGTCAGTTTTGGCGTAGAGTTCAAGAATGCATGAACGAATAGCCCTGTTTTCAAGTTCTCTTGCAGACGGAGAGTGATTCATCCATTTGTAGTATGTACTTCTGTTTACACGGAGAACTCTGCAAAGAGTGGTAACCGAATGTTGCTTTGAAAGAGCTTTTACAGCAGTGAATCGTTGTCTGCGTGTGGAGTGAATATTGCAATTGCTTTTTTATTATGAGATTTTCCTCCTCAAGTTGAGCGTTGCGTTTTTGTAATTCTTTGATTTGTTGTGCAGTGATAACAGTATCATCGTCAATTTTAACTTCGGAATAAAGCTTTAACCATTTAGATAAAGCACTTGAAGAGACTCCGTATTCGCTATTTTACATCATTTCCAGTTTACTATCCACTTTTTTAGTATACATCCACCGCATAAAATAAGGGTTTTCGGCACTTGGGTTTACTCATGTTGTGCATACGAAATCGTAGTATCTGCGGCTATGGCCTATATCGCGGTGAAAACACCGCAAAAGGAGGCAGCACTGATGTTGGTATCTACACCAACATCAGTGCTGCCTCCATTAAAGCTTTCATCCGTGCCGTGAATCGCTTTCTAATGTAAAGTTATTTGCCTACTGCGCGAATCCGGCGAATCACCTCGTCCGCTTGCGCACGAAGCTTTTCCAGTTCGTTGGCCTGCTCCATGGCTGCAAGTGTCTGTTCGTGATAGAACTTTTGTTCTTCCTGTTCCCGCTGGGCTTCATTTTTCATTGTCTGCAGTTCTTTGGCCTGCTCTTTTTCTGCGGCCTGCATAGCAAGGGCCTGGTTAAATTGTTCCAGGAATTCACGCCGGTCAGCGGTCAGTGTGCCCACCGGCAGATGCAGCACAGCGGCAGCCTCTTCATCCACTTCTCCAATAGTGGTTACGCGTTTGAGCTGCTGCTGGAATGCATGATCCGCACTTTCCTCCTGTGCCTCCTGCACATTCTGCGCATACTGCTTGTTTGCCATTTCCATAGCGTTCCCCTCGTTGTACTCTGCAAAAGCATTTTTCGCAAGGCTATCTAAAACGGAAAGTGTTTTAACCTTTCTGTCCTTTTCATCCTGATAACGCGCATACGCCATTGCTTCATACTGCGGTATTAACTGCGCTGCCGCATTCTGTCGCATGATTTCAGCAGTGCTGCCCCCTAAAAGGCCACGTGCATTCGCAGATTGTTTCGCCGCCAGCATGGCATTCTCCTGTGCTGCCGCAAGGGCTGTATCTTTCGATGGATCATACGAAAAGTTATCTCGCACCAGCGAGCGGAGAATGGATTTCATCTCATCCTTGTACGGATTCTGATAGCTTCGCTCTGTAAAACTATCCGCGTATCCCTTATCTATCCAATAATCGTCTCCCACTTTCACAATCCGGCTGTCATTGGGATTCAACGTCTGCCCGTTCACAATCGGGGCATCGCTTTGCGGTGCATAGCCTACTGTTGCGCCGGAGGCGATCAGCGTATTCCGAAGGGGCGCAAACCCTTTCGGTGCGCCCACATTGCTGTTTGACAGTGCCGCCGAAATGCTTTGCCTCGTGCCGTACATACCGTCTGCCTTTTGCGTAAGCCCGGTCGTATCCAACGTCCGCACCGTGCCGCTTCCATCCGTTACCGAAAGGCCTTTTTCTCCATTGGAAACCCCATAGTTTCTATCCTTTAGCCATTGATCAACCTTATATTCCATATTCCCTCCTTATTATCCGTAACTTCTTTCCCTTCCGCGGAAGGTAAATTCCAAGGCCGGGATGGTTATGTCCCCACAACCGCATAATTTAATGCGTATTTGCGGAGCATCCCAAAGCCGCGGCGGTATTTCAATTTGTGTGATTCCGCTTTTGGTCACTTCTGCCACCCGTACAAACCCTTCTCCGCCGCACCATGGACTTAGATACACTGTACAATGCGCGCCCTGCGGCACAGCCGCGCGAATATAGAGACGATGCCAATTCTGGTGTAGCGAGTTTTCGCAGAGATACGGTTTGGATGTGTACGACCAAGTCACGTCTTCCCCTTCTTCCTTGCTGTTAAATGCGAACACCTCTCCCGCACGCGTTGCGCCAAACAGTGTGCTCTCCTGTAAGGAAAAAGCAAATATTTCTGTTTCATCTTCTACAAACCATTCGGCAATCCGCGTGTCATAGGTCAATAAGCAGCTTTGGTTCTCTTTTTGCGGCAGCGATAAATAGTACCTTGTGCCGTCACTGCCGGCTACAATGTCCGTGCAGCGGTCTGTATCTAAATTATCCATAAACCGCTGAATGGGGAAGCTGATGCGTTTAGGACGTGCCCCACCATCATAACGATAGACTGCATCCATGCCGACGAAATATAGAACACCATCAATTTCCACAAGAGAGCCTTGCGAAACACAGCCAATATCGCCGCTGATTTCCATGAGTGAAAAGTTTACCGGGTCTGTTCCGTAAAGTTCAAACAGAGCCGACTTTTTAAAGTACAAGACATGGCCGCCATACGCATATAATGCGCTGCCATAGGCGCCGCGCCCTGTTTCGACCAATTCCCGCCCGGCATTCAGTGGTGCTGTCCAGTCATCGATGTCTTCTACCGCACTGTATCGCAAATAACTGTCGCTGGTCGATGCCGTAAAAAGGTGCCATGCGTGGGAAACCGGGAACGCCGCGTTTGTCGGCCCCGTATTTGTACCTCCGACCTTTGATATGGCTGTTCCATCGTACTTTTTACATTCTGTCCCGTCTGCAAACACTGTGTAATCCATGTAATCGACAGCAAAAACTCTGCTCTCTGCCCCTGTAAACAGTGTGCCGCAGCTTGTCCAGGTATCGTTTTGCAGGGTGTATAAAGTTTGGTCAACCACCGCCCCGGGTGTGTTCCCTAAAATCAGGCCGAAATAGCGCAATGTACCGGCCGGCAAATCCGGCATCCCTTTTATACGGGCGGCACGTGGGCGAAGCTGCGGATAACTGCGTGAGGAAAGATTATACATGTCCGCCGCCATGCCGTCCGGAATTTCCTCCGCCGGCAGACCCGTATGGATACCGCCGCCCGTCTTTTTTAGCAGCATTCTCTTTTTGCTGCCTATCTCTTGCCATGTCCCCTTTCTCAATATTGCAGCCTCCTCTTTCGATTGACAATTTTCGTGACCGGATACTTCCCTTCCCTCTCATACCGTTCCTGCTGGGCACGGCTCAGAAGAAGGTTGTAACTGAGCTTGTAATTGTTGGCAAGCGTAACATCCTCCCGCGCCTCTGCAATGGTAATAAAAACTGCGTATTTCACCATTTCCATATAGTCTTCCACAAGTGCAATCGGTTGGGTATCATAGTCAACGCCGGCCGCTTGTGCCTCCGTGGCTGTCAAAAGGCTAACCGGACGTTCGTGATAGAAGATGGTAATCGGCGTGCCTCCCTTTGGGGGCGGATAAAAGCCCATAAATCCTTCTGCCGCCTTAAACCAGCTGTGGGTCGGCACATCTTCTCCTAAGCGGCGCGGCTCATATTCTATCCCGTCAGCCAAAACCGTGCGGATTAATTCAAACGCAATCTCGCCGGGAAGCGGATATAAAGTGCGTCCGGAAATGGCTGTAAATGTATAGCCATCCTGCAAGGCCATCACTTTGTACACTTCTCTGATCGCTGTGTTGATCCACGCAATCAGTTGTTCTTCCTCAAAGGCGTTCGGCATACGCGTTTTAATGTCTGTTAAAAAGCTTTTTAACGTCAAACGCAACGCCCCCTCAGATAATGGACACACTTACGCGCCAGCCAATATATGTTTTCATCGTCTTCAAGCTTTGTCATCCATAAAGCAACATCCGTAATAATATTGCGGTCTGCAAGCTCCCAGACAATATCGTTAATGCTTGTAAGTTCTCTCATTTCTGCAACCCTCCTTTTAAATTCATTCCATTTTGCCCAATTGTTTTCCGCCATCTCCGCCGGGCAAATCTTGCGGGAGGCATCATAATGGCGTACCACGTTGTAAATGCCGGTTTCTCCCATGATGCGGCGTACGAGGTGAATGGTATTTTCTACCGCCTTGTCAAAGTCACCGTCACGATTTACACAGATTTCAATACCGATGGAATTGCTGTTGGTGATGCCGTATTTGCCTTTTCCGTCACCGCAGTGCCATGTATAGTATTTCTTGTAGTCGTTAATTTGCAGTGCTTCTTTGTCGTCCACCACAAAATCCGCACTCTGCCCCACGTTACCGCTATTCCAGTAGCGAAAATGTGCATTCGCATTCGCGCCCTCTTTTGGATTGCCGGTGCAGTGAATCACAATGAATTTTGGTTTTTCCTTTCGTTCTGTTCTGTTATATGCAATTTGTTTCATTAGAAATTCTCCTTGTCCGTAGGGTTGTTGATAATCCCAAATGCCATGAGTACCGCCATAATGAGCTCTACAAATCCGTCCCACCCGGGGATTTCATGGTGCAGCCAATTTTTTGCCACAAAGGCAATCAGCGCTGCAACAGCCACCCAAAGGGCCGGACTTTTTAGTCTGTTTTGCATATGCCATCTCCTTCCCATGTTGTATCGGTTCCCTTTGAAAACATCGTTTACCTGTCTTTCTGTCCTCGCCTGCCGCATGCGGTTCTCCTTCCCTCGGAGAATGATCCGCTCCCCACATCCTGTCAAGCCCTGCTTTCTCTCACCTCTCCTGCCCATGCGCTTTTTGATTCAGATGCTTATCCAGCTTGTCCTTTGCAAGCGGCACAGTATGGTTGGCACCAAGTTGCATCAGGCCGTCCAGCGCCGCCGAAAGACCATAGCAAATCAGTGAATTCTCTTTTTTCAGCGCCTCAATATCCTCCGTTTGCGCATCCTGTTTTAAGTACCACTTTACCCCCGTAACCAAAAGGCCGCAGATCGTAGCAATTGCCGCAGCCACGGTTGCGGCCTTCATAATCCCATCTGCCATTATCCCACCCCCTTTACAAGCATGGTTGCAGAGAGCGCAGCCGGCAAATCGAGGGGGGTTTGCAAAACGTGTACCTCCCCCTGCATGGCGTAGATGGGCTGCGGCGTGTAATATTCTACAACCGGTTCTTGTAACTTACAATAGAACTTTAACGGTTGCGCACCGGCATTCCATTCCGCAATTTTCGCATTCATTTCTTCCATCGTGTCTACTTCCATTACCCATTCAAAAAAAGTTCTGCTATTGGAGTATATATTGATACATTCATTTGTCTCTAATGCCGCAAGGTCTTTATCCGCACCAAGAAAACGATTGGATTTTGAAGTAAAGTCTACGCACGGATTTGATGGCACACTACAATGGAAAATCGATTTATCGTAAGTGACGTTATCCATGCCAGTTGCCGCCTCTATCGTCGCAACTAAATTTTCTCGTACCACTTTTCCGGTCGCAGGATACCAGACATCGCCTTCGTATAAGTCACACGGCGTTGAGATTGTGCTTTTAAAATATGGCTCATAGGTTGGTAATGTTTCTTGTGTGTAACTCCCTTCCACAAGGTAAATTCTGCTAAAATACTCCAGTATGCTTGCGTCATTGATGAAATCATATGCGCCGTTAATCCGCGGAACATATACTCTTAAAAATTCATTGCCTGTTGCTTCGAAACTATATATTCTGTTGCTGTTTGGCGTTTTCGAACTTAGCAAATAAACAGTTGTCCCGGAATAATGTTCTTCTCCTCTCATAAACCATAGCGACGCATCTAACGGGAAGCAGCTGTCTGCGCCGACTGCTGAAATTGTATATCTTTTTCCAACCTCTAAAAAATCAAGATCATAAAACGCAAAGTTTTGAGCGCCGGAGTACTGCCATGCACTGACATCTAAAAAGACAGCAAAGTTGAATAGATTATTCCCTTGGCAAATTATTTCCGTGCCCTCTTTCACGCATTGCATATCCAGCGGCGCATCCGGCGTTGGTGTACCGTTTTGCAGTGTGTTTCCCTTGACTTTCAGTCCATTCTCTTCCGTAATGCTAAAATACCCGCCTTTGCAGTTTTGCCATGTAAGGCTCTCTCCGGTTTGGGAATCCGGCACAAATGTTCCCATGATTGCAGTCGTTTTCCTCACTGTATCCACACCCCTTTTAAGGTGCTGCCGATATAGTAAAGCCGGATTTCCGTGGTTGTGTTCGCTGCAAAAACCGGTGCAATTCCAGCCTGCCAGTTTACTGTCGGCAGCGTGACCTCGTATGCCGTTTGGCCTTGCGTAATGCTAAATGCCCATTCATTGTCGTAGTCGGGGACGCTGTCGCCAAGTGTAATGGAAATATCTCCGGCAAGTTCTGCAATGTATGTCATGGTGTTTGCCGAAACTGTTAAGCTTGCGGCGTACGGCACTTGGATTAAAGGATTTAACCCGCTAAAGCCTCGCTCGCCTTGGATGCCCTGCTCACCGCGTTCGCCCTGGATGCCTTGTAACCCTTGCTCTCCCTGCACGCCTTGGATGCCCTGGATGCCTTGTGGTCCGGTATCGCCTTTATCACCCTTGTCTCCTTTCTCCCCTTTTTCGCCGCGTTGCCCCTGCACACCCTGGATGCCCTGTTCTCCTTGTATACCGGCTGAACCGGATAAATCCGTGATGTACGAAAAGCCGGTGTTGTCTTTTACATACAGCTTTGCATTGTCTTCATCCTCCACATTGCCGGTGCTGATCAATACGAAATCGCCGACATTCACGTCTGCCGTGGCATAATCCTCCTGCATCGCGGGAATAGATGAATAAATCTTTGCAATGCCAAAGGGTTTCCCCTGGATGCCCTGGATACCTTGCTCACCGCGCAGGCCGCGCTCGCCTTGGATGCCCTGCTCGCCGCGTTCGCCGCGTTCACCGCGCTCGCCCTGTACGCCCTGTACGCCTTGTAATCCGCGTTCGCCCTGAATGCCTTGAATGCCTTGTACGCCCTGGATGCCTTGCTCACCCTGCACCCCGCGTGACGGCTTGCCGCTGTCTACATAGCCTCCTGTTTCTATGTCCCATAAAAACCAGTTACCGTTATCTCCGACAATCGGAACGCAGTTATCCAGTGCTTCCTGCATGGCGAATGCAGAAGCCGAAGCCGTCTCGGCGGATGCTGCTGCCGTATTGGCGGATGCCGCCGTCTCGTCTGCAAGCTGCGCCACATTAGCCTCTAAGGTAGAAAAGGCAGACGGGAGAGGCGACGAAAAGGCCGCCTCTGCCTGAATGGAACTCTCCACCCAAAGGGTAAATACTTCGCTGTGCCAAACCATCGCCGTTCCCCGGAAGGCTCGTATCTGCACCTGCATCTCACCGGCAGTCTGCAAATGTTCTTTTTGTACCTCCCAGGATAGGAAAATGCCATTCTCCTGAACCGTCATAGTTGGTAACAGCATGTTTTTTTCTTTTTGTGCGACATCAATGCGAAAGCTGCAATCTGCAAGAGAAGTGTCCACCATGCAAAACTGTACTGTCTGGGCGGCATGATCACCCATCCATCCAATTGTTCTTTCCTCCTCAGGAATCATTACATGCCTTCCCTTTACAATAATCATGCGCTTTCCTCCTGATTGCCTACATAAATGTCATATACCTTCGCCAGTCGGTATTCATCTCGTACAAGAGAAGAGGTATCCTCATCATAGCGGTAACAAAGCACGCTATCTCCATGAAGCTGCGTGTAGTTATAAATTGTATCTAAAAGGAAAGAATCCGTAACCAGTTCTCTGTCACGGGCATTGACAAACATGGTGCCATCAATAAAAGAAATTTCTGTACAGTCTACGCCGGTATCCGGTTTCTGCACCGTCTGTGCCATCATAAGTTTTCCGTCTGCGGTCGACGAAAGACCTCTCCCTTTTTGAATCATTTTTTTCGTCTTTAGGAAGGTGTATTTCTCACTCGTATCTGCGTCAAAGCAATATACATCGCCATAAGCCCATACATAGACTCGGTTCCCCAAGGCCGTGCAAATATCCAGATAGAGATCTTTCAACGTTACGCTGTTTGGACGCACTCCATACCCTTTTGTAATAACCCCCTCCGAATTGATGCGATAGGCATTAATCATGCTTACGTTCGGCCCATCCTCTATTTGGCCGCGATACATGCCACCGCAACAGAAGAGCTCACCATTTACGCCATCCACAGCTTTCCGGAAACGTGGCGCAAAATAATCTGCCTGCGGATAAGATTGTGTCATCGTTGTACGGAATAGGGTAATTGTATAGACCTTCCACAGTTCTTCGCCGCTGTAGGAGAAGCAGTGCAGCCGCGTATGATCTTCTGTGCTGACACATGCTGTATACAACAGTTTAATTTGGCTTTCTTCCACAAATATTTCAATCAATTCTATGTTTGATACTGATGTAAGGGAAATGGTTTTCCATAAGGTTGCCGTCCCGCTGCCGTCCGCAATGAATCGCTGATAGATCAGTACATCCTGTTCCGAAACGACTGGTATATAAAGTGCATCCTCTGTCAAGCAATGACAAGTTGCGCCCACAGGTCCGTCCACAGTAAATTGTGTACTGTCGGGCAGTGTAGCCCGGACTACGTAATGGCCATCCTCGCTTGCTGTCCAGCTTTCTAATAACGTCTTTGTATACGGATTGGCATAAGCAGACACAAATTCCCCTACGCCCGAGATGGTTTCGCTCCCCTTTTGAATCAAACGTTGCCCCGTGGGAACAAGCGACAAAGGTAAGGCGGAATTCGCGTAGCTGGAGAGGTCGACACTCAGGTCGCCCTCCGTTACGTTGATCGCAGCAAGCTTCGCTTTTTCGCTGTCTGTAAAGCTGTTTTGGGAAAGACCAAGTCCATCCACCTTGTCCACCTTTCCCTCGATGTATTTACGAAGTGCGGGGGCAAGGCACGGCATGGATACGGCATCTGCAGCAATCTTGTTCTCCGTTACTGCGCCATTTTTCAGCACGCGGGTTGAAACGCTGGTATCGCCTAATTTATCCTCCTTCACCGCATGATACGCAATCTTCTTTTCTGTCACTGCGCCCAATGCAATCTTTTCCGCGATTACCGCATCATTCGAAAGCTTTGCGGAGGTCACCACGCCATCGTCCAAATGCGCTGTCTTCACACTTCCTGCCACATGGGGCATAGTCGAAGCATTCTGGTGTGCGGATAATTCGGCAGCTGTTGCCTGCCTTTCGTTAATAATCTCTCCAAGCCCCACCTGGGCGGCCGTTACAGCATGCGGATTTTCGTGACTTTCCATGTGTGCCGTAGCTTGTGGAGTGAGAGTGAGAAAATCCTCCACCCCTTTTTGTAATGCTTCCGATACCTTCAAAAAATCACTCCTTTCTGTTTCATCCATTTGCTACGCTTATGCTGCTGAAGATTCTGTTGTGCCTGCAGTTGTAACACCGTTAGAGCCGCATAGTCCGCGCCAATCTACATAGCCGGTATCAAAACGGCAGTAGCCATAGAAGCGATAGTCCATCTTGTTTTCGATTTTTTCGCTGTCAAAGATGGGTTTTTCACGCCACAGGAACATCAGGTTGTCCATGCTGCTGTCCTGTACAAACCACGGCTTAATATTGCCGGCAGCATCGTAAAGATAATCCCAAACAATGACGTCAAGACCAGGCAATGTGTTCTTATCGTTGTTGTTTGTGCCGGCGCGAAGTGTGGAATCAATGAGTGCACGGGCTGTAAATTCCCAATCCGGATGAACCACAAGTCTGTCCGCATGTGCTGCCACCAATACACCGGCTTCGTCCGTCTGCAAGCGCATTTTTGTCAAAGCTGCTTTAAGTGTCTCGTCTGTCAGTCCCCCTACAATCAGATTGGAAACCGTATTGCTGCTGCTTGCTAAGGGGTGGCTGTCGGAAAACAGCGGTACGCCATCGTAGCCGTTGGTGGTAAAACCGCCGTTGATCACACCGGCCGCCTGGGATTCCTCTGTGGCCTGCAAGCCACTGCCTAACTTGGAAGCACTGCCGCCGCGACCATTTCCTTTTAATGTGTTGTACAAATCGTCCTGTACAAGTTCCCACGTTACCTCGTAGGCCTTATCGTACCGTTTGGCTGTGAAGGTTGCAATATCGCCCATGGTAATATCTGCCTGTCTGAAATCACTGCCTTCTGTATTCTCCTCCCACTTGCCAAAAGCACCGAGGTGCGGGAAGGTTTCCTGCTTCGCATGCATGTCATCCACCTTAAAAATGGATGTATACTGCTTATCCTTTTTATTGTAAGTGTCGAAAAACACCTTTCTGTGTACGGGGGTTAAAAGTTCTGCAAAGTTTGTTCTTGTAAGTTTTGAAACCATAAAAATCTCCTCTCAAATTTTAATATGAATATTTATATTTTGCATACTCGGTGGGTGTCATCCCTGCGCGTTCAGCCGCCCAGATTTCTGCATCGCTAAGTCGTACATGCCCCGGTTTTTCCTGGGCATTCCCACCGGAAAGTGCCGGAATGGCATGTGCCTTCTTTTCCTTCTCCGCGGCTTTTTCGCCTTGTTCTTCCAATAGACTGCGTAGCCTTTCCTCGGCATACAATGCGCCATAGGCCTCTCGCGGTGAAACACCGGTGCGCAGAATGAATGCCTCAATTTCTGCCCGTTTGTCCCCAATGTCTGCATAAAGGGGATCATTGCTGAGTGATGCATATTCTGCTTCTCTTTGCGCCGCTTTTTGCGCCGCACGCAAAGCGCGTACCTTTTCCTGCTGGGCAAGGAAAAGCTGTGCTGCTTCCCCTGTCAGGCCGTAGCCTTCTGTCAGCTTTTGGATTTCTGCCTGGTCAATGCGTGCAGAAAGTTCCTGCATGTCTTGAATACCCAAGTCGTCCATGAGCCTTTGTAAAAGTGCACGCAACTCGGCAAGCTCGTCATTCGGCTCTTTCTCCTTTGCCTTTTTCGACCTTTCTTCCGGCTCCTCCTTTGCCAAATCCTTCTGGTTCGGCTCCTCTTCTTTTGTCATGGCATCCAGCCATTCTTCCGCAAGTTCCGCATGTGCCTTTTCATCCTGTGGCTGCATGGCAGCACGCACCACCGGTGTCGGTGACAGAACTTGTTTCTTTTTTGCTTTTCCCATAAAAACATCCTTTCCTACTTATATAACTCTTTTTGTGCGTATTCCCCTACCGTTACCGGCATGGGGCCGCGATGCCCGCAATAGGGGCAATGCCCAATGTGTTTTTCACTCCAGCCCACATCCCGTAGTGCTGCTCTTTCGCAGCGGGGACAGACTGGATTATCGCGTAGTTTTTCCAAATCAATGCTTTGCAGGTATGCGTGGCGGCGCATGCGCTTTGCCACGGCCTGCGGCAGGTAAATCTGCATAAACATTCTCCTATCTGCTGAATTTATCAGCTGTTGCGCGGCATCACGTGTCCGCCGGGGGACAGTCCTTCTGCCTCAGCCCCTTCCATGGCCGTCTGTTTGCCTTGCAAAGGGAATCCCTCTTGTGGTGCTTGTCCCTCTGCGAGTGGCAACCCCATGTAATCTGTCAGAAAGTCCCGCAGTTCTGTGCTGCTGATAACGCCGCGCCCGCAAAGGTCACTCATCATCTGGTATACCGACACCTTGTTGGAAGGCATGCCGGCACCCACGGTAACGACAATGTCAAATTCCGCATCCTTCACTCGATCCCCTCCGGCAGGAATGTTTCGCAGGCTGTCCCCACGGAAGAAAATAAAGTCATTTTCCTGTCCGGAAAGCCGAATGGCAACCTCGTCTGTCCAATATTCACGTACCATTGCAAGGCAATAGGCAAATACTTCGGCAAGCGTTTCTTGTAAAAGCAGCTTTTTGTACTGAATAATGGATTGACCACCCTGCTGCAAAATGGTGGCTTCTGCCGCAGTGGTGACACCGTTTTGCTTTGCCCCGGTCATCTGGTCGGAAAAACGGGTTACACGTCCGGATTCGTAGCGCAAAGCCGTGTCACGTCTTTGCAAGATATAGTTCGGCAGAGGCGGTGCTTCTAAATTGCGTACTGCGTGAATACTCGTGGTGGGAATATTCAGTCCCGCTTCATTGGTCATCGCATCCAGATCAATGCCGCTCCCCACTTCAATTAGGCGCTGGGGATTGCCGGTCAGCCGTGCATTGATACGGATTTGATCATCCAAATCGTTGATGAGGTCCTGCACGGGCATTAAAAGCTCTACATCGCCTTTGCCCCAAAGTGAGCCTTCGCGGCAGTATAAAGGGGTAAAGAAATAGGGGTATGCTCCGCCGGGATAAAAGCTTTTCTTTCCTTGGCGGAAGCTGTCGGATAAAATGAGGCCACATCCGGTCATTTCAACCAATCGCAGGATTCCGCCGTCTCGTGTCCAGACCAGCATGTGTAAATAGGTGTCATCTTGCCCGGGACGGCGTGACGGATCCTCCTCGTAGAGGGGACGGTATCCCGGCTCAATGGCATCTGCAACCACATCGCCGTACTGTTCTCTTGCCCAGTGAATCGACTTTGTCATCGTTTCAATGATGAAAGCCGCTTCGTTCAGCCGATATACATCCGTAATCCCCGGGTCCACATACACATGGAGCGGATGGCAGGCCTCAATTAACGGCAATCCTGTTCCGCCCAACGCGTTGGGGTCAAAGGATACGCGCAAAATCCCGATGCCGTATTTTTCCCGTCGTCTTTCATGCATATCCAGCTTGCGCACCATTTTGTTCTTATCCTTAATAAAGGTAAGCACTTCGCGGACCGTATCGGCAAACGGCGCATCCTGCGGAGCAACCGGTCGCGGCTGAATGCCAATATTCTGTTCAATCAGCATCGAAACCTGTCCTTCTACATTGGCGTGAATAATGTTGGTATTAGAACCGGGATCGTTTTCTGATTGCGGCAAATTGACATCGCCCTCCCAATAGGCATCGTATAAAGCATACCGTTCCGGTATCCCGCGTCTCGCCTTGTCCTCGTAAGCCCTGCGATAGAATTCGCGGTACTTTTGGCTGAGGGCGCATTCTGCCTCGCTCATAAGAGAGAGACGTGCCTTTCGTCTTGTTTGCATTGTATCACCTCCTTTCACCTGCAAGTTTAGCATAGGCACTGCATTTTCACCAGTGCAGAAAATGTGCACCAAAAAAAGGCATAAAATAAATAGCCTGTCATATACATGTAGTAAAAAAAGAAAGGTGTAAATCCCTTTTTTATTTTGGAATGGGAGGAATTACTATGGAGGTAACACTACTGAAGGAGGCCATGCGCGTAAATGAAGCGATGCAGGAGAAGGCCTCGGATGTCACGGTGCAGGGAGACGTGATTGTCCCGGATACAGCACCGGACATTTTAAAAATTCTGCAAATAGACGGCAGAGCCACCATCACCGGCCGGGAGCGGCAGGGGGATAAACTGGTTTGCACCGGCGTTGCAAGCTTCTGTGTCCTGTATATTCCGGAGGAGGATGAGATGGGTGCCCCCGTACGCAGCCTCCATACGGAAATGACCTTTAAGGATGTATGCAGCACGGATGGCGATGCAGAAAATCTACGCGGTGCCGTTTCGGCAGAGCTTTCTAGAATTGAATCCATGCTTTTAAATTCCAGAAAGCTTTCCATTAAAGCGACCGTGCATCTTACGATCCATCAGTGGAAGCAGGCGGAAACCGATTTTGTAACCGGCGCCACCGCTGATACGGAACTTGCAATGCGCATGCGTAAAATCCATATGCAAAACACGCTGTCGGACGGGGAATTTACCGTAACGGCAGCAGATACCTTAGAAGTGCCTGCAGAAAAACCCGCCGTAGGCGAAATTTTGAAAATGGACGGAGTGGTTGTGGGGCAGGAAGTGCGTGTCATCACGAATAAAGCCATAGCAAAAGGCGTGATACGGCTTGCGACCTTGTATTTATCTGCCGGCCCCTCCCCTTCTGTGCAGTTTATGGAGCATGATTTGCCTTTTACGGAAATTCTCGATATGCCCGGTGCGGCAGAGGGCATGGATTGTACAGTGGATTATGATATTGATAAAATATATTATGAAACTGACGATGAAGGCGATGGCGCGCGGCATGTCGGTGCAGAAGTCACCATGACGCTCCGCGGAGAAGCTACACAAAATGTGGAAATGGAAATCTTAGAGGATTGCTATGCGCCGAATTACGATACAAAGCTTTCTCGCCGTCCCTGCCGTACGGATGCCATTGTTGACAGCATCCGCGAGCAGCTTGCAGCAAAGAAAAGTCTGTCCTTGCCTTCGGAGTGCCCGCCCATCGCACAAGTCTATAATGTAGTGGGCAGGCCGCAGGTGAAAACGGTGGAAATTCACAACGGTACTGTGGAGGTCACCGGCGTGGCGGAAGTGTATGTCCTTTATTTAACCGATGACAGTGACATGCCGCTCTTTTGCTACCGCGATACCGTCCCCTTCACGTTTGCTGCGGGAACCCAGGCAGACGATACTGCCATTCCAAGTTGCCGCGTAACGCTCCTGGGTTGCTTTTATTCCCTTTCTTCCTCCGGTGCTGTGGATTTACGCATCAATCTGGATATTTGCCTGCGCCTTTGTGCAGAGGAAAGTGTAGAAACCATTGAAAACATTACCATTGAGGAAGATACGGCAGAAAAACGGCCTTCGGTTGTTATCGCCTTTGTCGGAGATGGCGATTCTCTCTGGAATATTGCGAAAAAATATAGAACGACAACAGCAAAAATTGCAGCAGCAAACGGGCTTGAAGAAAGCGACACTGTACCGGCCGGTACAAAGCTTTTAATTCCCCGATAAATAGGAGGTGTTCATATGAGGCCTTGTATCGGTGCTTGGCTGGATGAAGTGGAAGAATACCTTTGCAGTTGCCGTAACCATCATCGGCGATGCCCCGGGCGCCGTTGCTCCGGAAAACGCTGTGATCGACCGCGGTATGGTTTTAGTTGGCGTTTTTCTACCGCTTTTCGGAATGTAGGTGCCTGCTTTTGGGGGCATCACCGCAAATGAGCACACAAAGAACCGTATCTACAAAACCTCTTGCTGTTTTTATACAGGCAAAACGCTATTCGGCAGAACAGGGGGAACAGCTTGGGCGAAGCTACACAATTTTTCGCTGTAACCTCGCCTTGCGTGGGATCCGGCGGTGGATGCTTCTCCAAAAACTTCGTAGACATACAAAGGGTTACTGCACACAAAATGCTGCAATGGCCAAAGAACTCGGCATCCCCACTCTTTCGGGGGATAGCCTGCAGCTTCGACTTTTAGCAGCGGAAAAATATATAGATGCACTTCCCTCTACTGCAAAAGCAGCACTTGTGGTTGGGGAGGATTATTCAAAAGCACTTGTACGCCGTTTTGCCGAGCGTATTCGCTTTCCGTTTATTGTTGCCCCTTTGTCAGTGCAAGCCGAAATTGCAGATGATTTGCTCGCCACCATAGGGGCTGTGGTACCGGTGCGTGAAAAGTTGTCCGCTGCGGTGGATACAGTCCTTCTTTTGCCCGGAGCAAGCTTCGTTCCCCCTGCCGCGTGCACACTGGATTTTCAAAACAACTGTCCCCATGCTGTAACCTTTGTCCCGCCCGCCGCCATCTTGCCCTTCTGGCAGGAAAAAACGCCGGAAAGCTTAGATGCTCTCCTGACCTATTTTGCGATTCCGCATGACGATGTGGCGATTTATTTGTCGAAATACACAAAATAAACGCATGCAGGAGGGAACTTTCATGAAAAAACAATAAAATGCTTGACTTTATAAAACAACCATGCTATAATATATGAATATTACAAACAAGTTGTTTGGGATGAAAATAGGAGTGAATATAATGGCAGTGAAACAAACTATTCTGACAGCTGATGGATTAAAACAGCTGGAGGATGAGCTGGAATATTTAAAGACATACAAAAGACAGGAAGTTGCCGAAAAGATTAAGCAGGCGCGTGCGTATGGCGATCTTTCCGAAAACAGTGAGTATGACGAAGCAAAAAATGAGCAGGCCCAAATTGAAAATCGCATCGTTGAAATCGAGAATAAGCTCAAAAATGCTAAGGTCATTGATGAAGAACATATCGATACAACCGTGGTGAGTGTTGGTACAAAGGTCAAGGTTTTGGACTTTGAGTTTGACGAGGAGATTGAATATTCCATCGTCGGCTCTACCGAAGCAGATCCTTCCAAGAACAGAATTTCTGATGAATCTCCCGTAGGGAAAGGGCTTTTAGGCGCAAAGGTGGGCGAAACCGTTAAGGTGCCTGTACCTTCCGGTGCCGTGTTAGAATTTAAAATTCTTTCCATCTCCAAATAAAATTTGTTTGTAATGGATAAGGAGCCGTAGCAAAATGCACAGACCGCATAATGCATACGATTCTAGAGAAGATGCGGATAAGCCTTATAAGAATCAAAAAGTTAGGGTGGAAATTCGCTAAAGAATGAATTCCTTAAAATATAAATGCTTTATGCTATGAACAAACTTCGCCTCTCGACGTACCTGTGTACGCCTTCGGGAACCCAAAGCCTGCGGCTTTGGCGCAGTTTGTCCATTCCGCACTATTTTTCTCCAGCCCCAAAAGGAGCCGTAGCAAAAAGATTTTGAATCATCATTTTGCTACGGCTCCTTTAGACTTTTGAAAAACCGGGTCTGCCGCAAATATACGCCGATGAATTTGTATTCTCAAAATATTCCTTCGTT
>JAQXGO010000028.1 GCA_029006755.1 Clostridia bacterium | reverse complement strand
CCAATTTATCACTTGCAAAGCTGAATAAACCAAAAGAAAACGCCTTTTCTAATTTGGATATGTTTTTAATGTTGTGTGATGAACACATAGGACAAGTATATTTATAATCATTATATTTTTTTGCTTCTTGTTCCTGCCTATATTGTTTCAACATTACATTTTCTTTTGGTGCGGTGTATACGGATTTTGAATGACAAAACGGACAGCGTACTTCACCGTCAAAAAATATTTCGTCATTATTATATGTTTTTTTACACCTTCCGCATTTCACCATAGACATGGTAAATCCCTTGCTTTCTATAAATTACTTACTATTATATCATACCATACAAAATATCAAAAGTCAATATATCGTTGACTATAGTCTATGAAACATAAACCGCTTTTGGTATATAATATTATATTACAAAGGCGGTGATTAAATGAATGTATGTAATTTTGGAACAGTTTTTAAACAATTACGAAAAAGCCATAACTTGACACAAAAGGAGTTAGGCTTTCAGTTAGGTTTATCAAAAGCCGTTGTTAGTAAATATGAAAATGGTATGGGCTATCCAACATTTGATGTGCTAATTCTAATTGCCGATTATTTCAAGGTAACAACTGATTATTTGCTTGGAGTTAAAAAAAGCAAAACGCTTGATGTATCAACACTTAACGAAACACAAATTGATACTGTCCGTAGGGTAATAGCAGAATTTAATAAATCCAACAGAACATAATAACCGCCGTATGCAGTATGTATTTGCTACGGTGGTATTTTTATTTTAGATACAAAGAAAGAGCGGTTTTCCGCTCCTTGCTTCGTGTGGTTGGTTGTGGTTGTTTTGTGTTTGTTTCCAATAAAAGAATTAAAGTAGTGAAATTGTTTCACTACATACAGTATAGCAGAAACAAACCTACTTGCACACTTCAAAAATATTAGGTGGACACTTCAATTTAATAAAACAGGACATTGAAAAAGCACTATCCGTAAAAGATAGTGCTTATTTCGTACTATATCGTGTGCTTTTAAATAATTTTTTTGGTAAATAATTTGGTAAATCTATATTTCCATTGTTACAAAAACACAAGATGTTGTTATAAATAACCCTATCAAAACCATATATGGTGGATTATTTATCCAACGGTTTCATTGTCGGGAAGAGTAACACGTCACGAATGGAGGGAGAATCGGTTAGCAGCATGACCAGGCGGTCGATACCGATACCGAGGCCGCCGGTCGGCGGCATCCCATATTCCAATGCGTTGATAAAGTCATCATCCATCATATTCGCTTCTTCATCCCCGGCCGCGCGCAATGCCACCTGGCGCATAAAGCGTTCCTTTTGGTCAATCGGGTCATTGAGCTCGGAGAAGGCGTTGCCCATCTCTCTTCTCGTTATAAAGATTTCAAACCGCTCGGTCATTGCCGGGTCATCCGCCTTACGCTTTGCAAGCGGAGAAACCTCTACCGGGTAATCCATAATAAAGGTCGGCTGTACAAGCTGTTCCTCTACCTTTTCCTCAAACGCAAGGTTGATAATTTCTCCACGGGTTTCCTTTCCCTTTTCCGGCGTAAGACCTATGCTCTTTGCCATTGCAGCAGCTTCCGCATCGGTCTTGGTTTCGCCAAAGTCCACCCCGGCATACTTTTTAATTGCATCGATCATGGTGATGCGTTCCCAACTGCCGGAAAGGTCAATTTCCTCTCCTTGATACATCACTTTTTGTGTGCCCAGTACATTTTGGGCAACCGTTTTAATCATATCCTCTGTAATATCCATCATACGGTGATAATCGCCATACGCTTCATATAATTCAATAGAAGTAAATTCCGGATTATGCTTCGGGTCCATCCCCTCATTCCGGAAAATACGGCCGATTTCGTACACTCTTTCCAAACCGCCGACAATCAGGCGCTTTAAGTGCAGCTCGGTTGCAATTCGAAGATACATGTCAATATCCAGTGTATTGTGGTGCGTGATAAAAGGACGTGCCGCCGCGCCGCCGGGAATGGTATTTAAAATCGGTGTTTCCACCTCCAAATACCCCTGCTTATTCAGATAATTGCGGATTTCCTGTACAATCCGGCTGCGGGTTACAAACGTATTGCGTACATCGGGATTGATGATTAAATCCACATACCGCTGTCTATACTTTAAATCCATATCCTTCAGTCCATGAAATTTTTCCGGCAGCGGGCGCAAAGATTTTGCCAACAGCTTAATCTGCGTCACCTTGACCGAGATTTCCCCGGCATGGGTACGGAACACTTCGCCGTGAATCCCGACAATATCACCAATATCGAACTTTTTAAATGCGAGATACGGGTCATCACCCACCTCATCGCGTCGAACATAAAGCTGAATGTGACTATCCCTATCCGCCAAATCGCAAAAAGAAGCCTTGCCCATTACACGTTTTGACATGAGTCGGCCGGCCATCACTACCGCTTTGCCTTCATACGCTTCAAAATTATCTTTAACCTGTGCCGCCGTATCACGAACCGGGAAACGCACCTCTTCAAAGGGATTCTGCCCATTTTCCTGCAATTCCCGCAGTTTTTCGCGCCGAACACGCAGCACCTCATTCAAATCTTCTGCTTGATTTACTTCCGCCATGACGATCCTCCTCGTATACTAATCTGTATTATCATATCATATAACTCCATAATTTGTCAAACAAAAAGCCTCTACTTGCCGAATTTCTTCTTTATTGTTTGCAAATTTTTCTATTTTGAATTGACAGAACAAAAGCAGAGATGCTATAATGGTGCAATAAGGAGTGATTATAATGTCATTATTTGATAAATGCGAAAAGTTTACGCTTGCGCGTGACTTTCGCGAAAAAGGGATTTACCCGTATTTTCATTGTCTGGAATCCCGACAGGATATCACCGTTACGATGGAAGGTCATCGCCGGATTATGCTCGGCTCAAACAACTATCTGGGTCTTACTGTGCATCCGGAAGTCATTGAAGCGGCCGTGCATGCTATGGAGAAATATGGGACAGGTTGTTCCGGCTCCCGTTTCCTAAACGGTACCCTTCGTTTACATATTGAACTGGAGGAAGCGCTTGCAGACTATATCGGGAAGGAGTCCGCGATGACGTTTTCGACCGGTTTCCAATCGAACTTAGGCATTATCAGTGCCATCGTCGGTCCGAATGACTATATTCTTTGTGATCGTGAAAATCACGCCAGCATTTACGATGCCTGCCGCTTGAGCTATGGGAAAATGCTGCGCTATCGCCATAATGACATGGCAGATTTAGAGAGAAGACTGACACAAATCCCGGAGGATGCCGGCAAGTTGATTGTAACAGACGGTGTCTTTAGCATGAGTGGTGACATTGCAGATTTACCCGGCATTGTTACCCTTGCAAAGAAATATGATGCGGCTGTTATGGTGGATGATGCCCACGGCTTTGGCGTTTTGGGCGAAGGTGGCCGCGGTACCGCCGCGCACTTTGGCCTGACCGATGAGGTGGACGTCATTATGGGTACGTTTTCGAAATCCCTTGCAAGCCTTGGCGGTTATATGGTTGCCAGCGAACGTATCATTGATTTCACACGGCATAACTCCCGTCCGTTTATCTTCAGTGCTTCCATACCGCCGGCAATGTGTGCCACCGCGATGGCCGCTTTATCCATCATTAAAAGAGAGCCGGAGCGTGTTGCGCGCCTCTCCGCTTTAGGGGACTACATGCGCAGTGGCCTTAAAAAACGCGGGTTGACCATTAAGGAGGCCAAAACGCCTATTGTGCCTATTTATACATACGATGCGGAGGACACCTTGCGGATTAACCATGTTCTCTATGAAAAAGGTGTTTTCGTAAACCCGGTATTGCCACCTGCCACGGCACCAACAGAATGTCTCCTTCGTACAAGCCTTATGGCTACGCATACGGAAGACCTTCTGGATGAGGCAATGGACACGATTGCACAGGTGGTGCTTTCCTATGAAAAATAAACAGTTTCGCGCAAATTGCATGCTTCTCGGTGCAGCTTTCATATGGGGCATGGCCTTTGTCGCACAAAGCGAAGGCCTCAGCCTGGTCGGCCCCTTTACCTTAAACGGCATCCGCTGTATCATCGGCGGTCTTGTCCTTTTGCCGGTTGTTCGGTTTTTGGACAAGCGGCAACCCGGCAAACAAGGCCCCTGGCCGATTGGTGCCGGCATTTGCTGCGGCGTTGTGCTCTTTTGGGCTACCATGGTGCAGCAGCTTGGGCTGATGCGTTCCACTGCCGGCAAGGCAGGCTTTATTACCGCGCTTTATATTATCATGGTGCCGCTTCTCGGCGTTTTCTTTAAAAAACGCGTAGGGCTTTCTGTTTGGATCAGCGTACTGCTTGCCACAGTCGGCATGTACCTTTTGTGCATGCGTGACGGCTTTCAGATGCAGATAGGGGATATTTATCTTCTCCTTTGTGCCGTATGCTTTGCCATGCATATTCTGGTAATTGATCATTTTGCGCCGCGGGTGGATTGCATCCGCATGTCCTGCCTGCAATTTTTTGTTTGCGGCATCTTATCCCTGATTGGCATGGTCTTTAATGAAAAGCCCCAGCTTTCCCAGATTTGGCAAGCAGCTTTGCCAATTCTATATATTGGTATTTTTTCCTGTGCAGTGGCATATACCCTGCAAATCGTTGCGCAGCGCGATACATCCCCTGCCATGGCCGCCCTTTTGTGCAGTCTGGAATCGGTCTTTGCTTTTATTGGCGGCGTTATTTTTTTGCAGGAGCGGTTTTCCTTGCGCGAGTTATTTGGCTGTATCATTATGTTTGCTGCTATTTTATTGGCGCAATTTCCTATATTAAAGGATAGAAAGGTTGATGAACATGTTTAAAATCGGTGTATATGGGTATGGAAACTTAGGGCGCGGTGTTGTTACGGCACTCAAAGCTGCGCCGGATATGGAACCTACCTTTATTTTTACACGTCGTGATCCGGCTTCCATAGAGGCCGACGTACCGGTGCATCCGGCAGATCAGGTGCTGGACTTTAAAGATAAAGTCGATGCCTTGATTCTTTGCGGCGGCAGCGCAACCGACTTGCCGGTACAAACCCCGGCATTGGTAAAGGACTTTACGGTGGTGGACAGCTTTGATACCCACGCAAACATTCCTGCCCATTTTACCGCTGTGCATAACGCGGCCATCGAAAACGGCAGCATTGCCTTAATTTCTGCCGGTTGGGATCCTGGCCTGTTCTCTTTAAACCGCGCGTATGCCTCTGCTATTTTGCCGGAGGGCACGGACTATACTTTTTGGGGCAAGGGCGTGAGCCAGGGGCATTCTGATGCGGTACGACGCATTGCCGGTGTTTTGGATGCCCGCCAGTACACGATTCCGGTACCGGAGGCATTACACGCCGTTCAAAACGGAGAAACACCTTCTCTGACCACACGGCAAAAGCATACCCGGTATTGTTATGTGGTTGCCGCAGAAGATGCAGACAAAGCAAAAATCGAAAAAGAAATCTGCGAAATGCCGAATTATTTTGCAGAGTACGATACAACGGTAGAATTCATTTCTGCAGAAGAAATGGCACGTGACCATAGCGGTCTGCCGCATGGCGGCTTTGTGATTCGCACCGGTAAAACACTAGACGGCACTTCACATACCATTTCGTATTCCTTAAAGCTTGCTTCCAATCCGTCCTTTACCGCTTCTGTCCTCGTAGCCTATACAAGAGCGCTCATTCGCATGCGCCGTGCCGGCGAAACCGGCTGCAAAACCGTTTTGGATGTGCCGCCGGCACTCCTCTCGCCGTTATCCGACGAAGAACTGCGGCGCACCCTTCTGTAAATAAAACTGTTTCTATTTCCCCTCCACCGCACATAGAATAGTGGAGGGGATGATTTATGCGAAACTTTATTCTTGTCCTTATTTTGGCTTTCGGCTTTTTCTTTGTTTCTTATGTTTTTGTTGGCGATGTCTCCACACGCACAGTCCGCTTTCTGCGGCACGCCGGTTGGGAACCCAACGGCATCTTAGCATCGGAGAAAATCATTCTTCCCGATTTTACGGATGCGGCCAATATGGCCTATAATGACCTGCAGAAAAGCTGTGGGTATGACCTTGCGCCCTATGCCGGCAAAACCGTCTCCCGCATCACTTGCAGGGTTTTCAATCGTCCGGACGACCCGCAGATTGTCTATGCACACGTTTTCTGGTACAAGGGGCGCATTATTGGCGGAGATATTATGACACCCGGCCTCACCGGCTTTATGTACGGGCTGCAGAAACGTTCTCCTTCTATGCAAATGTAATAAATTTCTTGAAAATAATTTAGTGAAATCGCCACTATTCAAAAGAGTCACTTTATGATATACTATTAAAAACAAGATAGAGGTTTGGATTGGCCTCGTTATGAAGAAAGGGATGCTGAAAATGGCTAGTTTAAGTCTTAGAGGGGTATATAAGCGTTATGCCGGCGGGGTTACTGCAGTAAGTGATGTAAATCTTGAAATTGAAGATAAAGAGTTTTTGATTCTGGTCGGTCCTTCCGGCTGTGGTAAATCTACTACGCTCCGTATGATCGCCGGTTTGGAAGAAATCTCGGAAGGCGAAGTTTACATAGGCGACACTTTGGTAAATGAAGTTGCCCCTAAGGATAGAGATATTGCTATGGTTTTCCAGAACTATGCTTTATATCCGCATATGACTGTTTTTGAAAATATGGCTTTTGCGCTTCGTCTTCGCAAAACCCCGAAGGACGAAATTAAGCGTCGCGTAGAAGAAGCAGCAAGAATTCTTGATATTGAACATCTTTTGGATAGAAAGCCGAAGGCTTTGTCCGGCGGTCAGCGCCAGAGAGTTGCGCTGGGCCGTGCTATTGTTCGTGAGCCGAAGGTCTTCCTTATGGACGAACCGCTTTCTAACCTTGATGCGAAGCTGCGTGTGCAGATGCGTTCCGAAATCGGTAAACTGCATCGCCGTTTGCAGACCACTTTTATCTACGTTACGCATGACCAGACAGAAGCGATGACAATGGGTTCTCGTATCGTTGTTATGAAGGATGGTTTTGTTCAGCAGGTTGCAACGCCGCAGGAGCTTTACGATACACCTGTAAACGTATTCGTTGCAGGCTTTATCGGCAGCCCGCAGATGAACTTCTTTGATGCTACACTTGAAAAGAATGGGGATGAAGTTTCTCTTCGTTTCGGTAACAACAAAATTGTATTGCCGGAAGGCAAAGCAAAGCTTTTGGAAGGTAAAGAGAGCTATTTCGGCAAAACTGTTATCGTAGGTATTCGTCCGGAATGTATTTATGATGATGAAGCCCATATTTCCACCATGCCCAATAGCCTTGTTTCTATGCATGTTGATAACACCGAAATGATGGGTGCAGAAACATATCTGTATCTCCTTATGGATAAAACCTCATTTGTTGCTAAGGTAAATCGCCGTTCTACTGCTAAACTGGATGAAACGATTACAGTTGCTATTGATCCGAACAAGTTGCATCTGTTTGACAAAGAAACGGAAATGACAATTATTAACTGATTTTGCGCATACTATAAAGGGTTGGGGACGGTGTATCACCATTTCCACCCTTTTTTCAGTATAAGGAGGTATTTTTATGGATGCACGACAAGCTCGCATAGACGAACGTAGAAGAAAACGCAAACGCCAGGAACGGATTTTTTATTGCGTATTCTTTTCGATTGTCCTTCTCCTTTTAGTCGGAATATTCTTTGGTGTTCGCGGCCTTGTGCACCTGTTCACAAAAAAGGATGCACAAAGCCAACCTCCTGTTCTTTCTGTAGAAACGGTGGTTTATGAGGCAGATCTTCTCGCTGCAGGCTATGATTATGATGCCGCCATTGCTAAAATCAAGGCTTGTGAAAATTATGCAAATGAGCCTGCGCTGACGGATGCGATTTCTCGGTATGAAGCTGTAAAAGCGACGCTTGTACCTGCTAATATCTCTGAGGTTACACATGTTTTCTTTCATACACTCATTAAGGATAATGCAAAATGCTTTGACGGAGAATATACGCAGGACGGTTATAACCAGTATATGACCACTATCAGCGAATTTAATAAAATCATTGCGGAAATGCACGCCCGCGGCTATGTTCTTGTCAATCTGTCTGACATGGCAGTTCCGGTTGTGGCAGAGGATGGGTCAAGTAAAATGCAGGCACAGCAAATCTTATTGCCGCCAGGGAAAAAACCGTTTGTCATGTCGCAGGATGACGTTAGCTACTATCGGTATATGACCGGAGACGGCTTTGCTTCGCGGTTGGTGATTGGCGAGGACGGATACCCCACCTGCGAATATGTGGAGGACGATGGCAGCGTCGTTCGGGGCGATTTTGACCTTGTTCCGCTTTTGGAAACCTTTATCAAAGCGCATCCTGATTTTTCGTACCGCGGTGCACGGGCAACGCTTGCTATTACCGGATATGACGGCGTGTTGGGCTATCGCACATGCCCTTCCGGCGAAGACTATAACCCGGAAGATGTGCCGAAGGCGAAGGCCGTGGCGGACCGCATGCGAGAGCTGGGCTGGGTTTTTGCCAGCCATAGTTGGGGGCATCGGCTGTACGGCTCCATTGATGTCGAAACCCTGCGGACAGATGCGCAAAAATGGGAAAGTGAGGTACGCCCCATTCTGGGCGATACCAACATTCTCATCTATGCCCATGGCGAGGATATTGCCGGCATCGAAGAGTATGCCGGAGAAAAATACGAGTATTTGAAAAGCCTTGGTTTTTGCTATTTTTGTAACGTGGATGCGCATCCGTATTGGGTACAGCTACGGGATGGGTATCTCCGGCAGGGACGGCGGAATCTGGACGGATACCGCATGTACTACGCCCCTGAAATGGTAAATGATTTGTTCGAGGTATCGGCGGTTTGGGATACAGAGCGTCCTACCCCGGTGCCGCCTATCGGATAAATAGAAACGGTACGCATTGCACCCTTCCAACGCTTCCGGCAGGAACAGCGTTGGAAGGGTGTTCTTTTATACAGACACTTTCTTTGCAAATTCCTTTTTTTCACACCGGACAGGCTTTTGCACATTTTCTGAATGAAAAATCAGAGGTGAAATCTCCCAATTTTGGAAAACCCTTTCTTTCTTTAAAAAAAACTGGCATTTTTTTTAAATGTATGGTATAATATTCACTGTAAGTCTTGCAAAGCAAGCCTTTGGGCGTTGCCCTCTCGTGCTTTGCACGAACAGTGATATTGACGGCTTCGTAAAAATGCCCTTGCGAGCAAGCATTTTTACTTATGGTGAAATATTCTCTGTAACTCTTGCATAGCAAGCCTTTGGGCGTTGCCCTCTCGTGCTTTGCACGAACAGTGATATTGACGGCTTCGTAAAAACGCCCTTGCGAGCAAGCATTTTTACTTATGGTGGAATATTCTCTGTAACTCTTGCAAAGCAAGCCTTATTACTTCCGATAGAATAAAAGAATAGCATGATAGAGAATGGGGGACACATCTATGAATTACATACAATCCATTTTATTAGGCCTTGTGCAGGGGCTTACAGAGTTTTTGCCGGTTTCATCCTCCGGCCACCTGCAGATTTTTAAAGAAATTTTAGGAGCGGATGCCATAAAGGCTTCTTTGTCCTTGGATATTCTTTTACATGTTGGTACGTTATTAGCCGTTTTTTTTGTTTACTACAAAGACATTTGGTGTCTGATTCGTGAATTTTTCTGCATGCTTTATGACCTCCTGCGCGGCAAGCCGGATTTTAAAACACCGTACCGCCGCTTTGTGCTCATGGTCATTATCGGTTCGATTCCGGCCGGCATTTTAGGCATTCTTTTTGAGGATGCCATTGCAGAGCTGCCGTTATATTTCGTCGGCATTGCGCTTTTTGTGACCGCCCTCTTGCTCTGGCTGAGCGATAAGCTTGCCGACGGCAAACGCACAATGGAAAATGCGCCCTATTCCTCTTCCTTAGTGGTGGGTCTGTTTCAGGCGTTGGCACTCTTGCCCGGCTTAAGCCGCAGCGGCTCGACGATCAGCGGTGCGCGTTGCATGGGATATTCTCGTGAATTTGCTGTAAAGTTTTCCTTTATTTTGTCCATTCCCGCTGTGCTCGGTGCTGCCCTTTTGGATGCGGTTGACGTTTTTTCCGGCGAAGCCGCCGGCGTACCGGTTCTACCTGCCCTTTGTGGCATGGCTGTTGCCGCGATTTCCGGCTTTTTTGCGATTCGCTGGCTCTTGCACCTTGTGCAAAAAAGCAAGTTCTATTACTTTTCCTACTATTGTGTAGCGGCCGGCGTTGCCGCGATCTTACTTTATATCTTTTAGGAGGCTCACTCCATGGCAACTCGTAAACGGATTCCTGCAAAGGATGCAAAAAAACAAAAAACAACCATATCCCAGGAGCTTTGGGCAGTTATTTGCATTGCCGTCGGCATTATTATGGCACTTTGCCTTTACACCAATGCCAGAACCTCTCCGCTGGGGTATGCATTTCATACACTCACTTTAGGCCTTATGGGTATTGTAGGCTATGTCCTGCCGCTGTATATTCAGGTTCTGGGCGTGCATCTTTTGGTGCAGCAAAGTTTTGCGCCTTATCGACGCGGCTATGTGCTGACCTTTTTATTTTTGCTCCTTGTCAGTGCCCTTGTGCATCTTTTTACCGGCACACTGGAGTGGGACTTTGCGGCCTATTATGCCATGCATTTTGGCGGCGGTGTTTTTGGTGGCCTGCTTGCCACCTTTTTGTATAAATTATCCGGGCGTGCCATTTCCTGCGTCATTCTAATCGGCCTTATGGTGCCGATCATTATGATTGTTTTCGGCATTTCTTTGCGCAATTTGATTGAATCGCTGCGTGCATGCCGCCCGGCAAAGAAGGAGAAACCGGCGAAGGAAGGGCCGAAAGAACCGGTCTTCCAGCCGGAAAAGAAAGTGAAAAATGAAGTCATTGCACCTATGCCGGAGCCGACGGCACCGACAGAAGCGGAGGAACCGTTTGACTTTGATTCCATAAAGATTTTTACGCATGACCAGCTTTCTTTAGAAAATGCAGGGGGAGACAATCCGGCACCGTCTGCAGCAACAGAGGAAGCCGCCGCGCCAAAGGCGCCCATAGATGCTCCCAAGGCATCTGCGGAAGCGGAGGATGAGGCAGAGAAAGCCATTGCGGTTGCAGATATTGAAGCGGAAATGACCCAGAATCAGCCGCCGCGGGAATATATTTATCCGAGCCTGGATCTTTTGGAACAGCATAAATCTAAGGCTGCCGCCCCGCTGGAGGATTTGCGCGAAAGTGCAAAAAAACTGGTGGAAACCCTAAAAAGCTTCGGCGTAGAAGCCAAGGTACTGGAGGTCACCCGCGGGCCGAGCGTAACCCGGTTTGAGCTGCAGCCAAGCGCCGGTGTAAAGGTCAGCAAAATCGTCAATTTGGCTGATGATATTGCACTGAATCTCGCCGCATTCGGCGTTCGTATCGAAGCCCCGATCCCCGGCAAAGCCGCGGTCGGCATTGAAATCCCGAATAAAAATATTGCGACCGTTTCTCTTCGTGAGGTGCTGGAATCCGCAGAATTTCGTGATTTCCCCTCCAAAACCGCCTTTGCATTGGGAAAAGATATTTCCGGCAAAACCAATGTCGCCGATGTTGCGAAAATGCCCCATCTTCTGATTGCCGGTGCGACCGGTTCCGGTAAGAGTGTTTGCATTAACTCCCTGATTTCGAGCTTGATTTACAAGGCCAGTCCGGATGAAGTTCGTCTTTTGATGATTGACCCGAAGGTGGTAGAGCTTGGCGTTTACAATGGGATTCCCCATTTGATGATTCCGGTTGTGACCGAGCCGCGCAAAGCTGCCGGTGCACTCAACTGGGCGGTAACCGAAATGCTGCGGCGGTACAAGCTGTTTGCAGAATGCAATGTGCGTGAAATTTCGCACTATAACGAACTCATGAAAGAGGAAGGCTGCAAAACCATTGAAAAAATTGTCATTATTGTGGACGAGCTGGCTGACCTTATGATGGCCGCCCCCCACGAGGTAGAAGACGCCATTTGCCGTCTTGCACAAATGGGTCGTGCAGCAGGCATGCATTTAGTGATTGCCACCCAGCGCCCCAGTGTGGACGTAATTACCGGCCTCATAAAGGCCAACGTACCTTCCCGCATTGCCTTTGCGGTTTCGAGCCAGATTGATAGCCGCACTATTTTGGATATGATGGGTGCCGAAAAGCTCTTAGGGCGTGGCGATATGCTGTATCTGCCCTTTGGCGCGGCAAAGCCGGTGCGCCTGCAGGGTGCATTCGTTTCCGATGCCGAGGTGGAACGCATTGTCGAATTTGTCAAAGGAGATGCGGAAGTCGAATATAATGTGGATATTTTAGAGCGCCTTGAAAGTGAGGATCGCCCCGAGGAAGAGGATGCCGGCGATTCGGATCCGCTTTTAACGCAAGCCATTGAGCTGGTTGTGGATAGCGGACAGGCTTCCGTTTCCATGATTCAGCGCCGTTTTAAGGTGGGGTACAGCCGCGCCGGACGCATCATTGACCAAATGGAGCTTCGCGGTGTCATCGGTCCGCACGAGGGCAGTAAGCCCCGGCAGGTACTTTTAACCAAACAGCAATTTTACGAGATGCAAATGCAGGCAGATGAATAGATTCTGCATCATGCCCTGCTCCCGCATTGTTTTTCACCTTCCTGCGTTCATGCCAATGATAATAGGTGAAATCAGGCGATATTTGCGGGATAACAACGCCATTCGTGTCAGCCGTTCCTTGCGAGATACGGCCTATCGCGCTTTAGCCGTGAAGGAAAAGCTTTCCGGTACGCGTGAGCCTTCTTTAGAGGATATTGCAAAGGAACTTGGCACCACCAAAAGTGAGGTTACTATGGCACTGGATGCAATTTTAGATCCTATCTCTCTTTTTGAGCCGGTGTATCACGATGGAGGAGATGCGATTTATGTAATGGATCAAGTCAGTGATAATAAGAATACGGACGAAAACTGGATTGAAGAAATCTCCCTTCGGGAGGCCATGAAGCGGCTTTCCGATCGCGAAAAGCTGATTGTACGGCTTCGCTTTTTTCAAGGCAGAACCCAAATGGAGGTTGCAGACGAAATCGGTATTTCGCAAGCCCAGGTGTCCCGGCTTGAAAAAAATGCACTGGATAACATGCGTAAACATATTTAGCTTTGAAAGGACTGGTTTCATGCAAATGATAAAAATTGGCGCCTGGCTTTTGCTTTGCTCCCTTATGCTGAGCGGGTGCGCCCGAAAAGTGCCTACGAATGCACCGGCGTCCACACCCCTGCCCACGCAGTCACTGGCCACTGCCGCACCGGAAAACACACGGTTTCGCGGCACGGTGCAATCGATTTCTGCGGATACCATTACGGTGCAAGAAGAGGAAACCACGCGCGAATTTGCGCTTTCTGAAAATGCAAAGGCTGACATTTCCGCCCTCCGTATTGCGGCAGAAACGCGCGTGATTGTCAACTTCTCCACGATGGGCGAGGTTGACACGGCGCAAAGTATAGAAAAATTGATTTCGGAGTTGAAATAATACTTTGTTTATCGAACATAATTCACAAAACAGCCTATATCGTACCCCGTTTGGCGCTGTGCCCCAGGGAAGCCGGGTCACACTGCGCCTTTTCGTGCAGTCCGCCAATCTTCCTGCGGCTGTAACGCTATTTACCTCTTTGGGAGAAGCTGTTCCCATGCGATTTGACTTTGATATGTGCGGCGGCCGGATGTATGTATGCACCCTATCGGTTTCTGCAACCCTATTCTACTATTTTCTGGTGAATGGGGACGGGGAGCAGGTGTATTATGGCAATAATGCTGCTTGCCTCGGCGGCTTTGGCGATGTCTCTGCAGGCGAGCCTTTACATAAGTTTCAAATTACAGCGTACGCGCCGTCTTTTCGCTGCCCTGCCGCGTTTTCAAAAGGGATTGTGTATCAGATATTTCCTGACCGCTTTCGCCGTGGCGGCGAGGCCGTTTCTGTCGGCATTCCGCGTGCATGGGGGGAAACGCCCTTTTTTTGCGCAGAACAGTTTGGCGGCACATATACCTCCGGGGACTTTTTTGGCGGCACGCTGTACGGCATTCTTGAAAAGCTTCCGTACCTTGCGGATTTAGGAATTACGTACCTTTATTTGAATCCCATTTTTGATTCCTCCTCCAACCATGGCTACAATACCCGGGACTATCGCCATATTGCCGCACATTTTGGCGGCGATGCTGCCTTCCGGGCGCTGGCTGCGGAAGCCAAAAAAGTAGGCATTTCTCTTATTCTGGATGGGGTGTTCAGCCATACGGGCAGTGACAGCCCCTACTTCCAGGCCGCGCTATCGGACGAAAATTCTCCTTATCGCGCCTGGTATAGCTTTAATGACAGTGCGGTCGGGTATGACTGTTGGTGGGGGATTCCTTCTTTGCCGAATGTACGCGAAACGGAACCCTCATACCTTGACTTTATGCTTCGGAATAAAGATTCTGTGGTGCGGCAATGGCTCCGCGCCGGCGCAGCGGGTTGGCGGCTGGATGTTGCCGACGAATTGCCGGACGTTTTTCTGGACACATTGCGTGAGGTCGTCAAGGAGGAAAACCCCGATGCCGTCATTATCGGCGAGGTTTGGGAAGATGCCTCCAACAAGGAAAGCTACGGCGCAAAGCGGCGGTATCTTACAGGCGCACAGCTGGATAGCGTTATGAATTATCCGCTCCGAAACAGCATTTTGGACTTTATTTGTGGTCGTATAGATGCCGTGGATTTTCAAAGACGGGTGATGAGCCTTGCGGAAAACTATCCGCCGATGGTCTTTTACAGTACACTGAACTTTTTATCCTGCCATGACGTGCCGCGGCTCCTTACCGTTTTGGGAAATGCGCCCACGTTACCGGACCGCGCCGCACAAAGCACATACCGTCTGCCGCCGGAAAACCGCGCAATCGCGATGCAGCGATTGCCGCTTGCCTTACTGCTGCAGCTGACGTTGCCCGGCGTTCCTTGCCTGTATTATGGAGATGAAGTAGGCATGGAAGGGTATGGCGACCCCTTTAATCGTGGGTGTTACCCTTGGGGACAGGAAGACGATGCTGTTTTCTCCATTTATCAATCGCTTTTGGCACTTCGGCAAAACGAGCCGGATTTTACAAAGGAAAGCTTTTCCTTTCTTTATGCCGCCGGCCGAGCAATCGCCTTTTGCCGCGGCAATACCATCGTCGCGCTCAATGCAGGCAATGCACAGGCAGAGCTGGACTTACCGATGAAAAAACTATCGCTGGGCGCAATGGATTATACCGTGTTTGCAAAGGAGGAAAGCAATGAAAATTACAACGCTGGATACAACTTTACGTGATGGTGCAGGCAGCAGCCGCGTTTCCTTTTCCAATGCCGATAAGCTGAAAATTGCACATTTATTAGATATGCTGGGGGTTGACCTGATTGAGGTCGGGAACCCGGCCTACAACTCTAAAAATGCGGCTTTTTTTGAGGCTTTGCCCTCGCTTTCTCTGCAGCATGCACACATTGCTGTTTTTGGCAGCACCTGCCATCCCGGCACTGCGGCGGCCAACGATGAAGCGCTCCTCGCCATGGCAAACTGCGGCGCGCGTGATGCCGTCTTGTTTGGCAAAGCATGGGATTTACATGTGACGGATGTATTAAAAACCTCCTTAGAGGAAAACCTTTCCATAATTGGTGACAGTATTCGATTTTTACGTGCGCACGATATGCGCGTTATTTTTGATGCGGAGCACTTTTTTGACGGCTATAAGAAAAATCCGGCCTATGCCATTGCCGTTTTGTCTGCCGCAGAGGCCGCCGGTGCAGACACGTTAGTTTTGTGCGATACCTGCGGCGGCTGCTTCCCGGATGAGATTTTTCAGATTACAAGCCTTGTCGCTGAAAAAATGCAAAGTACCATTGGGATTCATGCACACAATGACAGCGGCTTTGCCGTTTCCAACACAGTTTTGGCCGCAGCGGCCGGTGCCAGGCATGTGCAGGGCACGATTAACGGCGTGGGGGAACGGTGCGGCAACGCCAATTTAGCTACGGTGATCGCCAATTTGCAGTTAAAGCGTGGGTATTCCATGATTCCCGCAGAAAACATGCGCAAGCTTACGCCTATCAGCCGCGCAGTAGCCGACATCTCAAATATTTCTGTACGCAATCTTCCTTATGTCAGCGCGGAGGCCTTTTCCCACAAGGCCGGAATGCATATTGACGGGGTGATAAAAAATAACGAAAGCTTTGAACATATTCCGCCGGAGGCCGTCGGCAACCGCCGGCACCTCCTTGTTTCGGATATTGCCGGACGCAGTGCGGTCTGTCATGTCTTAGAACGGATTCTGCCGGGTGTACCGCGGGACGATGCCGCAGTGGAACGCATCCTGTCCCGGCTAAAGACGCTTGAATATGAGGGGTACCAGTTTGATGGGGCAGATGCCTCCTTTGAACTTGTGGTACGGCGCGAGCTTGGGCTATACCACCCGCATTTTTCGATTGTGCTTTGCCGCCTTTTCAATGAGCATGACCGCGGCAGAGAGAGCAGCTACTCCTCCGTTTTGATCAAAGTCAACGTAGACGGGCGGGAGGAAATTACCGCCGCGGATGCGGACGGCCCTGTGCATGCCGTCGATATTGCACTTCGCAAGGCCCTGGAGCCGTTCTTTCCTTCCCTTAGCAACGTACGGCTGACAGACTATAAGGTGCGTATTTTAAATAGTGAGGCAACCGGTTCTTTGACGCGTGTTTTAATGGAATCCGCCGATACGGAAAAATCGTGGACAACGGTAGGTGTATCCAAGGATATTATCGAAGCATCCCTGGCTGCGCTTGTGGATTCGATTGAATACACGCTGGCACACAAGCCTGATTAATCGGCAGAAAGGATAGTTATGAAGGACGTTCTTATCTATACAGACGGCGCTTGCAGCGGCAACCCAGGCCCAGGCGGTTTTGGCATTATTCTCTCCTATGCCGGCCGGGAAAAAGAGTTTTCCTGCGGGTTTCGGAAAACCACCAATAACCGCATGGAGCTTTTAGCCGTTATTATCGCATTGGAGGCACTCAAAGAGCCTTGCAACGTAACGCTTTATTCCGATTCCAAGTATGTTGTGGATGCCATTCGGTTAGGCTGGGCAGAAAATTGGCGTAAAAACGGCTGGAAACGCAAGGGTGGCCAGGCGCTGAATCCGGATTTATGGGCACGGCTTTTGGATGCGAAAGAACCGCATACGCTTTCCTGCGTTTGGGTGAAAGGGCATGCGGAGAATGCGAAAAACAATCGCTGTGACGAGCTCGCTACGACAGCGGCGGCCGGAGATCCTGCTTCGCTTCTGATTGACGAAGTCTATGAAAAAATGTCTTGAATATGCGCATAAGAATACAAACAGCGCAGCTGCCATACAGCCGCCGCGCTGTTTTTCTGCTTTTTGGGGACAAGCAGAAATAAAATATTGTTTTATCCTATAAATGTAAGGCCTTTTGAACCGGAAACTTATCCCGCGAAATTCTGCGTCCAATACACGCCGTAACTGCCGCCCTTCGCTATGCCAACGCCCAGCCGTTTATAGTTCGCATTCATAATGTTTGCGTAATGTCCCGGCGAATTCATCCACTGTTCCATAACGTCTTCCGGTGTTCTCATGCCTGCGGCAATGTTCTCGCCGGCCGTCCTATACGTAACGCCCATTTTCTCCATTCTGTCAAAAGGTGACAATCCTTCCGGTGTTGTGTGGGAAAAATAGTTTCGATTCGCCATGTCTTTGCTGTGGCTTGCGGCAACCTTTGCAAGGGTATCATCCCATACAAGCGGTGCAAGTCCGGCTTCGGCGCGGTACTGGTTTACCAGTGTCAGTACCCGTTTTTCATCACTTTCTTCCGTTTTTTCCTCACTGTCTGCCGGCTTTTCGGTTTCTTCTTTTACCGGTGTGTCACAGTTGCCGTCCGGGCAGGTGCTTTCAGTGTCACAGTTGCCGTCCGGGCAGGTATTGATCTCCACCGTATTGGTCTTTTCATCCCATTCGACCTGCAATCCCAAAGCTTCGGAGAGTGCGCGGAGGGGAACAAGCGTTCTGTTATTCACGATAACAGGCGCCACATCTATTTTTTGTTCCTCTCCGTTTGCTACAACGGAGGGTACACCAATGGTCATACAAACCTTTTTACCGTCTTTTATCGCACAAACCTGCTTGGTTTGGCTGTCCCACTGTACATCTGCACCCACCGCTTCCAATATGGCACGGAAGGGCACCATGGTACGGTTGCCGATTATAGTCGGCTGTACGTCAAAGTTCAAAGGCTTATCGTTCAGCTCGACAGAGATGTTCGCCTGCGCGCCGGTCACCAAAAGAGAGGCCATGCACGCCGCAATGGATAACGATAGTTTTTTCTTCATGAGAAATACCTCCTTTAAGGTTTCTGTCCTCATTCTATCACTTTCCTATGGCGATTGCAATGGAAATTTGGGGCAGCTAACCCATCATTTCGTACTCCATTGGCCGATGTTCCGGTATATCTTGGAAACCGATAGGTTTTCCACGCCGGTCAGGCGTGCGGTATGCACAAAGGCACCGTCTAAAAAGCAGATGCCGACAATAGGCAAATCGCGTAAAAATACATTTTCAAAATTGATATAAGCATTTAAAATGCCTTCATCTGTGCGCGGCGTACCGAGCGCCTGCATGGCCGCCGTCATTTCCTCGGACACATAGCCGCTTAAAACAGTTGCCTCCTCTCCCCACAGAAAATCGTAGCAAAGATCCTGGGACAGACGGCATCCGCCGGCGTACATGTCATATTCCCCCGCACTTAAGCGGCGCAAATACTCTTCCCATGGCACCGTGACTACCGTCACCATCATCCCAACGGCAGAAAGCTGTTCGGCCGCAAGCGCCGCATACTTTTGCCGATATTCGTTTTCTTCATTTACAAGAAGCGTCAGGCGCAATTCCTGCGCACTGCCGTTTTCTCCCATGCGCGTCATGATGCCATTCGTATCACCGAATCCCTCCTCATAAAGAAGGGATTTTACCTTTTCCCCGTCATATTGTTTCTTATCCTCGTCCCCGATATACAAATAGGAGGAAGGCGGCACGGGCACGCAGACCGGCGTACCATAGCCGAGAAAACCGGCTTCTATCAGCTTTTCGCGCCGCAGGGCATAGGAAACCGCATAGCGCACCCGATAGGAAGCCAGAAGGGGATTGGACATATTGAATCCAATGTATTCATACTCCAGCGTGGGATATTTTGTAATCTTCATATTTTCGCCGATCCCTAATCCGCCGATGCTTTTCAGGGAGGCCGTAACTGCTGTTACCTCGCCGATGCGCACCATATTCGCCTCATCCGCCGTTTCGCCCATAAAAGAAACGTAAATATGCTCGCTTACCGGCGGTGCGGAAAGCTTCCAGTCCTCATTTCGCACAAACATTATCCCTTTTTGCTGGGTAAAGCTTTCGAGTTTGTACTGTCCTGTGCCCACCATCGTGGTGTCCAAATCGTTGCGATGGCAGGGAATAATCGGGAAATCCAAAAGGTTTAGGACTGTAACATGCGGTTTCGTCAGCCGAATGGCAAAGTGGAGCATGTCCTTCACATCCACACCGGCAATATACGTAAGGCGGTCATAATAAATGCCCTCCGGGCCGATTTCCCGAATGGTATTCACCGTATGCGCCACATCGGTTGCCGTAAACGCCGCGCCGTCATGCCACTGCACTTGATCGTGCAGTTTGCAGTCAATCGTCATACCGTCCGGCGATATGGTGCAGCTTTCCAAAAGATACGGCACGGGCCGAAGTGCCTGATCCACATACACCAGGCTGTCATACAGAAGGTCAAACACCAAGACATTGGAGGCAAGCTTTGTCTTTAACGGATGCAAGGTTGTAGGCGTATGCATGGCAAGCGTTATATCCCCTAACTGCTGGGATTCCGGCATGGAACCGCTTTTTTCAGGGGTAGGCGCACAGCCCGCCAAAATCAGAATAAGCAAAATACTAATCACTTGTAAAGGCATGCGGTTTTTCATATTCTTTCATCCCTTCCTATCTTCTGCCATCTGCATCAGCCGCCGCATCCGATGATTGATGCCGCTTTTGCTGACCTTCATCATCTGCCCAAGCTCTGTCATGGAAGCCTCCGGCGCGGAAAGCCGTGCAAGCCCCGTTTCCTGCAGGTGTAGCGGCAGGCTTTCAAATCGCCCCGATTTTTGCAGCCTGTGAATGGCACGTATTTGCTCCATGGCCGCATTAATCGTTTTATCCATATTCGCCGTTTCGCAATTTACCTTGCGGTTTACATTATTGCGGGTTTCCTTCATAATACAAACGTTCATCAGATCCATATAAGACGTTCTCGCGCCGATAATGTTCAGCACGTCCCCGATTTCACTACTGCTTTTAAAGTACGTGACAAAGCTTGTTTTGCGCTGTACAACGCGCGCAGCAAGGTCGAAGATGGCAAATAGCTTCACCATATCGGCCGCCAGGGCCTCCTTCGTGGAAGAGAATTCCAAATGATACTCTTTTTCCGGGTTGGTAATGGAGCCGCCGCCCAAGAATGCGCCGCGCAAAAACGCACGGGCACAGCAGGTCTTTTCAAAGATATTGGCAGGAATCCGATAGTGGATCCCCTCCGCGGCACTGCCGAGCGACAGTCCTTCCAAAATCGTATCTATATGCGCGCCCGAATCCACTAAGATACCATACGCATTGCCGCCACCGCGGCTATGGTTTGTAAAGAGTGTTCCGGCAATGCCGAAGCAGCTTTTTAAAAGGGAAAAAAACCGCCTGGCCGAGGCGGCATTTTCTGTTGCAATTTTAAGGCTCTTCCTTGCAGGCGATTCGGTCACAAAACCGCTGTAACATAAAATGCCGCAAAGTTCTGCCCGGGCACAACAGCTTTTTTTATTTTCTATTCTGAGAAGTTCACTTTTAATGCCTGTGGCAAAGGACATCCTTTCACCGCCTTTTATTTCCGGTTGTTTCTAACACAGCTGTATATTTATTGCGTAAAAATTCCATAATTGCTTCGGCAAGCCGACCGGCATCATGCCGCGCTAAATTGCCTTCCCGGTTTGTAAGATCCGCACAAATCAGGCGAATGCCTGCCTTTTCAAAGCGTTCCCTATCGACGAAAACCGGGCCCACGCCGTCTTTTAAGTAACGCTCCAAAACCGCTTCCTCTATCGTGCCGGTATTGACAAGGCAATAGTCGATAATGCCTTCTCCGGCATGTTTTATGAGTGCCTCCACATGGTCAAAGGCACTGTAGTCCTCCGTTTCACCCGGCTGTCCCATCACATTGCACACGTAAATTTTCGCTGCCCGACTTTGCCGGACAGCATCGGCAACGCCCTCAACCAATAGGTTTGGAATAATACTTGTATACAGGCTGCCCGGGCCCAGGATAATGGCCTCTGCCCGTTCAATGCTTTCCAGCACCGATTCGGTCGGCAAAACGCGTTCCGGAACAAGGCTGACGCGTTCAATCCGGCAATTATGCTGCTTTTTGGCACTGCCGATACGGGATTCTCCAAGTACTTGCGCACCATCGGAAAAGCAGGCATACATCCGTATATCCTGCGTAGTGACCGGCAAAACGCGCCCGGTAATCGCCAAAACCTCGCCGGCATGACGAATCGCCTCCTCAAAGCTGCCATAAATCCCATTCATGGCCGCAATAATAAGGTTTCCTATGCTTTGCCCACGAAGGCTGCCACTCTCAAATCGATATTTAAAAAGGGTTTCCATACTCGGCTCTGCCTCCGCCAATGCCACAAGGCAATTGCGAAGGTCACCCGGCGGCAGCATGCCTAAATCCTCACGAAGCTTGCCGCTGCCGCCGCCGTCATCCGCCATGGTCACAATGGCGGTTAAATTTTCGGTATGTCGCTTTAATCCGCGCAGCATAGTGGAAAGGCCTGTGCCGCCCCCTATGGCTACAATATGCGGTGTATAGCTCTGTTTCAACATACTCGTCCTCCACGGCTTTTATTCAGTTTCTTCTTCCGTTTCTTCTTCGTCCTCATGCTCGGTGCTTGCAATGGAAACCACCTGCACGCCTTCGTCCAGGCGCATCAGGCGCACCCCTTGCGTATTTCTGCCGATACTGCTGATGCCGGCGGCAGGAAGACGGATAATAATGCCTTCAGAGGTAATCAACATAATATCATCATTATCGGTTACAGTCATAATGCCGACTACATTGCCGGTATTTTCCGTAATCTTGTAGTTGCGAATACCAATACCACCACGGGTCTGGGTTTTATAGGCATCCAGTGTTGTCCGCTTGCCGCAGCCGTTTTCTGTAACAGTCAATAGCTCTGCATCGTCCGGTACGGTCGTCATACCGATGACATAATCGCCCTTGCGAAGGCGAATGGCACGTACACCGTGCGCATTTCTGCCCATAGGACGGACATCGGATTCTCTAAAGCGGATTGCCATGCCGTCATGCGTGCCGATCACTACGTTATCGTCCCCGCGGACAATTGCAACGCGAATGAGTTCATCCTCCTCGCTAAGGCCGATTGCATTGAGGCCGCCGCGGCGTGAAGTATTAAACTCGCTGACCATCGTCTTTTTAATGATGCCGAAGCGCGTTGCCATAATCAGGGCCGTATCCTCTTCAAAGCTTCTTACCCCTAAAACGGCGGTGATGCGTTCATCATTCTGAATCGGCAACAGGTTGACAATGGCTGTACCCTTTGCCTGTCTGCCGGCTTCCGGAATCCGATACCCCTTTATAGTATATACGCGTCCGCGGCTTGTAAAGAACATAATATGCGCATGGGTGGAGGCTGTGAAGATTTGTTCAACAAAATCCTCCTCCCTTGTTTTCAGTGCGGAAATGCCGCGGCCACCGCGTCTTTGGCTGCGATAGGCACTGGCAGGCAGACGTTTTACATATCCGAAATGCGTTAGGGTAAAGACGCATTCTTCTTCCTCGATCATGTCCTCATCATCAATATCGTCCACATTCGAGGTAATTTCTGTCCGTCTTTCATCTCCATACTTGTTTTTGATAACGCCCAGCTCATCCTTAACAATGCCCAGCACCATTTCTTCGCTTTCTAAAACTTTAGTAAAGTAAGCGATTTTTTCCATCAATTCGCGATACTCATTATCAATCTTTTCGCGTTCCAGGCCCTGCAGTCTGGCAAGGCGCATATCCAAAATCGCCTGTGCCTGTATTTCGGTAAGTCCAAAGGCTTCCATCAGCTTTGCTTTTGCATCATTATAGCTGGAACGAATAATACGGATAATTTCGTCTATATGATCCAGTGCTATGCGAAGGCCCTCTAAAATATGTGCTCTTGCCTCCGCTTTTTTCTTATCGAAAATCGTACGGCGTCGGATAACCTCCTCTTGGAAGGAAATGTAATGCTGTAAAATCTCTTTCAGGTTCAGGATTTTCGGCGTACCTTCTACAATCGCGAGCATGATTGCGCCAAAAGTATCCTGCATCTGGGTATTTTTATAAAGCTGATTTAAAACAACGTTGCCGTTCGCATCCCGCTTGATTTCAATCACAATGCGCATCCCTTCGCGGTCGGACTCATCCCGCAAATCCGCAATGCCTTCAATTCTCTTTTCCTTGACAAGATCGGCAATTTTTGCAATCAGCCTTGCTTTATTCACACGATACGGAATTTCGGTTACAATAATTCTTTGTTTGCCGTTTGCGAGTTCTTCCACTTCGGCACGGGCACGCATGATGATATGGCCGCGGCCGGTATGATACATGCTGCGGATTCCGCTTCTGCCTAAAATCAGGCCTGCAGTCGGAAAGTCCGGCCCCTTAATGTAGGTCATTAAATCTTCAATGGAAAGCTCCGGATCATCAATCAGTGCATGAATGGCATCAATGACCTCGCAAAGGTTATGCGGCGGAATATCCGTTGCCATACCTACGGCGATACCGGAAGACCCGTTGACCAGAAGGCAAGGAAAACGAGAGGGTAAAACAACCGGTTCTTTACGGCTTTCATCAAAGTTTGGAATAAAATCTACGGTTTCTTTTTCAATATCTGCAACCATTTCGGCAGAAAGCTTTGCCATTCTGGCTTCCGTATAACGATAGGCAGCCGGGGGATCACCGTCCACAGAACCGAAGTTTCCATGTCCGTCTACCAAGGGGTAACGAAGAGAAAAATCCTGCGCCAATCTGACCAATGCATCATATACGGATGCATCGCCGTGCGGATGATATCTACCAAGCACGCTACCGACCGTTGTCGCGCACTTTTTATAGGCTTTTTCTGCTGTAACCCCATCCTCGTTCATAGTATATAGAATACGGCGGTGTACCGGCTTTAAGCCATCGCGAACGTCCGGCAATGCACGGCCTACGATAACACTCATGGAGTAGTCAATATAGGATTTTTTCATTTCCTTACTGATTTCTACGGGAATAATTTTTTGATTCTCTATGTTAAACATCTGTCCTCACCCCTTATATATCCAAATTCTGTACGGTCTTTGCATGCGCTTCGATAAAATCGCGCCGCGGTTCCACCTTATCGCCCATCAAAACAGTGAAAATTTCATCTGCCGCAATCGCATCCTCAAGCGTAACCTGCAGCATCATTCTGGTTTCCGGGTTCATTGTGGTTTCCCAAAGCTGTTCCGGGTTCATTTCACCAAGACCCTTATACCGCTGTACGTTTGCATCCTCGCCTATCTCACGCAGTGCAATGCCCAGTTCTTCTTCGTTGTAAGCATATCGCTCATTTTTGCCCTTGCTGACCTTATACAGCGGCGGCTGTGCAATATACACACGTCCGTTATCAATCAGCGGCCGCATAAAACGGAAGAAGAAGGTAAGAAGGAGCGTACGGATATGGCTGCCGTCAACATCCGCATCTGCCATAATGATGATTTTGCCGTACCGCACCTTATTGATATCAAATTCATCTCCAAGCCCTGCCCCAACAGCGGTAATGATCGGTGTGAGCTTGTCATTGCCGATCACCTTATCCAGGCGGCTTTTTTCAACATTCAGCATTTTGCCCCAAAGCGGTAAAATGGCTTGAAATTTTCTATCTCTGCCCTGCTTTGCAGAGCCGCCGGCACTATCACCCTCAACGATATATATTTCCGTAACGGTTGTATCGCGCTCGGAGCAATCTGCCAGCTTTCCGGGTAATGCCATGGAGTCAAGTCCCGTCTTTCGCCGTGCCAAATCTCTGGCGCGCCGTGCCGCATCCCTTGCACGGGAAGCTAAGAGGGCTTTATCTAAAATTGCCCTGGCTACAGACGGATTTTCCTCTAAAAACGTCGCCAGTTTTTCATTGATCATCCCTTCTACCAGTGTTCGCATTTCACTGTTTCCAAGCTTTGTTTTGGTCTGCCCCTCAAACTGGGCTTCCTGCAGCTTAACACTGATAATTGCCGTTAACCCTTCGCGCACGTCCTCGCCGCTTAAATTTTTATCGGCATCCTTTAAAATATTATTTTTTCTTGCATAATCATTTAAAACCTTTGTAAGACCGGAGCGAAAACCGGTTTCATGCATACCGCCTTCCGTGGTTTTAATATCATTGGCAAAGCTGATCACCGTTTCGTTATAGCTATCTGTATACTGCAGTGCAATCTGGGCCGACCGGGTTTCCTGGATATCTTCTAAATAAATCACTTCACTATGGAGAGAATCCTTATTTTTATTGAGGTACTCTACAAAGGAGCAAATGCCGCCTTCATAGCAAAGGGATTCTTTTCTTTCCTGTCCGGCTCTTTTATCCTCAATCGTAATGCGCAGGCCGCCGTTTAAAAATGCCTGCTCCCGCATACGGCGATGCAATATATCATATTCATAAACCAACGTATCAAAAATTTCTCCATCCGGCTTAAAATGTACCCTTGTTCCATGCTTGTCTGACGGACCGACCTTCGTCAGCGGACTGGTCACGTTGCCGCGTGCGTACGACTGTGTGTATTCCGCGCCATCCTCGTATACGTTGACATGCAGCCATTCACTCAAAGCATTCACAACGGAAGCACCGACACCGTGCAGACCCCCGGAAACCTTATAGCCGCCACCGCCGAACTTTCCGCCGGCATGCAAAACGGTAAAAACAACCTCAATCGCCGGCAAATTTGTCTGCGGCTGAATCCCGACCGGAATCCCGCGACCGTCATCCTCTACAATAATCGAGTTGTCCGGCTCTATGGAAACATAGATGTGGGAGCAATAGCCTGCCAACGCCTCATCTATGGAATTATCCACGATTTCATAAACCAAATGGGTCAGTCCCATTAAAGAGGTTGAGCCGATATACATTCCCGGGCGCTTTCGTACCGCTTCCAACCCCTCCAATACTTGTATTTGACTGCCGTCATATTTTTGTTCCTGCATTTTCTTTTCTCCTTATCTACTCCAATTTTTGTCAAGACGAATCTATTTTCTCCGCGTTGTCATTTCATTGAACCGCCGTTGCAGCGTTTGCGCAGTAATCGAGGAAATATAGACTTTATTTTCTGTAATAATCATAGATTTTGGCAAATCCTTTGCAACATCCACAATCTTTTTTTCTTTTTCAAGCCGCCGGAAATATTCCATGGAAACAGCGGAATTGACTGTATTTTCAAGATCCGTAATCGCAATAATATCTTGGATGGCAATGGCCTTTTCATTTCCTAATTGAATGTACATATTGCACCCTTTTCTATTTGAAAATATTGGGAAAGACCGGGTATGATTTCCTTTTCGGTACCGGTTACAATCGTTTGCCTGCCGGCCATCGTTTCTGCCAAAAAGGCGCGGCGATTTGGATCTAACTCTCCCATCACGTCATCTAATAAAAGAAGCGGAGGTTCATTGACCTCTTTTTCCAAAAGTGCAGCTTGCGCCGCTTTTAAAGCAATTGTTGCCGTGCGCTGCTGTCCCTGCGAGGCATATTCCCGGGCAGGCTTGCCGTTGATATAAAACTGCATATCGTCCCGATGCGGCCCCACTAAGGATAAGCCGGCATACAGTTCTGCTTCCCTTTTTCTTTCTAAAAGTTCAAAAAGCTTTTCTTTTGTTTTCTCTGTATCTTCCCCCGGCTGTACAGCCGGAACATAGCGAATTTCAAGGGTTTCTTCGGGTGCGATACTGCGATGAATTTCCGTTGCAACCGGAGAAAGCGCTGTAAAAAAGTTCTGCCGATACTGAATCAGTAGTGCGCCTTCTGTCGCCATTTGTTCGTTCCATACGGACAAACTCTCCGGCTGTGCCTCTTTTTTCAAAAGTGCATTTTTCTGCTTTCTCGCTCTGATATATTGATACAAGGCATTATAATACATCGGCTTTTTTGCACTAATGGCACTATCCATAAACCGTCGCCTTGCTTCGGGTGCATCGCCTATGAGGCGTAATTCATCCGGACTAAACACAACTGCCGGGAACTTGCCCAAAAGCTCACTCGTTTTCAAAAGAGGAGCACCGCCATACAAAAGCAATTTCCGTTTGCCTGTAAATAACCGAATTTCCGCGGTAACCGACCGCCCAAATGCTTCAAATTCTCCTTTTATAATTGCAGCTTCTTTATCAAACTGAATCATTTCCGCATCCCGCGGTGTCCGAAAGCTTTTCGCTGCCGTAAAAAGATATATGGCTTCCAAAAGATTGGTCTTGCCTTGCGCATTTGCACCGTACAGCATCGAAATACCTTTGTTTGGCCGAAATACCGCAGACGAATAGTTTCTGAAATTTTGCAGCTTCAGTTCCTTAATGATCATGGTATTTCCTTTATAATTGAATTTTAATTTCTATATCTTTATAAAGCACATGGTCACCGGAACGAAGCTTTTTTCCACGTTGCTTTTCCAGTGTGCCGTTTACATAAACATCTTCAAAAGATATAATTTCTTTCGCTTCACCGCCGGAAATACCCATGACATGTTTTAGTGCCTGGTAGAGCTTAATAAAATCACCTTTTAACACAACTACATTTTCCATGATTTCGCTCCGATTCCCCTTTCTAAACCCTTTTTCCTATTCCTCGCTAATGCGAACCGGCAGTACCATAAAGAGATAGGCATCTCCTGCAGCCGGTCTTATAATACATGGGTTTTTATTTCCATTAAACTCCATGATAATCTCTTCCCCTTCACAGGCAGAAAGTGCGTCATGCAAATACCGCTGGTTAAATCCAATGCGGATTTCGCTGTTGCAGTTCGGAATTTCTATTACGTCATGCGCCTTTCCCACAGCGGTAACACAATCAATCGCTAAAGTATCATTTTGAATGGTCATAATCACAGGATTTTTATAGACATCGAGTGCGACAATCGGGTCTGCTCTTTCTACGCAGGACAGAATATCTGCCACGGGAAGCTGTAGTTTTATGCGAAAATCCTTTGGAATAATCTGTTTATATTGGAAGTATTCCCCACTTATCAAGCGGGAAACCACTTTTATACTGCCGAATTCAAAGAAAACGTGTTTATCTGTCAGGCGGACAGTGATTTGTTCTTCTTCGTCCGGCAAAATCCGGGAAAGCTCTGATAGCGTCTTAGCCGGAACAATGAAAATAAAGTCCTCATCCTGGCCCGGAATGGCTTCTTTCCGAATTGACATGCGAAAACCATCGAGCGCTACCATATAGAGGTATTCGTCTTCAATTTCAAAGAGGACACCGGTCAAAATCGGTTTTTCGTTCTTTTGTGCTGCTGCGTATACTGTTTGCTGAATCATTTTTTTCAGCGTAATGGCGTCGATTGTTAGCACCACATTCTCTAAAACACGCGGTAACTCCGGAAATTCCTCCGGTGCTACGCCTAAAATGCTATAGATACTTTTTCCATTTTGAATGGTAACGGAAAAATTTTCTTGAACCGTAATATCAATCATACCGGACGGTAATTTCCGAATGATTTCGAAGAAAACCTTCGCATCACCGGTTACAAATACACCGTCCTCCCGGATGTGTGCCGGGATTCTGCATTCAATACCGAGTTCAAGGTTATTGGCCGTTATAATAATTGTATCTTCATCAGAACGAATCAGGAGCCCTTCTAAAACGGGCAATGTGCTTTTATTTACGGCTGCTTTCATAACAGTGGATACTGCTTCGGCAAGAATTTGCTTTTCGCAGGAGAAAATCATGTCGCTCATCCTTTCGCTTTGGAGTAATTCTATATATAAAATAAATTAGTAATGGTAGTAGAACCTGTGGAAACACTGTATAACTCAGAAAAATATTGAAAAACTGGGTTTTTTTCTGTGGAAAACTAACCGGTAATATCTTTCTTTATCGTGGAAATTTCCTGTGCATAATCCGCATCCTTTTTGATGGAATCCTCCACCTCACGAATCCCGTACATGATTGTGGTGTGATGCTTGTCTAAAAATTTACCGATTTTAAGGTGCGACAGGCCTAAAATTTCGCGCAGAAGGTACATGCACACCTGCCGGGCGCGGGAAACATCCTTTGTCCGCCGATCTCCGAGAATATCGGATGCAGCCATCCCATAGTATTTTGCGCAGGCATTGACAATCGTATCTTCATTTATAATGGGAGAGGATCCGGAATCGTAATTTTTCATGGCATCTAAGGCAACTTCCGGCGTAATTTCCGTATTGATAAGGCCGCCGTATGCGACAACACGGTTAAAAACGCCTTCCAGTTCACGAATATTAGAGGTAATTTTTTCTGCAATCATCTCAATAATATGATCCGGAATTGTGATATTTTCTGTTTGCGCCTTCTTCCGCAAAATGGCGACACGTGTTTCATAGTCCGGCGAGTATAGATCACCGATGAGTCCCCATTCAAACCGGGAACGAAGCCGATCTTCCAATGTTTTAATCTCTTTTGGTGGGCGGTCACTTGTGATAATGATTTGTTTATTTGCATCATATAGGGTGTTAAAAGTATGAAAGAATTCTTCTTCCGTTACTTTTTTGCCCGCAATAAATTGAATATCGTCTATCATCAGAACATCAATATTTCTATATTTTTCTCGAAATGCCTCATTTTTTGAGTCTTTTATGGAGTTAATCAGTTCATTTGTAAATATTTCCGCAGAGGTATACATCACCTTTTTATCGGGATGATTCTCTAAAATATAGTTGCCGATAGCATGGAGTAAATGGGTTTTGCCGAGTCCAACACCGCCATAGAGAAAAAGAGGATTATATGTAAGTGCGGGTTCTTCTGCAACAGCTAAGGAAGCGGCATGTGCAAATCGGTTGGAATTACCGACAACAAAAGTGTCAAATGTATATTTTGGATTTAGAGGCGTACCTAAATTTGCGCGAGGCGTTTTCTTTTCTTTTTGTATTGGTTTTTCATCGCCTATATGGACAATCAGGGAAACACGTTGTGCAGTCACCTCTAAAATTGCATTTTGTATGAGTTCTTTATAGCGCTGTTCCACCATTTTTTTGGTAATTTCATTTGGTACTGTGACATGAAAGAAGCCGTTTTCCAAATGCGAAGGGGAAATCGAAAGAATCCAAGTGGCATATCCGATTCGATTTACTTCGTCTTCAATGAGAGGAAGGGCGCTTTGCCATATATTAAGAACTTCTCCGTTCATTTGTTGAATTTCCTTTCCAAAAGTATGAATTTTGCTATGTGCATAAAGTGAATAACTGTATGTGTAATTCTGTGGAAAAAAGGTCCATTTTCCGAAATAATCTCATAAAATATGTGGATAACTATGTGGATAAGTGTAAAACTCATTCAATCAATGTGGAAATCTTCATTATCCACAAAAAATCATTCTTATTTATTATACCAAAAAAATGAAGAATTTGCAACATTTATTTTAATTTTCAAAGAAAAATTTTACTGAAATTTTAATCAAATTTTATGGAAAATTTTCGCTTAAAAAATGCAAAAAAAAGTCGTATATAATGTTTCACGTGAAACAATTTCATTTTTTTTATAAAAAGTGTTTCACGTGAAACATTTTTGTGTTATAATAACCTCACGAAACAAAACAAGCTTAAACAAATAAAGAGTGAAAAGGTTTACGCATAAATTCTTAAAGAAAGGAGAAAAACATGACAAAAATAATTGCAATTGCAAATCAAAAAGGCGGCGTAGGAAAAACCACAACCGCAGTCAATCTTTCTGCATGCCTTGCAAAACTAGGAAAAAACGTGCTTTTATTGGATATGGATCCGCAAGGCAATGCAACAAGCGGTCTCGGCGTGGATAATCGAACACAGCAAAAGTCAGTGTATGATGTATTGATTGGCAACGCACCGATAAAAGATGTCATTATTAAAACAGAATACGCAAGATTGTTCTTATGCCCGTCTAACATTGCTTTATCGGGGGCGGAAATAGAGCTTGTGAACTTAATGGCCAGAGAATATCGGCTGAAAGAAGCAATAGAGACAATTAAAGCATCGTACGACTTTATTCTGCTGGATTGTCCGCCTTCTTTAGGGCTTGTTACACTGAACGCATTAACCGCTGCGGATTCCGTAATTATGCCGATTCAGTGTGAGTATTATGCACTTGAGGGATTGAGTCAGCTTACAGCGACTATTCGCCGCGTGAAAAAGCTTTTAAATCCGCGGATTGAGATTGAAGGGGTACTGATGACCATGTTTAGCGCGCGGACAAATCTTGCAATTCAGGTTGTAGATGAAGTAAAAAAATTCTTTCCGCAAAAGGTGTATAAAACCATTATTCCAAGAAATGTGCGACTAAGCGAAGCACCGGGGTTTGGACAACCGGTCATCGTATACGATCCTTCCAGCCGAGGGGCAGACAGCTATATGGAATTGGCCAAAGAAGTATTAGAGGCAAACGAGGCAGCACCGGAGGCTATATAATAAGGAAGAAAGGAAGAATAGTATGGTAAAAAGAGGATTAGGCAAAGGATTAGATGCCTTATTTATACCGGAAGAAAAATCCACAGAACCGTCCGGCGACCGCGTTGTTTCGCTTCGCATAACAGAAGTCGAGCCGAATAAAGACCAGCCCCGTAAACAGTTTGACCCGGAACAGCTGAAAGAGCTCTCCCAGACTATACGGGAACACGGTGTCATTCAGCCGATTGTAGTCACCAAAAATAACAATGGATTTTATACCATTATTGCCGGAGAACGGCGCTGGCGCGCAGCAAAGATGGCAGATCTATCGGAAATACCGGCAATTATTCGCGAATATGACCCGCAAACCGCAAGCGAAATCGCTTTGATTGAAAACCTGCAAAGGGAAAACTTAAATCCGATGGAAGAAGCGGACGGATATAGAAATCTAATGGAGTTATATGCCTTAACGCAGGAACAAATCAGCGAAAAAGTGGGCAAAAGCCGCTCAGCCGTTGCAAATGCACTACGCCTTTTAACATTAAAAGAGCCGCTGAAGGCACTTGTGCGGGAAGGAAAAATCTCTGCCGGACATGCCAGAGCTTTGCTTTCGGTTGCAAATGATGCGAATCGCATGGAGCTTGCTAAGCGCGTGATTGACGAAGGCTTATCTGTACGTGCCTTAGAAAGATTGTGTGCGGCAATAAAGCCGACTGCACCAAAAATTTCCCCCAACTACGAGGCGGAACTACGTAGCATAGAAAAAAATCTTTCCGACCGCATTGGAGCCAAGGTGCATATCTCCGGCAATGAGAAAAAAGGCAAAATTGAGATTCGATACACGGGAAATGAAGAATTTCAGCGAATAATGGAAATTTTTGGAAAATAATTGGCTTTCAAAATTGCGTTTTAAGGCATGAAAAACGAAAACTTAATATAAAAATATTAATAATACAAAAGTTTTCTTATAAGCGAAAATAAATGCGTTATAGGAGGAATAAAAAATGAACATAAAGAAAACCCGGTTTTTTTGGGTGTATACCATTATTTTGTTTACAGTTGCCTTGGTTCTTATCATGATGGGCCTTACGATGACCAATGTCAAAAAGGATTACAAAAGTCAGGTGCAAACACTGCAGACGGAAAAAGAAACCTTGTATCAAACAAAAATAGAGAATGAATCTACCATTTCTGCACTGGAAGAAAAGAATCGTCTTTTGACAGAATCTTTAAGTACAGCGCAAACCGCAGCAGAGAATTATGCGCAAGCGGTGGAAAAAATATATGAAGCAGATGCTTTATATGATGAAGGTGCGTATGAAGAAGCGAAAACTGTGATAGACAGTATTGATACGAGTATTTTAAAGGAAAGAATTCATAAGCGGTATGATTATGTTAAGAATAAAATAGAAGCAAAGCTGTAACACAGAAAGGAAGAGAATAAAATGTTAGACATGAAAAAAATCCGTACAGAAACGGCAATGGTAAAAGCCGCTATGGAAAGACGGAAGGAAAATGTAGATATCGACGCACTGATTGCGCAGGACGAGGCACGCCGCAATCTGTTATATGAAGCAGAGCAGCTGAAAGCCAAGCAGAATGAGGTTTCAAAGGCCATTCCGCGCATGAAAAAGGCAGGCGAGGACACAACGGCCATTCTGTCTGAAATGCGGGAGCTTTCTGATTGCATCAAGGAGTTAGATACGAAAATCCGTGAAGCAGAAGAAGAACAGCAGAAAATGCTGTTATCTATTCCAAATATCCCGAACCCCACCGTTCCGGACGGCGATACCGATGAGGACAACGTCGAAGTCCGCCGCTATGGCGAACCCACGGCATTCGCTTTCGAGCCGAAAGCACATTGGGATTTAGGGGAAGAGTTGGGCATACTGGATTTTGCATCCGCGGCAAAGATTACAGGGGCAAGATTTACAGTATACCGTGGACTTGGCGCAAGACTGGAACGTGCGATTATCAGCTACTTTTTAGACAAGCATACCACAGAAAACGGCTACACCGAGATTTTACCGCCGTACATGGTGCATCGAAACAGTATGATTGGAACCGGCCAGTTACCAAAGTTTGAAGAAGATGCTTTTAAGGTGACAGATACAGAATACTTCCTGATTCCGACCGCAGAAGTCCCGGTGACAAACCTATATCGCGATCAGATTTTAGATGGCGCCTCCCTCCCGATTCGGCATGTTGCCTATTCGGCGTGTTTCCGTGCGGAGGCCGGCAGTGCAGGACGCGATACGCGCGGCCTGATTCGACAGCACCAGTTTAATAAGGTAGAGCTTGTGAAGTTTACAAAGCCGGAGGATTCCTACGAAGAACTTGAGAAGCTGACAAGAGATGCGGAAAGCGTTTTGCAGGGTTTAGGTCTTCCTTATCGTGTTGTGAAAATCTGTGTGGGAGATTTGGGCTTTACAGCCGCAATGAAGTACGATATTGAGGTTTGGATGCCCAGTTATGGCCGCTATGTGGAAATCTCCTCCTGCAGTAATTTTGAGGACTTCCAGGCACGCCGCGCAGGAATACGATATAAAGATGCCGTAGGCGATAAAGCGCAGTTTGTGCACACTTTGAATGGGTCCGGTGTCGCAATCGGCAGAACGGTTGCCGCAGTTTTAGAAAACTTCCAGCAGGCAGACGGCAGCATTGTATTGCCGGAGGTTCTCCGTCCGTACATGGGCACAGATAAAATCTGCAAGTGAAAAAAAAATATGTAGTGGCAGGGGCAGCAGCTTTGTGTATAGCAATGGGCATTTTTGCGGCATTTCTACAGCATCGCGCCGCCCCTGTCCTGATAGAAACAACGATGCCGCCGCAACCGGTAATGGGAGAAATTGTGCTTTCGTTTGCTGGAGATTGCACATTAGGCAGTGACCCACGGTTTTCGTATGCCGGAAGCTTTCACGAAAAGTATAAAGAGAAGGATTCCGGCTATTTTTTCTCCAATGTACAGGAGATTTTTGCGGCAGATACCTTGACGTTTGTGAATCTGGAAGGGACGTTTACGGAAGCAGAAAAAGCGGCAGATAAGACGTATGTGTTCCGTGGCCCGGCTGAGTACGCCGATATTTTAACAGCCGGTAGCGTGGAAGCGGTGTCCATCGCCAACAATCATACGTATGATTTTTTGGAGGACGGATTCAAGGATACGAAAGACACCCTGCAAAAAGAGGGCATCGCCTATGCTGCAGGGAAAAAAACGGCTCTATTTGCTATATCTGTGGATGCGGCAGGTGTTGCAACGGCCAGGGAGATACAGCCCGGAACACAGACAGAAGGTATTAAAATTGGGTTTTGTGCGTTTCAAATATGGTATGATGATCAAGAGGTGCGAGAGAACCTGAAAACCGCGGTCAAGAGTCTTAGAGAGGCCGGAGCAGACATCGTGCTGGTAAGCTGCCACTGGGGGATTGAACGCGAAAAGGAGCCGTATTCGGTACAAAAAGATATTGGGCGCTATGCAATTGATGTGGGTGCGGACGGCGTGTTAGGACATCATCCCCATGTGATTCAGGGGATTGAGCAGTATAAGGGCAAGGAAATTGTGTATAGCATGGGGAATTTTTGCTTTGGCGGCAACCATAATCCCGCGGATCAGGATTGCTATATTTACCAGCTAAAGTATGCAACGAAGGATGGCGCGCTGACAGGTGCGTGGGAAAGAAATATCATTCCCTGCAAAATTTCAAGTACGCCGGATAAAAATGATTATTGCCCTACCCCGGCGGAAGGGGCAGAGGCTGAACGGATTCGGAAGCGGATTTCTATCTATGCAGAATAAACAAGAAGAGAGGGGCCGTAGAAAAATGCTCAGACTGTCGAAAAACTCGGTCTACCACAAGCAAAGTATATATTGCATTTAAAAAGTTGACTTCTGTGTCCTTCAGCGCAGCGCATATCAAAATGGTAAGGGGCCGTTGCAAAATGCACAGACCGCATAAAGCATACGATTCTTGAGAATATGCGGAAAAGCCGTATAAGAGTCAAAAAGTTAGGGTGGAAATTCGCTAAACCATGCATTTCTTAAAATAAAAATGCTTTTTGCTATGAACAAACTGCGCCTCTCGACGTACCTGTGTACGCCTTCGGGGACCCAAAGCCTGCGGCTTTGGCGCAGTTTGTCCATTCTGCACTATTTTTCTCCAGCCCCAAGGAGACGTAGTAAAATGCACAGACCGCATAACGCATACGATTCCAGAGAAGATGCGGATCAGGCTTATAAGAGTCAAACAGTTAGGGTGGAAATTCGCTAAACCATGCATTTCTAAAAAAACTTTATACTATGAACAAACTTCGCCTCTCGACGTACCTGTGTACGCCTTCGGGAACCCAAAGCCTACGGCTTTGGCGCAGTTTGTCCATTCTGCACTATTTTTCTCCGGCCCATAAAGGAGCCGTAGCAAAAAGATTTTCAATCATCATTTCGCTACGGCTTCTTCTTTTTACTATTTTGCAATGAGTTCCTTCAAAATATCCTTTATGCCGGAAATCCAAACCGGGTCAATTGCCTCAATGTCACCCCGATCACAAGCCGCTGCCAGTGCTGGTTCCATCGGGATTTTCCCGATAACCGGCAGATTATGTTTCTTCGCAATTTCTTCAATATGACTATCTCCAAAAACTTTAATTTGTTTTTGGCAATCCGGGCAGGATACATAGCTCATATTTTCCACAAGCCCCAGCACAGGGATTTTCATCATTTCTGCCATATTCACAGCCTTTTCCACAATCATGGAAACCAACTCCTGCGGCGAGGTGACAACCACAATGCCGTCAACCGGAATGGACTGGAACACGGTTAGCGGTACATCACCGGTTCCGGGCGGCATATCAATAAACATAAAATCAATATCTTCCCAAATGACATCTGTCCAAAACTGCGTTACGGTGCCGCCGATAACCGGACCGCGCCATACAACCGGGTCCGTCTGATTCTCCAGCAGAAGATTTAAAGACATGACAGAAACGCCGCCCTTACTTGCAACCGGAAACAGCCCGGCCGCATTGCATTTTGGTCTTTCTGATACCCCAAACATTTTTGGAATAGAAGGGCCTGTAATATCTGCATCTAAGATGCCTGTCTTGTACCCGCTTTTCTGTGACAGCACAGACAAAAGGCCGCAAACCAACGATTTACCTACACCGCCCTTGCCGCTGACTACGCCGATGACCTTTTTAATTTTAGACAGGTCATGGGGGGCTTTTAAAAAGCTTTCTGGTTCTTTGCTGCTGCAATTTGCAGTGCAGCTTTCACAATTATGGCTACATTCGCTCATTTCATACTCCATTCTGCCAAGCCTATCTTGGCGAAAAATTTCACTATATTTTTGTCACGCATGATTGTCTGCAAAGCCAAGCAGTCATCTGCATTTTTGCAGAAGCACGCACATCTCATGCGCCGCGGAAAAAATCCGGGAAAATAAATCCGTTGTGAATCTGATTCTGTAGTCACTGCAACGTGATCTTTCCACTCGGAATGTGCCCGGATTGCCTTTGTCGTTCAAACCATGATGTTCTTCTTCCTATTATGATCGGTAATCCGCATTTATATCAACATATTCTCGTGTGAGATCACATCCCCACGCCGTTGCGCAGGCATTCCCATTTTTAATATCAATATTCATCATAACCTGTGCGGCAGATAAAATCCGCGTCGCCACTTCTTCGCTATACTCTGTTGCCATTCCATTTCGCACGACTTGCACTGCGCCTTCACTGCTTTTAAATGTAATATCGGTAAGTTCCGGATCAAAGTCCACACCGGCATATCCCAAAGCACAGATGACTCTGCCCCAGTTCGCATCATTTCCATACATCGCCGCTTTTACAAGGCTGGAGCCGGCCACAGACTTTGCAAGGACAACCGCATCTGTCTTTTGCGCCGCATTTTGTACGGTTACCTCCAAAAGCTTTGTTGCACCTTCTCCGTCCTCCGCAATACGCTTTGCAAGAAAAGATGTAACATGCCGAAGTGCCGCACAAAAAACAGTATAATCTGCATCTTCATCCACAATGCGTTTATTGCCGGCCATGCCGTTAGCCAGCAGAAAAACAGTATCATTGGTAGAAGTATCTCCATCTACGGAAACCATATTAAAAGTGTCTTCTACATCACTATGCAAAGCACGCTGCAACATTTCCTTTGAAATGGACGCATCTGTTGTAATAAAGCCTAACATGGTGCCCATATTCGGATGAATCATACCGCTCCCTTTGCACATGCCGCCAATCCGAACCGTTTTTTCACCAAGGGTAAATTCCACAGCAATCTCTTTTTTTGCCGTATCCGTTGTCATAATTGCTTCTGCGGCGGCGGTTGCTGCAGCTTCATCTGGCCCCAAGGATTTCGCTAAGAGTTCTATGCCGTCTTCAATTAGATCCATCGGCAGTTGCTTGCCGATAACCCCGGTAGAAGCCACAAGAACCATCTCCTGCGAAAGCCCGAAGCACTGTGCCGTCTTTTCCGCCATTCGTATTGCATTCTGATAACCCTCATCGCCGGTACAGGCATTTGCCCCTCCACTGTTTGCAACAATCACCTGTGCCGTATCCGATTGATTCGTCAAAAAAGACGACCAGCGCACTGGCGCTGCTTTTACTAAATTTCGTGTATATACACCGGCGCTTACCGCAGGCACATCACTGACAATCATCGCCATATCCCGCTTTTCGCTTCCGGGTTTGATCCCTGCATGCACACCACCGGCACGAAAGCCCCGCGGCGCTGTAACACCGCCATTTATTTGAAGTAGCATTTTCCCCCTCCTATTCTGCTATTTTTCTCAATTATGAATAACATTGTACCATATATGGGCAAAATATGCAAGTAATTTTTATGAATTCGGAAAGGATGGATATATCGTGGCAAACAGATTACAAGATGCAAAAAGCCCTTACCTTTTAGCGCATGCAGACAATCCTGTGGATTGGTATCCTTGGAGTGCAGAAGCTTTTGAACGGGCACAAGCAGAGGACAAACCTATTCTACTCAGCATAGGATACAGTGCCTGCCACTGGTGTCACACCATGGCAGAAGAAAGTTTTTCAGATGATGCAACCGCAAAAATTATTAACCGCAATTTTATTCCGGTAAAGGTCGATCGGGAGGAACGGCCGGATGTGGATGCGGTTTATATGCGTGTCTGTCGCTCTCTGACCGGCAGCGGCGGCTGGCCCCTGCATTTACTGCTTACGCCAAGCAAAAAGCCTTTTTTTGCCGGCACCTACTATCCTCCGGAGGACTGCGGCGGCATCATCGGCTTCAAAACGTTGCTTCAAAACGCCGCAGATGCATGGTCTTATCGTCGGCAGGCAGTTGTGGACACGGCCGGAAAAATCACGGATGTTTTGGGGCGTGCGCAAGACTCTTTGTACAGCCAGCCAATCCCCTCCAATGCCTGCGACCGTGCAGCAAACCAACTTGCTTTAGAATTTGACAAAGAAAACGGCGGATTCGGGGATGCACCCAAGTTCCCCATGCCTCATCTTTGCATGTTTCTTTTAGAATATGGCCGTCAATATGCCTCCGCCAACTCTCGTGCCATGGCGGAGAAAACACTGCAAAAAATCCATGATGGCGGCTTGCACGACCATGTGGGCGGCGGATATTTCCGGTACGCGACAGATATGCGCTGGCAAAAGCCGCATTACGAAAAAATGCTTTACGATAACGCGATGCTTTCCATTGCATTTTTAGAGGCCGGCGGTTCCTTTCTTCCCTACGCTGCTGAAACGCTGCACTTTTTGGAAACAACACTCAAATCGGAAAACGGCGGCTTTTACAGTGCCGTCAGTGCCACCTCGTCCCAAGGCGAAGGCAAATACTATTTGTGGAATGCAGAGGAAGTGCGGGAAGCACTTGGCAAGGACGCGCGCAGTTTCTGCCGTACCTTCCATATTTCCAAAGAGTCCTTGCCCTATGTAGAGCGTGAGGATATACTGCCATATAAAGAAAATCTTGCACACCTGCATGCCTTACGAAAAAAACGCCCTGCACCGCCATTAGACCGCAAAATCCTGACCGGCTGGAACGCACTTGCAGCGGTTGCCTTTGCTAAGGCCTCGGTGTTATTAAATAATCCTGCTTTTTTGGACACTGCAAAAAACATTCTGTATTTTATTAACACTGCACTGCGGGACCATGATGGCAGACTTTTATCCCGTTATTATGAAGGCGAGTCCGGCATTTACGCCTTCTCGGAGGATTATGCCTATTTAATGTGGGCACAGCTTTCCCTGTACGAGGCGACCAACGATACTGCCTACCTGACCAACGCCAAAGAAACCTGGGCGGATGTGATTCGGCTTTTCTGGGATACACGAGGCGGCGCTTACTTTAACGCCGAAGATGCGGAACAACTGATTTTTCGTCTGATGGAGGGCGAGGACAATGCCATTCCCTCTGCAAACGCCGTCTTTGCGCTTTGTGTCGGCAAGCTGTTTACCGCTACCGGAGATACCCATTATAAGGACGATATGGAAAAGATTTTGAATGCTTTTGGCAGCCAAGTGGACAGCCAACCGACCGCCTTCTGCTTCCTTTTATATGCAAAACTGCAAAACGCGTAGTACGATAGATACGCTACTTTGCAGTTTTATGTGCTTGCATAAAGGCGGTCCACTTTTTAATGGATAAGAGAAGAAAGCAAGTTCCAAACCCGGCACAAAATATCCATATCCACAGTGTGCCTTGCCAACCTTGCTCCGATACTTTTCCTATGCCGTATATGGATATAGCGCTACCTAAATAGGTAAAAGCATTTAAAATACCGGTTATGGTCGATGCCTTCCCATCACTTGCAAAATGGGTTGGCACGGCCGTAACCAGCATTAGATTTACGCCGTACATAGCCGATGTAATAACAGCAGCGCATAAAAGAGATACCCCTGCACTGCTTCCGGCAGAAAGAAACATGAAAATCATCGCCACAAACCCACTTGCAAATAAGATTGTTGCCGTTTTGGCTTCGTTGCGGATCCATCGATTATTTAAAAAAGAGGCAAAATACAGACTTGCTGTATTAAAAATAGGCAGAATGACTGTTGACAGAATAGCAACGGCACTTCCTATCTCGTAATTTTCCATCATAAAGGTTGGCATCCATGTCGTGATACTGTCCCGCAAAAACCCATGCATAATAACGCCTACCGCCATGAGTCCCACACCGGTTTGAACAATCGACCGAAAGGACACCTTTACGGATTTCTCTTCTTTTTTTTCCGAAACAATCTCCATTTCGCCATAGGCTATGCGGTGCTGTTCTGCTGCACTTGCACACACGATCCATACCACTGCCACAAGAAATGCCAAGGAGGAGGATACATAAAAGATCATTCGCCATCCGGCAAAAGTAATACAAAAAGGTGCAAGTACGTACACCGCAATTGTGCCGACCGTGGTAGAAGTGGATACGCGCACACACATTTTCGGCAACGCCTCTTTTGTATAGCTTTCCGCAAAAATGCGCAGCATGGGAGGCCAAAGCATAGCTTGTGCAAATCCATTCAGACACCAAATGGGCAGCCAGCCGGACGGGGTGCTGCAAAAAGGCATAGCAAGATTGCAAAGCCCTGTCAACAGCAGTCCAAAAAACACAATCCGCCGCGGACTATATTGATCCCCCAAAACACCGCTTACGATTTGCCCAATTGCATAGACAGTGAATGCACCCGTGCTGATAAGGCCGGCTGCACCTTTGCTTACATGCTCTGCGGCAATGATTTCTGCCATAACGGCTCCGTAATTCAGGCGCGATACATAACCGGCAAAGTATGCAAGCCATGCAATAAACAACAACATATTTTTATATTTATTGTTTACAATTCTTCTTGCTGTCATAGTATCCCCTTTATTTTCCTAAACAGAATTTTTCAAAGATACGGCTGATTACCTCTTCAGACACACAAAGTCCGGTAATTTCTCCCAGGCATTTTGCTGCATTTTCTAAATCTACCGCCGTTAGATCAGGCGGAAATCCGTCCGCAAGTGTCTGCAATGCAAAATCTATGGCTTCCTTTGCTTTTACAGCCCCGTCACGTTGCCTTGTATTGGTAATGCAAACGGCATCTGCTTGCCGCAATGCGCCGCCCTTTAAAAACACGCGATCAATCAATCGGACAATCGCCTCCTCTAACGCTGATAACCCATCTCCGGTCACTGTGGAGATTGCAACACATTCGCCCTCTATTTGTCCTTCATATACGGCAATATCCTTTTTATTCAGAACAACAATATGGGGTTTTTCCTGCACAAGTGACAGTATCTCCCTGTCCTCTGCCTCAATCCGGCTACTATCCAGGACCACTAGGCAAAAATCTGCCTTTTCTGCATACTCCTTTGCGAGAGCAATACCGAGTTTTTCTGCTTCCGCCTCCCCCTCACGCATGCCCGCAGTATCTCCTAAGGTTACCGCCATACCACCAAGGCTCACTGTGGCTTCCACAATGTCACGCGTGGTACCGGCCATTGGTGTCACAATAGCGCGATAAGTGCCTGTAATGGCATTTAACAGAGAGGATTTACCTGTATTAGGGCGGCCAACAATAGCACATCGGACACCATCTCGCATCATCTGGCCGCCACGAGCCGAAGCAATCAACTCACCCAGTGAATTAGAAATATCCATTAAGGCATGCCGGAATGTATCGCCGGTCAAATAGGGAATGTCCTCCTCCGGATAATCCGCAGCCACAGAAAGTTGCGCTGTAATGTCGATAATTTGGTCACGGAGGCGGTTAATCGCACTCGACAATCGCCCTTCCAGCTGATTGATGGCCGTTGAAAGGGTTGCATCTGCCAAACCATGAATCAAATCTCCGATTGCCTCTGCTCGCGGCAGGTCTATTTTTCCGTTCATAAAGGCACGCCGGGTAAATTCACCGGGCAAAGCCATCCGCGCACCGGCATCCAGTACACATTGCAGTACCCTGTCTGTCAGATGCATGCCGCCGTGCACATGTAGCTCTGCTACATCCTCTCCGGTGAAGGAATGCGGCGCATGCATCAGCACACACATGCCGTGGTCAAGCACCTTATCCCCATCCATAACACTGCCATATTGCAGAAGATTCGGCTGTGCCTTGGAAGGCGGAACTTTTGTTTTAAACACTGCATCTGCAATGCATGCAGCCCGGTCACCGCTTATCCGTATCATACTGACACCGCCCACCCCTCTGGGAGTTGCGATTGCCGCAATCGTATCCATTGAATGTTCTTCCTTTCCGGATAGCAATAAGGGGCGTGACACAGTTTGCCACAGCCCCATAATCATCCAAATCCAATATACTTATTTGTTCCCCTTGTAAACAATAACAACCTTACGGTTCGGGTCTTCCCCTGTGCTGTAAGTAGATACCATCGGGTCACCCTGCAGGGCTGCATGAATCACACGGCGTTCATAAGGCGACATTGCTTCTAAAGTAACATTCCGTCTGTAACGCACAGCATTACCGGCTAATTTTTTTGCCAGATGCTTAAGCGTTTCCTCTCTACGCTTTTTATAATTCTCCGTATCCACAATAACACGGTAATATTCTTCCGTCTTACGGTTTACAGCCAGGCTCGTAAGATACTGCAATGCAGATAAAGTTTCCCCGCGACGGCCGATTAAGATACCCATATCCTCACCGGTAATATCTATTTCCATTACATGATCCTCAAGCTTTAACTGTAAATCTGCTTCTAAATTCATAGAGGACAGGATTTTCTTTAAAAACTCTGTGGCCACCTCATCCGGAGAAACTTCATTGACCGTAACCCGAACGCTGGCATCCTTACCGCCAAGCCCTAAAAATCCTTTATTGCCTTCATCCAGCACTTCAACGGTAACCATATTTTCCGCAACGCCAAGCTCTGTGAGAGCTGCTGCTACGGCTTCATCAACGCTTTTTGCGTTTTTTATTATACTTGTCATGATAAGATCCTCCCTCATTGTTATCTACGACATTCATTTTCAGTACCTTTGACAAAAAGAACTGCTGTGCAGTCTGTGTTATACTGCTTATAAACCAATAAAGGGATGCGGAGGCGGGTAGGGTAAACGTGAAAAATAACGTCATAAGCGGCATAACGGTCGTCATGCTCTTTGTCATCTGCTGTGCTTGATCCGTAGCGCTTGTATTTGCATTGTTATTCGGTGCAGCGGTCGTTTTCTGTGAAATCACACCGGAAAAATACGTAGCCAGAGTGGCCAAAAGGGGCAACACCCAAGTCAGCAGCGTTCCTGCATCCGGTGTAAAGGAAAAGACCGGCTTATCGGCCAGATTCCACCACAGGAAGTTAAAATTCATACCTGCATTTTTTGCCGCATTGATCTGCTCCGTAAGGTCACGCCCAAGGTTTTCAATCCCCATAATATATGTGCCGGGGCGATAAACAATCTGTACCATGACCAAAATAATTACAAGCTGCAGAATCATCGGTAAGCAGCCGCCAAACGGGCTGACATTGTTCTTTTTATAAAGCTCCATCGTCTCGCGGCTGAGCTTGTCTTTATCATTGGCATACTTTCTTTGCAGCTCATTCAGCTGTGGCTGCAAGCTTTGTGTTCTCATCATGCTGCGTTGCTGCTTAATACCCAAAGGCAAAAGCACAATCTTCATAAGAACTGTAAAAATAATCAAAGCAACGCCAAAATTTTCTCCGCTATTGAAATAAATAAAGCGGATAATCGTGCCAAACAGAGAATAAAGCCATTGAAACATTTTATAATTCCTTTCAGAAGAAATCGCGAACCTTTAAGGTACAGGGTCATATCCGCCCGGATGCCATGGATGGCAACAGCAAATACGGCGAATTGCCATAAAGCCGCCACGCAAAGCACCATATTTAGCAATGGCTTCCATTGCATACACAGAGCAGGATGGATAGAACCGACAAGTCGGTCGTTTATGTGGAGATATATAACGCCTGTACAATCGAATACAAAATAAAAGAAAAGATTTCATAGTAAAAGTCCGCATTTTTGGAGCAATCCCGAAAGTGATGCGCCGATTGCATGAAAGTCGGCCTCCACCATACGCAAGCGTGCTACGATGACTATATCGTAGCCGTCTGCAATCTGCATCTCCAAAAGACGATAGTTTTCCTTAATAAGCCGCCGCACGCGGTTTCGCACAACGGCATTGCCGACCTTCTTGCTGACGGTAATACCCAGACGGTTCTGGCCGTATCGATTCTTTCGGAAATATACAACCAATAGGCCGGACGCCTTAGAACCGCCTTTGTAATACAAACTTCTAAATTCATGATTTTTTGTAATAGATACCGTCTTTTTCATAGCGACTACGCAGAAAGCACCTTTCTTCCTCTGCTTCTTCTTCTGGCCAATACCTTGCGACCATTAGCAGTACGCATTCTCTTTCTGAAGCCATGCTCTTTTTTTCTGTGCAGTTTGGAAGGCTGATATGTTCTAAGCATTGCTACACCTCCTTTTGCTTTTCGGTTCAAAATTCATATGCGGCATGACTTGCCACATAAAGATACTAAATTATTATATCGAAACATTTCCCATTTGTCAAGCATTTTTATAGTTTTTTGTAAAAATCCATTATTTTTCCTTATAGAAAGTTTTTCTGCTGATTTTATTGCTTTTTCTCTTCTGATTTGCTATAATATAAAGCATGATTTTACGTGATAGGAGGAATCAAGAATGCAACTTATTTTTTTAGTACTCAACAAAGTAGAATGTTTGGGACAAATCTTAGCAGGCTTTATGGAAGCAGGCATTAAGGGTGCCACGGTCTTGGATTCCACCGGCATGCTGAACGCCGTAGACCGTTCGGAAGTTGAACCTCCCCCCATATTTGGCTCCCTTCGCAAGTTCTTATGTTTTGATCATGACAATAACAAGGTGGTTTTTGCCGTTGTCTCCGAAGAACAAGTAAAAAAAGCATCCGAAATCGTCAATACCATCACAGGCGGTTTGGATCAGCCGAACACCGGTATACTGTTTACGGTCCCTGTCGGCTATGTTGAAGGAATTGTACAATATTAAAGGAGATAGGAATACATATGAATATGTTACTCAGCCTGTGCCTTGCCATGGTTGCAGGTTTGGTTCTCACGCGACTTATGAAGCTGGTACAGCTACCAAACGTAACCGGCTATTTAATTGCAGGCCTTTTGATTGGCCCCTTTTGTTTGAAATGGGTTTCCGGTGCAAATTTAGAGAGTTTCAGCACCATAACTGCCCTTGCGCTTGGATTCATTGCTTTTTCTATCGGCGGAGAATTTAAGCTGGAAAACATTAAAAGAATTGGTTCTCGTGCAATTACAATCACACTTTTTCAGGCACTTTGTGCGACCGCATTTGTGGATATAGCTCTTTTGGTTGCAAAATTTCCCGCCCCCATTGCGATTACCCTTGGTGCGATTGCCACGGCAACCGCCCCGGCTGCCACACTGATGGTTATCCGCCAGTACAAGGCAAAAGGGATTGTCACGCAAACGTTGCTTCCGGTTGTTGCCTTGGACGACGCCGTAGGCCTTATGGTATACGCCATTTCCGCAGCACTTGCCAAAAGTATGTCTATGGGTACGGCAATGACAATCAAGACGGCACTTGTGGAGCCGATGACAGAGATTATCTTGTCGCTTCTTGTCGGATCCGGCATTGGCGTTCTTCTTTCCTTATCCATGCGTTGGTTCCAATCAAAAGCCAATCGTACCTGTCTGATTATCACGGCCGTACTCGGTGCCGTAGCGCTCTCGCAGATTTGGTCGCTTTCCTCGCTTTTGGTTTGTATGATGGTTGGTGCCACACTTGCCAACATTGCAAAAAATCCTGAACCTCTTATGGAACTGACTGACCGTTGGACGCCGCCGATTTTTATGTTGTTCTTTGTTATTTCCGGTGCGGAATTGAATATTGCGATCATTCCCTCTGTCGGTCTTTTAGGTATTTTATATTTAATATTCCGTTCATTGGGCAAATACTTCGGTTCCTATCTGGGTGCCAAAATCACGCATGCTGACCCTGCTGTGCGCAAATACTTGGGGATTACGCTCCTGCCGCAAGCCGGTGTTGCCATCGGTATGGCACAAATGACAATGGGGATTCTGCCACAGGCAGAAGCGACGCAAATCAGTGCCGTAGTTTTATGTGCTACTTTAGTTTACGAGCTTTTCGGTCCTGTTTTAACAAAAATTGCTTTGAAAAAAGCCGGTGAAATTCAGTAAAAAATTTCATTTTAAAATCCGTAGAGATCTCTCTACGGATTTTCAGCGTGTCGATAAAGTCGACACGCTGGTCAGAGGTTGAAAAACGAAGGTATATTTTGCGAATGCAAATTCGTCGGCGTACGATGGTACGGTAGAGTTTGCATTCGTAAAAAACAAGA
>JAQXGO010000027.1 GCA_029006755.1 Clostridia bacterium | reverse complement strand
ACTCATCCATTAAGTTCTTTTTATTATGCAAGCGGCCGGCGGTATCACAAATTAAAACATCTGCATGCCGCTTTTTTGCCGCCGTGCAGGCATCGTATACAACGGAGGCCGGGTCAGCCCCTTCGCCGCCCTTCACAATGTCCGCACCCACACGTTCCGCCCAGATTTCAAGCTGCTGAATGGCGGCGGCACGAAAGGTATCTGCCGCGGCTAAAAGCGGCCGTGTTACTTCTTTTTTGAGTTGGGCGGCCAGCTTGCCGATGGTTGTGGTTTTGCCTACGCCGTTTACGCCAATCACAAAAATAACAGCCGGTGTACCGTCTAACACCAGCGCGCTATCCTTGGTTTGCAGCCTTTGTGCCAAAAGGTCGCAGAGCACCTGCCGCACCTCGGATGCATCCGTAATGCGGCGCGTTTTCACTTCATCGCGCAGGCTGTCAATGACCTCCATGGCGGTTACGGCACCAATATCAGCCAACACCAGTGCATCTAACAGTTCTTCGAAAAGTGCCTCGTCTATATGCACGAAGGCCTTTAATACATGGTCAATCTGCTGTGAAAAGGACTCCCTTGTTTTGGTCAGCCCTGCGCGCAGCTTTGAAAAAAACCCTTTTTTTTCTTCCATTGGTATTCGTTATCTCCTTTATATCCAATTATCCTTGTGTAAAAACAATTCTATTTCAGCGCATAAAACACGGCCGAAAGCGGCGGTAGGGTCAGGCGAATGCTTTGCTCCATTCCATGCATGGGCACAGCATCTGTCTTGTGGGATAGCATACGGATGCCGTTGCCGCCATAGATCGCCTTGTCGCTTGAAAATACGCAATGGTAGGTGCCTTTTTGCGGTACACCGATGCGATAGTCCGTCCGCTTGACCGGACAAAAGTTGCAAATGGCAATGATCTCTTTGCCGGTTGCATCTATACGCCGGAAGGCGACGACGCTTTGTGCACTGTCATCACTGACAATCCAGGAAAAGCCGCTCCAATCCGTGTCGACTTCCCAAAATGCCGGTGTGGATTTATAAAATGCATTCAGCTCCCGTACATACCGATGCATTTTTTTATGCATAGGATAGTCAAGCAGTGACCAATCCAGTCCTTTGGCAAAATTCCACTCAATAAACTGCCCGAATTCACCACCCATAAAGCCGAGTTTTTTGCCCGGATGTGCGATCATGTAGCCATAAAAAGCGCGTAGGTTATGAAATTTTTCTTCATAGCTGCCGGGCATCTTTCCTAACATCGAGCATTTCCCATGCACAACCTCGTCATGAGAAAGGGGCAGAATGAAGTTTTCGGAAAAAGCGTAGGTCAGCGAAAACGTGATGTTTCTGTGCATTCCCTTACGGAACAGGGGATCCTTCCCCATATATTCCAGCATGTCATTCATCCAGCCCATGTTCCATTTATAATTAAAGCCTAACCCGCCATCATAGGGGGGCTTTGTGATCATCGGAAACGCAGTGGATTCTTCTGCAATCATCATGACCTTATCATCCTTGGCAAAGGCGGCGCTATTCAGCCGCTGCAGAAAAGCAATCGCCTCTAAATTATGGTTACCGCCATACTGGTTCGCCCGCCACTGACCACTCTGTTTGCCGTAATCTAAGTAAAGCATCGAGGCAACCGCATCCACACGAAAGCCGTCAATATGATAATATTCTATCCAGAAGCATACATTGGAAATCAGAAAGGACAGCACCTCACGCCGCCCATAATCAAAAATACGGGTGTTCCAATCCGGGTGTTCGTTTTTAAGGGGGTCTGCATACTCATAGCAAAAGTCCCCGTCAAAGCACATAAGCCCATTTTCATCCTTCGGAAAATGGGCGCCGACCCAGTCTAAAATAACGCCGATACCTGCTTTATGGAAGGCATTGACTAAAAAAGCAAAATCTGCCGGTGTGCCGTAGCGCGAGGTAGGCGCATAGTACCCGGTGACCTGATAGCCCCAAGAAGGGTCAAAGGGGTATTCCGAAACCGGCATGAATTCCACATGGGTGTACCCCATACGCTTTACGTAAGGGACCAGGGTTTTGGCTAAATCCCGATAAGTATAGAAGTTCCCGTCCTCATAGCGCATCCAGGAACCTAAATGCACTTCGTAGATATTGACCGGCGCAGAAAGCGTATTCTGCCGATTCCGGCGATACGCCGCGTCTGACCATTTGAAATTTGTAATATCGTAGACCTTGCTGGCATTATCCGGCCTTGTGCAAGCGTGATACCCATAAGGGTCGCTTTTTAAAATCGTTTTCCCTGCATGGCGAATGGCATATTTATAGTTATCGTAGGTGGCTGCAGTTTCGCAAACGGCCTCCCAGATACCGCCGCCGATAGGAGCCATGGGGCAGGCGGTCACCTCCCACGCATTAAAATCCCCCACAAGGCTGACTGCATCTGCATGCGGGGCCCAAACGCGGAAAATAAATCCCTTCTCAAGCGGATGACAGCCTAAAAGCCGGTATGCTTCTTCACAAACCTCATTGGTAAATTGCGCAATTAGCTTTTCCATAAACTCCTCCCAAAGCGTATCATTCACAATTTTATTTTTTGCTAAACCATCAATCCCACATTCGTGTCAAGCGCACGAAAAGAGCGAATGTCTGTGCAATGCACAGCAAGATATTTATCCATAGTATACCACAAAGAATGCAGATTGTCAAAAATTACCTCTTGTAAACTTCGTTTTGTGAGACATGCCTTTATTTTTTGTACGCGCTTTTCCTTTTAGTTTTGCCGAAATAGGAGAAAAGTATCTGTTCTCTGCAAACTTTCTTATTGCATTTGGCAAAAAATATGCTATACTATACATACAACATTTTTTAGGGGAACGGAAATGAAAAAGATAAATGTAGGAATTCTGGCACATGTCGATGCTGGCAAAACCACCTTGTCCGAAGCCCTTTTGTACACGGCCGGCGCTATCAAAAAACTGGGGCGCGTGGATCATAAGGATGCGTATTTGGACACCAATCGAATAGAACGGGACAGGGGCATTACCATTTTTTCCAAAGAGGCACGGCTCTGCTATAAGCAGATGGAAATCTGTCTTTTAGATACACCGGGGCATGTGGATTTTTCTGCCGAAGCGGAACGCGCCTTGCAGGTGCTTGATTATGCCATACTGGTTATCAGCGGTTCCGAAGGGGTGCAAAGCCATACGGAAACCCTTTGGAGATTGCTGCGCCACTACCATGTGCCGACGTTTCTTTTTATCAATAAAATGGATCTTGCCGGTGCGGATAAGCATGCCGTTTTCAAAAAGCTTGCGGCGCGCCTTTCTGCCGGATGTGTAGATGCGACGCAACCGAACGCAGCGTTTTATGAGGCTTGTGCCGGAGAAAGCGAAGCGCTTTTGGAAGCATACTTGGAAAGCGGTACGCTTTCTGACGAGCTGCTTAGGACTGCCGTGGCGGCCGAACAAATTTTCCCCTGTTTCTTCGGCGCGGCATTAAAGAACGAGGGCGTGGAAGACTTTTTGGATGGAATGTTGCGCTTGACAATGGAAAAAACGTACCCAACGACCTTTTCGGCGCGTGTGTATAAGATTTCGGAGGATGAAAAAGGACAGCGGCTGACTCATTTGAAGGTCACGGGCGGCAGCCTTGCGGTCAAAACTTTGTTGGGGCAGGAAAAAGTGAACGAAATTCGCCTATATTCCGGCAAAAAATATACAACGGTAGCGGAAGCACCGGCAGGGACCGTTTGCGCGGTTACCGGGCTTTTGACCGTACATGCCGGGCAAGGCTTTGGCGAGGCACCGGAGGCGGCTGCGCTCCTTAGCGAGCCGGTCTTTACGTATGCACTCCGTCTGCCGCCGGAGAAGGATCCTGCCGTAGTGTTAGCAGTTTTGCGGCGATTGGCGGAGGAAGAACCGCAGCTGCGGGTATTGTGGCATGGCGGCAAAATTTTAGTACAGATTATGGGCAATGTGCAACTGGAGGTATTCACCCGTATTCTTTGGGAACGCTTCCAAATTCAAGCGGAGTTTACAGAGGGTACGATTATTTACAAGGAAACCATTGCCAATACGGTGGAGGGCGTTGGCCATTACGAGCCGCTGCGCCATTATGCAGAGGTGCATCTGCAGCTTGCGCCGGCACCGCAGGGTACAGGCCTTGTGTTTCGCACGGCATGCAATGAGGATGTTTTAGATAAAAACTGGCAACGGCTGATTCTTACGCATTTGCAGGAAAAGACACACTTGGGCGTTTTAACCGGCAGTGCCATCACGGATATGATCATTACGCTGACCGCCGGGCGTGCCCACCAAAAGCATACGGAGGGCGGCGATTTTCGGCAAGCAACCTATCGCGCTGTGCGCCAGGGGCTGATGCAAGCCGAAAGCGTCCTGTTAGAACCGTACTATACCTTTACGCTTACAGTACCTGCGGCATCAGTCGGCCGAGCCATGACGGATTTACAGCGCATGGGGGCAGAAATGGAACCGCCGGAGACGGACGGAGAAACCACAGTCTTGACAGGCAGTGCGCCGGTGGCGGTACTGCGTGGGTATCCGGCCGACGTGACAGCCTATACACACGGCCGCGGTACACTGCGGTTTCAATATAAAGGATATGCGCCTTGCCATAATCCGCAGGAAGTTATCGAGGCGTTTGGGTATGCGGCGGAAAAAGATGTCGAGAACACGGCGGACTCCGTCTTTTGTACACATGGCAGCGGATTTATAGTCAAATGGGATGCGGTGTTTGACCACATGCACCTGCCGAAAACCTTGCAGGCAGATGCGCAGCCGAAATCAGCACGGGTTTCACGGCCGCAATACATGGATGCCGATGACGAAACGCTTTTGGCGATTTATGAAAGAACGTACGGGAAAATCAATCGAAATACGCCCGCGCCCCTTCATACAGAAAGGAAAGCGGACGTATATCGGGGTAAGGCAATGCCGCAGGGCCCTACCTATCTTTTAATTGATGGATACAATATTATTTTTGCATGGGAGTCCTTGCAGTCCATTGCAAAGGAAAATTTAGAGGATGCCCGTATGACACTGATTCGACGGATTTGCAATTATAAGGCGGTACGCCCCTATTCGGTCATTCTGGTGTTTGATGCCTACCGCGTACCGGGTATGCAGCGGGAAATGGAAACGGTGCACGGCATCAGCGTGATATACACAAAGGAGGCAGAAACCGCGGATGCCTACATTGAAAAAACCGCAAAAGTTTTATCCCGCGAGTATCGCGTGCGGGTTGCAACGTCAGACCGCTTAGAACAGGTGATTATTTTCGGGAATGGTGCCGTTCGCATTTCGGCGGCGGAATTTGAAAGGGAAGTGCTGGCCGCCGAGGCAGAAATACGGGATTTTATTGCGCGAAACAATCTAAAATAAATCATACAGTATCCGGCAATTTGGTGATGGGTGTATTTAAGTGGGAAGTGATGCCGGCTTCCGCAATCCGAAAGCAGCCGTTTGCATATTGCACCTTCGTGATTGATGCGTTGGGCACCCACGGTACGGACGGAATGGCCGCAATATCGCCATGCTGTACGATCGTCATAAAAGCGCGGATGGGTGTGGCGTGGGAGGCGATCACAATCGTTTTCCCCGGATTTTCTGCCGCAACACCCGAAAGAAAGGCATAAACACGTGCGCTCAGAGCCCGAATGGATTCACCGCCTGTGCAGACCGCGTTCGCTAAATCAGATTTCCATTTTGCGTAGTCTTGGGGAAACGCTGTTTCCAGTGCAGAAAAGCGTATGCCTTCCCACTTGCCGCCAAAAATTTCCCGCAATTTTTCCGTTTTTTGTATCCGAATACCTTTTTTCTCACTCAAGCCCTGCACCGTCTGGCAGGCGCGTGTAAGGTCAGAGGCATAAATGGCATCAACGGCAATCGCATCAAAAAATTTGCATACGCTTTCGGCTTGTTTTACTCCCATGGGAGAAAGCGGTGCGTTCTGCTGGCCGGTAAAAGCTTTTTCCACATTGCTCAGGCTTTCGCCGTGACGGATTAAATATAAGGATGTCATACAATCGCTTCCTTTTCTGCTGTTTTCGGCTTGTATCATACCACAGAAAGACAAAAAAGTCAATCCTTCTGCATACGTGTATGCATGGATGTTTGTAAAAAGCAGAACGGGAAAACTTTATGTTTTATTTGACGATGCCGCTTTTTTGTAGTATAATATAGAAAAACTTACAGAATTTACAGGAGGAACGAACATGAAGCAATTTATGGACAAGGATTTTCTGCTGGAAACAGAGGTGGCCAAAAAGCTATTTCACGAGTTTGCCGCGAAGCAGCCGATTATTGACTATCACTGCCATTTAAACCCGAAGGAAATCAGCGAGGACAGGCATTTTAACAATATTACGGAAATTATGCTGGGCGGGGACCACTATAAGTGGCGCGCCATGCGTTCCAATGCTATACCGGAAGACTATATGACCGGCGATAAAGATGATTTTGCAAAGTTTGAAGCCTTTGCATCTACCTTAACTTATGCCATCGGCAACCCGCTGTTTCATTGGACGCATTTGGAGTTGCAGCGCTTTTTCGGTATCGACACCGTGCTGAGCCGCAAAACCGCAAGAGAAATTTACGACAAAGCAAACAAAATGATTGCATCGGATGATTTTTCTGCACGCCGCCTCATCGAAAAGTCAAATGTAGAAACCATTTGCACAACGGATGATCCTATTGATACCCTGGAGCATCACATTGCGCTTCGGGACAACAAAAGCTTCAAGGTGTTACCGACCTTCCGTCCTGACAAAGCCGTAAACTGCGAGCTGGAAACCTTTGTACCCTACATAGCGGATTTGGAAAAATGCACAGGCAAAACCATCCGCGATATTGATGCTCTGCTTGCGGCATTGACAGAGAGAATTGAATTCTTCAACAGCGTAGGCTGCCGTCTTTCGGACCATGCCTTAGCCGGTGTACCCTTTGCCGCATGCACAAAGGATGAGGCAAATCGCATCTTTAAAGATGCTTTGGCCGGCGCTACACTTTCGAGCCTTGAAATCGAGCAGTACAAAACCTTTATGCTGTTGTTCTTCGCAGCTGCATACCATAAACACGATTGGGCCATGCAGATTCACATTGGCGCAGTAAGAAATAACAATAGCCGTATGTATGCAAAGCTTGGCCCGGATACCGGCTTTGACTCCGTAGATGATAAGAGCATTGCACAGCCGCTGGCACGCCTTTTAAACGCCAGCGAGGAAAAAGGATGCCTGCCGAAGACAATTTTGTATACATTGAATCCGAAGGACAATTATGTAATCGGGACGATGTTGGGGAACTTCCAGGGGACAGAAGCACCTTCCAAAATCCAGTTTGGTTCCGGCTGGTGGTTCAACGACCAGCGTGACGGCATGGTTGCCCAGATGTCTGCTTTGGCAAACTTAGGCCTTTTGGGCCGCTTTGTCGGTATGCTGACTGACTCTCGCAGCTTCCTCTCCTATCCGCGGTTTGAATACTTCCGCCGCATTTTATGTAATCTCATTGGCGGCTGGGTAGAGAACGGGGAATATCCGGCAGACTATGCAGCACTGGAAGAAATCATCACCGGCATCAGTTACCGCAACGCAAAGAATTACTTTAAGTTCTAAATTCATACGATATTCTCATATTTTTGCAACAGTTTAGGCTGCACAAATTCCGAAGTTTCGGCATTTGTGCAGCCTTTTTCATTTTTTTTTTTAAAAAAGCTTGCAATTAACTGTAAAATATTGTAAAATACTAATTGGAAAATATTACCAATAGGAGGCGTGATATGCACGAACAAATTAAAGTTTTGCTTACAGATGATGATGCACAATTTCTGCATGTGCTGAAAGAAACACTGGAAAGCACGCCGGGCTTTTCTGTCATTGGGCTTGCCCATGACGGACGCGAGGGCGTTGCACTGACAAAGCAGCTCAAGCCGGATTTGGTGTTGCTGGATATTGTTATGCCGAAAATGGACGGGATTTGCGCGCTGTCCGAAATTAAGCAAATTCCGGTGCCGCATCGGCCGCATGTGGTGATGATGTCTGCCGTTATGCAGGAAACGACCATGCGTATGTGTGCGGCCAATGGTGCAGATTTTTGCATGATGAAGCCTTTTGATATGCACATATTGATCGAACGCCTGCGCGCCCTTTGTTATCCCACCAAAGCAATCGGCATGCCGGCCGTACCGACTGCACCGGATGAAGCGACGAAACAGCGCCTGATTGAGCGCACGGTTACGGACACCATTCATTCTGTAGGGATTCCGGCCAATATTAAAGGGTATCAATACTTAAGGGATGCCATTATGATGTCGATTACCGATGCGGAGCTGATTGGTGCAGTTACAAAACAGCTTTATCCGAAGGTGGCCTGCCGACACAACACATCCCCTTCTCGCGTGGAACGCGCCATCCGGCATGCAATTGAGGTGGCTTGCATGCGTGGCAATGACGAGGTTTTATACCGCCTGTTTGGGTACACGGTGAATAACAATAAGGGTAAGCCGACAAACTCGGAATTTATTGCCCTGATTGCAGACAAGCTACGCCTTGATTTACAGGTGGGATAATATGGTGTAGACCGCAGTTGCGGCCAAGTAGGCAACAGCTGTTTGATAGGCCACAGCGAAAAGCGTGATGCGGCTGCCCACTTCCCGCCGCATGACAGAAATGGCTGCCATGCAAGGCGTGTAAAGCAAAATGAACACCATAAAGCTGTATGCACCGGCCGGAGAAAGCGCAATTTGTCCGGTGACGGCAAAGGTGGTGACGATCGCTTCTTTTGCGGCAATGCCGGCGAGGATAGCACCGGCGGCAATGGCATTGCCAAAGCCGGCAGGAACGAAAATCGGTGCTATGTATCGGCCAAGCGTTTGCAGCATACTGTCGCTTGTTGTCGGGCGAAAAGCAAAGTCAAAAGAGGACAGAACCCAAACGGCGGCACTGGCCAGCACCAAAAGACCGGCTGTGCGCAAAGCAAAATCGTGCGTTTTTTCCCACATGGCGCGCAGAATATTGCGTAGCATTGGCAGCCGATAAGGCGGCAGTTCTGTCAGAAAGGGAACAGGCGGTCTTTTTTTACCCATGATCCTTGCAGTTACCGCTGCAACCAAAATGCCGGTAAGGTAAAGGGATAAAATAATTGCACCTGCGCTTTTTTGAAAAAACATGTTGACAAGCATCAGGTATACCGGCATACGTGCCCCGCAGGACATGAAGGGAACCAGTACCGCGGTACGGCGCCTTTCACTGGGAGAGGAAAGCGTTCGGGTGGCCATGATGGCCGGCACATTACAGCCAAAGCCTAAAAGCATGGGAATAAAGCAGTTGCCACTCAAACCGAAGTCGGCAAACAGACGGTCGGTCAAGAAAACACCGCGCGCCATGTAGCCGCTGTCCTCCAACAGGGTAATGAGCAGAGAAAGCAATAGAATTTGGGGAAAAAAGGATAATACCCCGCTAATACCCTGCCAGATGCCATCGGTACATAATGCATAGAGGAAAGGAGGCAAATCTTCACAAAGCGTACGAACGGCATTGCCGACATGGATGCACACAAAGTCGCTGACCCAATCACCCAGTACCCCGCCGGGCCAGTAAAAGGTAAGTGTAAACAATAAAAGCATACAGAGCAAAAAGAGCGGAAGGCCCCAAATAGGATGCAAAAACAAGCGATCAGCGCCATAGCCGGTATGGCGCGTCCATACAGAAAGTCCGTTTTTTTTCTCGCCGCCGGTTTGCACAGCTTCAGCCAGCGCTTGGGCAGTGGCAAAAAACTCTGCGGCCGTTTTCTCTCTGCGTGGCCATGGGGAAGGAAGGGGAGAAACCAAAAGTTCTCGTAATGCGCCGAGGCCAAGACGATGCGCGGCAGAAATTTGCAGAACGGGGATGCCCAAGGCTTTGGAAAGCAGTGCGGTGTCAGTGTGAATGCCTCGTTTGATTGCTTCATCGTGCATGTTTAATACCAGCATCATCGGCAGGCCAAGGGAGGCCAGCTGACAGGTCAGAGAAAGCTGTCTTTCCAGCATATTTTCATCCGCAATATTTAGGATGGCATCGGGCGGTGTTTCAGACAGATAGCGCAGCGCTACGGCTTCATCCTCCCGGTTACCTGACAAGTCGTAAATGCCGGGCAGATCGACAATAGAAAAGTCTGTTTCCCCTGTGCGCAGCCTTCCTTCGCCGACCGTAACGGTGACACCGGCGCGGTTGCCGACATGGCGGTGCTTTCCGGTTAACATGTTAAAAAGCGTGGATTTTCCGCAATTTGGATTGCCCACAATAGCAATGGTTTTATTTGACATTCAAAACACCTCCTCGTCTATATATAGTCGGACAAGTTCCGAATATGCAAAAAACTATTGACAACGCAAAATTTATGCGGTATACTATACTAGTTGCTAAAAAGCAACAAAAGAAAGAGAGGGTAAAATGTACGAAAGTAAATGTTCTTTGTGTGGAAGACAAGAAAACTGTATTTCCATATCAGAAGCTGCGCTTTGTGAGGGTTGCTATGCCGAACTTGTGGCAGATGCGTTGCACTTTGCAAAATGCAACACAAAGCGCGGCACCTTGTACTATGAGGTGTTTGCGCGGCTGGCTGAAGAAAATCAACAAAAATAAGAAAAAACAATAATCAACAAACTGTAAAAAAGAAACGGAGGAACAACGTGGACAAAAAACAAAATTCATTGAATGGAAAAAAATCTACATATGAAAGAAAAACAGAACAGCTTTTATATGCACGGAAGGGAATCGCATTGCGTATGGAAGCTTTGGAGGAAAAGCTGACGCTCTTGCGCGCTTTACGAGATATGGAGCCACAGGAAAAGTCTTTGGTGGCCTGCCGGGAAAAACCGATGAAGGAAACCTGCAACGATTTGATTTACCTTTTGCCGGAGGCGGCCGATACGGTTGCGAAAATGGTTTATCAAACAAAATGTGCCCTGGCTCGGGAACGATTGGCGGCCAACCAGATTGATAATGCCGTAAACGCGCTGAGGGACGATCCGTATTTTTCAATTTTGCAGCTCAAATATGCGGAAGGCATGCCGGAGGAAGAAATTGCCTATCAGATTCATTGCGACCCATCAACCGTGCGGCGCAATAAAAACCGTCTTTTAAAACGGCTGGCAGTCATTTTCTTCGGCATTGCGGTCATGGAAACCGCAGGCTAAAGCGAAACTGGAAATATTTTCCATAAAATCTGTTTTTCTCTTGCATTTGTTATCAATATATGGTATAATTGGCAATAAATGGAAATGCGTATGCATATTCCATCTGTACAACCATATATATAAAGGAGAGAGCTACAAATTGGAAGGAGAAAAGACAATGGAGACAAATACTGCAATGATTTCCGGTATTATAGAGGACGAGGCTGTTTTCAGCCATTCTGTGTATGGAGAAGGGTTTTATACTTTTCATGTATGCGTACCGCGATTAAGCGAAACCAACGATATTATTCCGGTTACGATTTCAGAACGTCTGATGGAACCGGATGCGCTTCATGTAGGGGAGCGCGTGGAGGTAAGCGGCCAATTCCGCTCCTATAATAATTATACAGAGACCGGTAATCGCCTGATGCTGACACTTTTTGCACGAGATGTGCAGTTCCCGAAAGAGGCCAGCCTTTCGCCAAATGAAATTACGCTGGTCGGCTATTTGTGCAAGCCGCCGGTATATCGCCATACACCTTTCGGACGAGAAATTTCCGATATGTTGCTTGCGGTAAACCGTTCCTATAATAAATCGGACTATATTCCATGTATTGCATGGGGACGAAATGCACGCTTCTCGCGCAACTTGGCGGTAGGCGATAAAGTACAGCTTTCCGGCCGGATTCAATCCCGCGAATATCGCAAAAAGGTGGCAGAGGATGTCTTTGTTTCCAAAACGGCGTATGAAATATCAGTCATTAAGATTGAGGCTTGTGCAGAATAGTATTAAAATTCTGTGACAATGCTTGACTTTTTTGAAAAATAATGTATAATAAGGATGAAATATGAGAATGAGGAGGAAAACAAATGAAAGAATTTGATATTAAACTTGCTTCGATAAATGACGTAAAGGATTTTGTAAATATCGTAAATAAATACGATTTCGAGGTTGACCTTACCTCCGGTCGCTATGTTGTAGATGCAAAATCCATAATGGGTATTTTTAGCCTGGACTTGGGCAAACCCATTCGCGTGGAGGTGCATACCGATGCACCGGAAAAGATTTATGAAGATCTGAAGCCTTTTCTGGCATAGTATTTAACCAAGAAGCTAAAGGGGCCGTAGAAAAATGCACAGACCGCATAACGCATACGATTCCAGAGAAGATGCGGATCAGCCCTATAAGAGTCAAACAGTTAGGGTGGAAATTCTCTAAACAATGATGCATTTCTTAAAATAAAAATGCTTTATGCTATGAACAAACTTCGCCTCTCGACGTACCTGTGTACGCCTTCGGGGAACCAAAGCCTGCGGCTTTGGCGCAGTTTGTCCATTCTGCACTATTTTTCTCCAGCCCCAAGGACATGTAGAAAAATGCACAGACCGCATAACGCATACGATTCTTGCGCATATGCGGATCAGGCTTATAAGCGTCAAACAGTTAGGGTGGGAATTCGCTAAACCATGCATTTCTTAAAATTAAAATGCTTTATGCTATGAACAAACTTCGCCTCTCGACGTACCTGTGTACGCCTTCGGGAACCCAAAGCCTGCGGCTTTGGCGCAGTTTGTCCATTCTGCACTATTTTTCTCCAGCCCCAAGGAGATGTAGAAAAATGCACAGACCGCATAAAGCATACGATTCTTGCCAATATGCGGATCAGGCTTATAAGAGTCAAACAGTTAGGGTGGAAATTCGCTAAAGAATGAATTCCTTAAAATAAAAATGCTTTATGCTATGAACAAACTTCGCCTCTCGACGTACCTGTGTACGCCTTCGGGAACCCAAAGCCTGCAGCTTTGGCGCAGTTTGTCCATTCTGCACTATTTTTCTCCAGCCCCAAAAGGAGCCGTAGCAAAAAGATTTATATCATCATTTTGCTACGGCTCCTTATAGATAAAAAATATCATCTGGCAGAGTTTACGGAAGTCGGTTGCCCGTCGCCATGGACGCAGCCACCGGGACACGAACAGATTTCAATGATCGTATAGGAATGATTGCCGTTTTGCACATCTGTCAGAATTCTTTTTGCTTCTTCTAAGCCGAACACGGTGACGGCCTTTATTTTTTTGCCGTCCTTTTGCGTTTCGTACGCAATCCGCGCATCCGTCGTTTCACCTTTA
>JAQXGO010000026.1 GCA_029006755.1 Clostridia bacterium | reverse complement strand
TATAATAAAAATCCGAACCCTTCACCGATTGGTACAAGGTTCGGATTTCTACTGTTTGGTGCACCAGAAAGGACTTGAACCTTCACGTCGGGGACACTAGATCCTAAGTCTAGCGCGTCTGCCAATTCCGCCACTGGTGCGCATTGAATTTTACCTCTTAAGTTTGACACGAGGGAGGATGAAAATGCTTAAATCCACTTTAGTTCGGCATCTCCATATATTTTATTATAACACATATTTGGGGAAAATGCAATAATTTTTTATGTGATTATAAAAAAAGTCTTTTTTCCTATTTACATGCTATATATAAATTGAAAGGAGATTGAGGTTATGGGAGTATCTATTGAAAAAATATGCAATGCGGCCAACGAATTTCTATGGGGGCCATACATGCTGGCATTATTTCTTTTTTGCGGCATCTATTTTACATTAAGCACAGGATTTTTGCAAATTCGCCATATAAAACTCTGGTGGAAGAATACCGCCTGCACTCTGTTTACGCATAAAAAATCTAATGAGAAGGGAAGCATTACGCAAATGCAAGCGCTCTCTACCGCCTTGGCAGCAACCGTAGGGACGGGAAACATTACCGGCGTTGCGGCAGCACTTCTTACCGGAGGACCGGGCGCAATCTTTTGGATGTGGATTTCAGCCTTTTTGGGCATGATGACCGCATATGCGGAAAATGTCCTGGGGATTCTTTATCGATACCGCGACAAAGATGGCAAATGGGTGGGCGGTGCAATGATATATATGGATAGGGGTCTTCATGCAAAACCGTTAGCCATTCTGTTTTCCTTCCTATGCGTTCTGGTTTCGTTTGGCATGGGGAATATGGCACAAATTCATTCAGTGTCCTCGGTACTGCAATCGACATTTTCCGTGCCGAAGATTCTGACCGGTATACTGTGTGCCGGGGTTGTAGCGTTAAGTACGTTAGGGGGATTGGGACACATTGTGAAGGTGACAGAACGGCTGGTACCCTTTATGGTCGTTCTGTTTCTTGGTGGCAGTCTTGTTTGCTTAGTGAATTGTGCCCCTGCAATACCGTCTGCGTTTGTGAGAATTTTTCATGACGCGTTCACTTTGCAAGCCGCCGGTGGCGGTGCTGTTGGTTACGGCATAAAAAAAGCGATGCGGATTGGAATAAGCCGCGGTGTATTTTCCAATGAAGCAGGTCTTGGATCTGCGGTGGCAGTCCATGCAGCAACGGACGTAAAAGAGCCGGCAATACAAGGTATGTGGGGCATGTTTGAGGTTTTTATTGACACCATCGTTGTCTGTACAATGACTGCGCTTGTGATTCTGACTTCCGGCGTTTATGATCTTTATACCGGCGTGGACGGCACAAGCCTTACGGCTACGGCGTACGCACAAACCTTCGGGGGAATGGGCGCTGGTTTTATAGCCATTTCCACAACATTTTTTGCCATTGCCACAACGATAGGATGGAGTTTTTTCGGGGAGAGCGGTACAAAATATTTATTCGGAGAGAAAGGCGTGAAAGTATATCGGCTGCTATTTGTCGCGGTAGCCGGCATCGGCGCACTGGGTAGCATGGAAATGGTTTGGGGAATTTCGGATATATTCAATGTTTTAATGGCCGTTCCAAACCTTATCGCTATCCTGTGCCTTTCCGGTCAGGTGCGTAAAGAAACGCGGCTCTTTATCCAGAAGACAAAAAAGCCGCGCAATCGATTATTTTAAATAGGATTGAATCAGCCTTGCAGCCATTCCGGCGCAGGCGGAACCGGTTGTGCCTGCATTTTCCATAACAATGGAGAGAGCAATTTTGGGGTTTTCTGCCGGTGCAAAGGCAACAAACCATGCATGGTCGCCCTTATCGCCGCCAACCTCTGCAGTGCCGGTTTTGGCCGCAACGGTAATGCCGGATAAGTGCGCCCCGGTACCTGTACCTCGTGTTACGCACGCTTTCATCATTTCCGTAATGCGCTGCGCAACCACGGGAGAAGTGCTTCGCATAAAGGTGCTGGAGGAATTTTCTTTTAATATAGTTCCGTCTTTATCGGTTATTTTGCTCACAAGATACGGCTGCATCATTACGCCGTCATTCGCAATGGCGGAGGTGACCATAGCCATGTGTAGCGGGGTAGTTAAAGTATCCCCCTGCCCATAGCCGACAGAGGCTACGTTGGTACGGCTGTCGCTTTTTAAAAGGGTGCTTTTAGATACTGGAATCTCTAATGTAATTTCTTTATTAAATCCAAAGCTCTCAGCCGTTCGCTGGAGTTTATCCTTGCCGAGCTTATCCGCAAGGTATGCAAAATAAGTGTTACTGGATTTTGCAAAGGCAGTGTCTATATCCAATGTGCCGTAAACGTGATTATCATAGTTTACAATATCGTAACCGCCAACATTGAACTTACCGGTATCCTCAAAGGTTTCGTTATCCATCATGTTTTCTACGGCGGCAGCGGCAGTGATGATTTTAAAAACGGAGCCGGGCGGATATAGACCGTTTGTGGCGCGCGGTACGAACATACCGTCTTCCTTTGTAAGCTTATCCCAGTCATCCGCAAGATTGTTGGGGTTAAACCAAGGCTTTGATACCATAGCCAAAATTTGGCCGGAGGATGGCTCCATAGCCACAATGGCACCCTTTCGATTTCCCAGCAAATCGGCCGCTAATTGCTGCAGAGTATTGTCCACTGTCAAATGAACCGTATCACCGTCTGTATCATCGCTGTATAAAAGCGCATCCAAAATATTTTGCTCTGAGCTTCCTAACAAATGTGCGTTTTGCGTATTTTCAAGAAGTGTACGCCCAAAACGAGGATGGCTGTACCCAATCAATTGCGAGTATAGGCGATTGAACGGATACACACGGGTTTGCACGCCATCTTTCATTTCACTGTATGCAAGACATTCGCCGTTTCGGTCATAAAAACTGCCGCGCTTAACAGTCTGTTCTTTTACATAGGTGCGCGGGTTGGCTCCGGCGTTGGCAAGCGAAGGACTAATAAAAATTTGAAAATAAGAAAAGTAGCAAACCAGGCCACAGAACAAAATAAGCATTACAATCAGCACATAGATTACTTTTTTATTAAATGTCATCCGTTACGTCCTCCGTTTTTCCGGAAATAGCTTCCAATATAGCAAGGGAAGCGAAAGAGGTTGCGAGGGAACTACCCCCGGCGCTCATGAAGGGGAGTGTAATGCCTGTCAGAGGAATCAGCTTTGTAACGCCGCCGATAATGATTAAGGTCTGGAATCCTAAAACCAAGCTTATTCCAAGCGCAACAGCTTTGTTAAAGGGGTTTTTAACCATTAAAGCAATCTTGATGCCGCGATAGACAAGAAGAAAGAACAAAAGGACAACGCTGACAGCACCCAGCATGCCCAACTCCTCATAGATGGCGGAAAAGATAAAATCACTGGTTACAACCGGGACAAAATCCGGCCTGCCCTGTCCAATGCCGGAACCGGTAAAGCCGCCGGCAGACATGGCATAGAGTGATTGCACGATTTGATAGCCTAAGTCACTGGGATCTGAAAAAGGGTCGCGCCAGATGGCTACACGTTGTTGAATGTGCGACATAAAGCGATATCCTAAAAAGCTACCCCCCGTTGCCAAAGCAATATTGAATAAAACAAAATAATATTTTCCTTCAAAAACAAATTGCATGACAAAGTAAACAAGAAAGTACAGGAGAGCGGAACCCCACTCACGCTGTAATACCAAAAAGCCGATATGCATATAGGCATAAGCCATAATAATCAGCTGCCGTCCTGTTCTTGCGTTGAAAATGCGCAAGATAAAACGGGTAGGCCGAGATAAAAACGGAAGAAAACGATCAATACGCTTTAAGGGCTTTTCGTATGTGCCGTCATAAGGTGCCGTGAAAAGAGAGGCAAGCCCCAAAATAAACAGAATCTTTATCGGCTCGGAAGGTTGTATGCCAAAAAGCCAGTTTTTCGCACCGCCCTGGCTTGTGCCAAAGGCAAGGGTGGCGATAAAGAATAACGCTGCAACCGCCGCATATAGAGGAAACAAGGCGTGCCAGCAGTTCAATTTTCGATAGATTAAATAAACGAGGAAAAACCCGGTCATACCAATATAAAAAGCAATGATTTGGCGAATGGCTAGGGCATGATCCAGTCGAAAAAGCATAATAATGCCGATGGTCAACAGCATGGAAACAATTAAAAAGAGGTATTCATCTCCCAAAGAAAAAAACACGATGACGGCATAGGCAATCAGTACAATTCCAAGGAGCGCGGCTGAATAGTAAAGGCTTTCCATAACTACCTGACTATCCTTAAAAAAGAGAACGCCAAAGCCTAAGAAATTGGCTAGAATAATAAGAAGCAGGGGGGATAGCTTACGCAGTTTACTCATTTTTCCTTCCCCTCCGTTACAAAGATGAAGGACAATTGTCCAAGTTCGATTTTATCACCGTTCAAAAGTTCTATTGGATCCCCCTCCACTTTCTCGCCGTTTAAAAATGTGCCATTGGTGCTACCGGCATCCTGTAGGTAACAAACGCCGTTGCGCCAGATGAATGAAGCATGCCGTTGGGAAAGAAACGGATCATCAATAAAAATTTCACAACGAGCGCCGCGGCCAATGGTAACATCCCCCTCCAGCGCGTAATTCTCATCCACAGCGAAATCCAAACTTTGCCGTAAATTCAAAAGCTTGATATAGGTTTTTGCAAAAACCTCGCCGCTTTTACGGCGGCGCATAACTTCAATATCCCGGCTGACCATTTGAATGATTTTGATAATAAACATATATACAATGAGTACGAAAACATAGGAAAGTAACTTGGGTATTAAACTTGCAGACATAAACACACCCCTTTAAGCAGTTCGTATTTCTCTATTATATCATAAGTAAAAATGCTTGCTTGCAAGGGCATTTTTACACAGCCGTCAATATCACAGCTCGTGCAACGCACGAGAGGGCAAAGCCCAAAGGCTTTCCCTGCAAGACTTACTGTGAATATTATACCATACGATTATGCATCTTGCAAGATTTTTGCGAAAAGAATATAAACCGATATAGCGTTCTGAATTCTTACTTGACTTTTCGTAAAATTTTGCGTACAATATAAGAGAAACAAGAAAATTTATGCAGGAGGGATTTTATATGGCAATTTTTTATTTAAAGAAAACAGATTTTGAGGACAAGGAGAGAGTCGTTTGCGAAAATGGTGCGTTGCGTGCCACGGCTTTCCGCTACTCCACCGGCGTGTGTGGCTTAACCGTTTCCAATGCACGCGGCTATTTTACAGTGTTGCCTTATAATGGCCATCAGATTTGGCGTGCGTCATTTGATGGGATTGACCTTGGCATGCAAACTGAAGTGCAAGAACCGGCGGATACCAAGGCGTTTGTCGAGTCTTACGGCTGTTTTATGATGCATTCCGGACTTTGTGCTGTAGGTATTCCCGGCCCGGAGGATGCCCATAATACCCATGGAGATTTGCCTGAGGCATCTTTTGAGAACGCAAGGATTATTACCGGAGAGGATGAAGGCGGCGTCTATCTTGCGATACAAGGTTCCTATCATCACTATCGTACATTTTCTGTTAGCTATTTATTCACGGCAACTCTAAAGCTGTACGAAAATGGGACACTTATTCATCTTTCGGTCAAAATAGATAATCTGCGGCATGCACCCTTAGAGTATGCATATCTGTGCCATATTAATTTTAGACCCATGGAAGGGGCAAAGCTGATTGCAAGTGTTGTGCCGGATGCAAAAAGCTATCGCGTGCATAAAATCATACCGCCCACGTTGCCTGAAGCGGAAGCAAAGGCACTGCGTACATACATGGATGCCATGCAGAAAACGCCGGAGGTGCATCTTACCGTTAATAAGAAAACGCAAGTGTATGATCCGGAAATTGTGACTACCGTATATTACAAAGGGGACGAGGACGGCATGGCATACACCATGCAGCAGAGGGAAGACGGCTATGCATGCTTTGTGGCACATCCTATCAATCCGTTTGACAATAGTCTGCGCTGGATTGCCAGAACCTCGGACGAGGATGCAATGGGCATGGTGTTACCTTCGACTGCGGAACATTTAGGGTACACCCATGCAAAAAAGAAAGGACAAATGAAGACGATTGCGGCCGACAGCAGTATATCTATGAATTTGAAGCTTGGCCTTCTGGTGCCGGTTGAAGCAGAACAAATGCGTGCAAAGATTGAAAAAATCCTACGATAGGGGAAAGCGGATATGGATGCAATCGATTACAAAATATTGGAGTGCCTGCGCATCAATGCAAGACAAAAAGCCTCTTCAATCAGCGAGCAGATCAATTTATCCGTATCGGCGGTAATTGAAAGAATACGGAAGATGGAGACATCAGGCATTATTGAGGGCTACACAGTTGTATTGAACCAAAAACAGCTTGGAAACGATATGGTTGCCCTAATGGAGGTGAGCCTGGAGCATCCAAAATATTATGATGCCTTCACGGCAAAGGTGAAGGCGCATGATAATATATTTTCCTGTGAATACCTGACGGGTGACTTTGATTTTATGCTTAAAATTCAAACAGATTCACCCGAACGGTTAGAACAGATTCATCGGCAGATCAAAAGTTTTGAAGGCGTTTCTGCCACCAGAACGCATTTTGTATTAAAGAATGTCAAAAATGAAATAACGGCGTTACCGCAGGAAGTGATTGAATGAAAAAAAGGGTAAAAAAAGGAATCCTCTTGTTCGTTGCATGTATCTTGTTTTTGGATGTTCCGGTTGCTGCCAAAGGCAGAGATGTTGTGGTTAGCCTACAAATTCATAATGCAGTCATGCATGTGAATGGGGAGGAGATGGAAATTGATGCGGGGCGGAGCACAACGCCCTGCATCAAAGACGGTAGGACACTCGTGCCGATTCGGGCTATTATTGAGGCCTTTGGCGGCGCAGTGAGCTGGAATGATAAACAGAAAACGACAAGCCTTACAATGGATGGCGATACAGTAAAGCTTACGATTGACAGCAAAGAGGCAATTTGTAACAACCGAAAGGAAATGCTGGATGTTGCACCGATCATTATCAATGGGCGAACAATGCTGCCGATTCGTTTCGTTGCAGAAAGCTTTAACCTTGGTGTGGCATGGAATGCAAAAACGCAAACCGTATCCATCATTCGGGATAGCTTTACAAGCGAGGAGTATCAAACCTTAATGCGCATGGTGATGCCCTATCAGGGGGAGCCTTACATGGTTATCAATGAGAATACGCCGTTTTTTAAAGCGTATGAAAAGATTGCCGGTTCTTTTGAATATTATAGCCGGCTTGATACTCTAGGCAGGTGCAATGTGTGCGAGGCTTCCGTGGCCAAGGATATTATGCCCACAGAGAAAAGAGGGAGCATCAGTTCGGTCATTCCTACGGGATGGGTCAACGCAAAGTACGATAGTATAGAAGGCGGCTATTTATATAATCGCTGTCATTTGATTGGCTATCAACTAACAGGGGAAAATGCAAACAAACGCAATCTTATCACCGGTACAAGATATTTGAATGTGCAGGGTATGCTGCCTTTTGAAAATTTAGTGGATGACTATGTGGAGATGACAGGAAATCATGTTATGTATCGTGCCACACCGGTTTTTAAAGACGATAACCTTGTAGCCGACGGCGTTTTACTGGAAGGGTTTTCAGTAGAAGATAAAGGAAGAGGGGTTTCGTTTTGTATATACTGCTATAATGTGCAACAGGGTATATATATTGATTATAAAACGGGTGAAAATAGACTTGCATAGAAATGCAGGAGGTCCAAAAAATGAGCCGTAGCAACATGATGATTAAAAATCTTTTTGCTACGGCTTCTTTTGGGTCTGGAGAAAATAGGGCTTATCCGCATATTCTCAAGAATCGTATGCTTTATGCGGTCTGTGCATTTTGCTGCGGCCCCTGATCTTTTATAAAATTACAAAACAATAAACAAAAGGTAAAGTAGAGGGATGGTGATCACAGCAAACGTGTTGGAAATCATTGCCATGGAGGCACCTGTTTTTGTATCACACCCATAATTTGCAGGATAAACAATTGTATTTAATCCTAACGGAGCTGCAAACGACACCAATACCAAAATCATTACATCCTGATGCATGTTCAAAAGTTTCATAATCATTAGCATGCAGGTCGGAATTACAATCAGCCTTAAGAATGTTGCAATATACACTTTTTTATTGAACAGCATTTCTTTCAAATCATACTGCGCGATGACATAGCCTGCCAAAATCATTGCTGTAGGGCCCATACATGACGATGCGTTATTCAGTATAGTCATGATAAAAGAAGGTAGTATCCTTTCCAACTGCAAGAATCCGCCAATCACGCCAATCGGGATAGCAAGCATAGCAGGCACCATCAGCCGTTTCAAAAAAGCGGAAATACTTATTTCACCCTGTTCCTTCGGCGTTAAAATTAACAGACCCCAACTGTAGCAAAATACAGAGAGAAAAAACGTAAACATGGTATATTTAAATAACATATCACTGCCCCAAACGCTTAAAACAATAGCGTTCCCTAAAAACCCAAAGTTGCCGAACGCCATGGCGTATTTATAGATATTGCGTTGATATGCTTTATCCGGATTCCCCTTTATGTTTTTTACAAATAAAGCAGACAAAGGATAGGAAAGGATAATAGCGACAAGCACAAAAATCAATCCATAAAGGATCAAACTTGCGTTTTGCGCAAAAGCTTCTACACTACAATTTTTAAGAAGATTACTCAGCGTGAGCGCAGGAAGAAATATGTACATTTCCAGTCTGGACATAACTGTGTCTGAATTTTTGGGCAGAATCCCTTTTTTCCCAAGCACAAAACCAAGCAATATCAGGGAAAACAGTGTAAACATCTGATTTAAAGTTATATAAAAAACATCCATTTTAGTCACCTGATTCTAAAAAATTTTTTCAATAATCGCATAAAAAGCCGAAAAAAAACCACCCAGCCGGGCGGTTTTTGGTGCGCCATCAGGGACTCGAACCCGGGACCCACTGATTAAGAGTCAGTTGCTCTACCAACTGAGCTAATGGCGCGTTTCAAACGACTTATATATAATAGCATAGGATACAAAAGTTGTCAATACTTTTTTTAAAAAAAGTTGATTTTTTTTCGAGGCGAAAATTACTCCACAAAAACATGCCTTGGATTATGTTTTTTTAGCATCTGCAGCATGGCTTCGTTTGGCTGAAAAATCACAAGTATCCGTTGCCCTGCACGTTCGAATACGGCAAAATAATTGTCCGGATGTGTGCGGTAAGCAGAATAGTCTGAAGTAGGTACATTGGCATACTCTGCAAAATAATTGCCCTTATTGGCCGGCGCGATGATTTCACAGTCTTCCGCACGGAAGGACAGCATACGTTTGCGGGAACGCCGAGCCATGATTCTATCAATATCGACTTCCCCGGCCGTGACGGTATACTCATACTCCCATTTATGAAGCACGATTGCCCGAATCCCGAATACGAAAGCAGTAGCAGATAAGACGAATGCCGCTGCGTTAAAATGTAACTGTTTGCCTAAAAATAAAAGCAGGATAACTGCTAAAATGGAGGCAAGAAAAATTCCAACATCCATCAGGTAGTCCATGATGCCTTTTTTTCTGACAACAATATTTTCACAAAAGCCGTCTAACATAGTTTCACACTCCTTATTACGCGAAGAGAACGCCACGATCATCCATAGAGGATATAATGGCGAGTGATTCCACGCGAATTCCTTGATTACGTAAAAGTGCACCGCCCGGCTGAAAGCCTTTTTCGATCGCAATGCCGGCCCCTATTAAAGTTGCACCCGCATCTATCACCAATTTGGAAAGTCCTAATAGAGCGTGCCCCATAGCAAGAAAGTCATCAATAATTAAAACACGGTCATCCTTGGATAGATAGTCTTTTGCAACTATAATGTCATAGACACGACCATGTGTGAATGATTCGACCTTACTAGTATATACATCTTCCGGCAGATTAATCGATTTGCTTTTTTTTGCAAAGACCACGGGAACCCCGAAGGATTGGGCGGCAATACATGCAATGCCAATGCCGGAGGCCTCAATCGTAAGTATTTTTGTTACATTGTCATCCTGAAATCGACGGTGGAATTCTTTGCCCATTTCACTAAACAAAGAAATATCCATCTGGTGATTCAAAAAACTGTCTACTTTTAATACGTTGCCGGGAAGAATTTTTCCATCCAGCAGAATACGTTTTTTTAATAAGTCCATTTTTAATGCCTCCGCCGAGATAATCTGTAGGTATTTCTTTTATTTTACATGAATTTACAAAAAAAAGCAAGTAAAATTTAAATTTTTCATGGCTAAGGAAAATCTTTTTGACAAGTCAATAAACCGAGTTTATAAAAATATTTTGAGAATAACCATTCATTTATTGAAAACAACGGAATAAAGTAGTATAATAAGTACAGTGACAGATGCATACAGTGTTGTCATTACGTTTCAGTTTTGAGGGTCGTAAAATATTGTCGGAGATGCAAAGATGAGTAAAAAAACAAAAAATACATTCGGCAAATCCATTTTAGCTATCTTTTGGATTATTCTTGTGGTATTCTGCTTCATAAACAGAGATAAAATAACTGCGGAAAGAATTGCTGCCTTTTCACCTGAAAACAAGCTATTCGCCGTATCATTAATATTATGTCTGTTTGCGGTAAAGAGTGTATCCGTATTCATATACGGAGGGATTTTATATACTGTAAACGGTATGCTTTTTTCTTTGCCTGTTGCGATTGTTATGAATATACTTGGGAGTGCTGTCATGACAACAATTCCCTTTGCGATTGGAAAGAAAGGCGGGTACATATTTCTTGACAAACTCAATAAACAATATCCGAAGATAGCAATGCTGAAAGACAGACAGAATAAAAATAGCTTTCTGACCGCATTTATCATTCGAATTATAGGGGTATTGCCGTCCGATATCGTCAGTATGTATTTGGGTGCTTGCAAAATGTCCTACAAACCTTATATTATCGGAACTTTGGTAGGGTTATTGCCGACAGCAGTATCATTTGCCGTTATGGGTGATAACATTCACGATACATCATCTCCTGCATTTATTATGGCAGCTGCAGGCGAAATTTTGCTAATGTTGATATCCATTATAGGCTCGTATGCATGGAAAAAAAGGAGAATAAAATTCAATAAGGGGGGTTAATATGGAAAAGATTAATATTTTGGTTACACTGGATGAAAACTATATCAAGTATATGAATGTGATGATTACATCTCTGCTTGAAAGTAATCAAGGCTGTGCGTTTGATATATATTTGTTGCACACAGATATTCCGGATGTGGCCCTGAATGAAACGAGAAATATATTAAAGGCCGGAGGAAATCTGATCCCCATAAAAGCTGAAAATATTGGACTTGATGATGCACCTACCACTGCACGATATCCCAAAGAGATGTATTATCGCATTTTTGCTGCAAAGTATTTGCCGGACACACTCGACAGAGTACTGTATCTTGACCCGGATCTCATCGTCAACGGCGAGCTTGGTTCGCTTTATCATCTGCCTATGGATCAGTATTATTTTGCGGCAGCATCCCACACAGGGCAGATTATGACAATGGTGAACAGTTTAAGACTGGATATGGATGATGAAAGCCCATATATCAATTCGGGTGTAATGCTTATAAATTTAGAGCTCTTGCGAAAAGAACAAAGATACAAAGATGTATTTGAATTTATTAAAAAGCGAAAGAATTTTTTAATACTTCCCGACCAAGACATCATAAGTGGTCTGTACGGAAGCAAAATTCTTGCTTTAGATACTTTCAAATATAACATGACAGAAAACTTGTATATGACACATGCACCGTTTGAAAAGAATATGAACATTGATTGGGTGCGAAAGAACTCCGTTATCATACATTATTGCGGCAGAAACAAGCCATGGAAACCCAATTATATAGGACAACTTGACATTTTTTATAAGGAAACAGTTTCAAGAATGCAATCCAATCAGAAGGATTTTAAAGTAAATACGACAAGAAAATAATGGGGACTAACGATAATGATGATTCACAGATTTGTTCCTTGACGAAGTCCAAGTAAAGCTTGTTGGTAAGGGTGGAAAGGTATCTTACAGACATATTTTACAAGAATGAATAAAAGACCAAGCAAAGGGCAGAAAAAAGTGTGATATAATGGAATGGACATAAACAAATCCAAAATTACAGGAGGGATTTTCATGTCAATCCAAAAAGGAACAATGCCGCCCTGGTATGATGAGACATTCAAGGCTGGCGCTGCTCAAATGGTTACCGAACAAGGACACCCTCAAAAGAGGTTGCCACAGAGCTTGGTATCTGCATAGATACTCTTAAATCCTGGCTCAAGCGTGCAGGCGTTCAGCCCGGCGCAACCGACAGGAAAAACCGTAATGACAAGCATCAGCATGAGCTTGAAGCTGAAAACCGCGCTCTTCGTAAGCAGCTTGCCGAGAAAGACGAGGTTATTGATGTATTAAAAACATCCGTCGGCTATGCCTTTTCGAGCCGCATTGATACTAACCTCACAGTTTCCGCTCTGGAAATGGCTGTAAACCGTCAAAAGCCGCAAACCAACTTAATTTTTCATAGTGACCGAGGTGTACAGTACGCTTCTTTAGGATACCGTGAATTTTCAGCAAAACAGAGCATTACGCAAAGCATGTCAGGAAAAGGTGATCCATATGCTAACGCCGTAGCAGAGAATTTTTTCAGCTGTCTCAAATGTGAACTTGTACATCATAAGTACTATAGAACAAGAACTGAAGCTTATTTCCCTTCTTTTTCGCACAAACAAAAGAGCTATGAGAGGTTCATTTCTCATAGCTCAAAAATTATATTATTTTTTCAAATGTGAGCCTTTATTCGTAAATTCCTCTATGAACAAACTTCGCCTCTCGACGTACCTGTGTACGCCTTCGGGAACCCAAAGCCTGCGGCTTTGGCGCAATTTGTCCATTCTGCACTATTTTTCTCCAGCCCCAAAAGAAGCCGTAGCAAAATGATGATTCAAAATCTTTTTGCTACGGCTTCTTTCTTACCCCAAATTGGGGGCTTTCTTGGCGGAGAAGGAGAGATTCGAACTCTCGCACCAGTTTCCCAGCCTACTCCCTTAGCAGGGGAGCCCCTTCGACCTACTTGGGTACTTCTCCACATGATAATGCTGATAACCGCCTGCAAGCGCCGACATGCGAAAGGTTCGGCTCGGCGTCTTTGCAGGAGGCAAATGTTTGGCGGAGAAGGTGGGATTCGAACCCACGGCTCTTACGAGTCACTGGTTTTCAAGACCAGCTCCTTAAACCGCTCGGACACCTCTCCCTGCATCAGCAAAAAATATTATAGCAGAAAAATATGCTTTTGTCAAGAAAAAATTGTTTTCTTTTAATATTTTTATATTGCGTGCAGCATCTTCTATTGCCATGCGACCATTCATAACCGTTTCGATGATTGCTTGGAATGCGGATAAAATAGTCAAAAACAAAATCGTACAGTGTTCTCCAGGGAAATTTATATGTTTTGTCGTATATCTTTTTATTGAATATCTTCTAATACCTTTTCCGGCGGCGCATCCAGTTCGGAGGGGTGTTCCAAAATGCTGCGTAGCACTTTAAGTGCTGATGCGTAATAATAGCCATCACAGATGCGCTCATCGGTGGTGACAGTAAAATCAAGATATTTTTGCAGCCCAACCTCACCGGTCGACTTATGTAAAACAACATCCTGTTTTTTTGCACCATAAGCGACGAAAACCGGAACATTGCCAAAATCGTATAAATGATGGTATATAGGCGGAATTCCTAAAGAACCCATGGAGGTTATCACTAACGAACCATGGAAGGGACTAACATACAAAAGACTTTTAGGCAACAGTCCAAAATAGTCCAGGAACCGCAGAAAACTAATCGAAAACTTTAGCAAAAGACCGGGGATGTATTGAAGGATGCGCGCAGTTTTATCAAAAGAGCTTTCTTCTGCCAAAGCGTCGCGCGTTTTCTCTAATTCCGCGCAAAAGGTATGATACACATCATCTGCTGTGGCATCAGGGGAGAAGGGAAGCTTTATCATCGTGTCGCCGGCCTCCAACGTCATGGAAGTTTTAATGCTCATGATGACATCAATTCCATGCCGTGCAAAAATCTTTTGCCCGGAAATGAATCGATTGATACCGGGACGTTTAGAAACGGTGCGAATATATGCGGCGACCAAGACATGGAGAATACCGAAGTTTTTAAGCCCTTCCTGCCTTTTTTTGCGAACATACGCTTCAATATTAGAAACATCAAGCGTATAATGCACCAAATTCTGTGCGCCGGTACGATTTTTCATAATATAGGGGGATACTTTGGAAATTGGCGGCAACGTGCGAATAAGCCTGCCGTCTGCCCGATCGCCCCACTTACGTTTGTACTTCAAAAAACTCCCTCTTTCCGCATTTGCAGAATTCACTTCATAAATGAAAAAAGAAGATATTCCCACCAAATATCTTCCTTTCGCGTACATAAAAACAACTACATTGCTCTAGTTACGCTGCCAGAGCGCAAGCAACGAGAGCATACATGAACGGTTTTGGGCGAACCGCCTACGATAGCTTTAACCTTTCTCACATTGGGCTTCCAAATTTTATTTGATCTTCTGTGAGAATGACTAACCTGGATACCAAAAGAAACGCCCTTGCCGCAAATATCACACTTTGCCATATATAAACACCTCCTTGGCTTACATAAACAAAGGTATTATAGCACATTTATTTGCACATTACAAGAGTTTTTTTAAAAATTATTAAAAAAGGTTTGTTCTTGTCGGGGCAAAAGGTTAATTGGAAAGACAGGCAAGCAATAAATTTTTTGTATTCTCTATGTCTTTCATATCAACCATTTCACCCAATGTATCTGCATACCGGGTTGGAATACCAATGCCGACGCTTTTAATACCGCCGAAGGCCTTTTGCACCGTACCGCCGATACCCCTGCGCATGCTGACCTCGCGAACAGTAGAAACAGGCAAGGCAGAAAGGTAGGCAATCGCATCCGGTGCAGACAGCATATTCTTATCCTTGATGCGTAAGGAGGTGCCTTGGCCAAGCGACAAAAAGACAGCCTTTTCCTCCGGATAATCATTGGCCGCGCTAACCTCCACAGAAATAAGAAGATTTGCTTTTACTTTCTGCATAAAGGCCGGTGAAAACTGACGAATACAGGTTTTTGCTGCAAATACATAGTATACGTCTTTTGTGGTTTTCTCTAAAGCAGCAGACAAACAGGCGGTGAGGGCAGCGTAGTTCCCAAGTGCAAATCCGCAAAGCCGTGTTGCGCCAATTTCCCATACCGACGGCAGCGGTGCGGCACCGGCACCAATAGGAACGGGCACATCGCCCGTATCAATAAACTGGCCTGCATCATCCTTGCTCACAACACCCACAATACCATCAGTAAATTGCACGATCGTGCCATCCGGCACAGTCAATTCATCCGTAGGCGAAAAGCGGGAAAAACCCTTATCTGCAGCAGTTACAAAAAGAGAAGGGGTATCCATGGCGGCAAGCACAACAATGCCTTCGCCTTCACCCTTTTTATGCACAATCAGCGAGCCATGAGCATCTATGGTTGTATCTAAATCTTTCAAATACGCTTGCAGGGTGTTTCGCATTGCATCCTCAGTGCCGGAAGGCGAGGGAATAGCTGCAAGCTTTTTAAGCATATCTTTCATTCTTATATCTCCTTTGGGCATGCTGTAAAAGTACGAAGCCAAGCATCCAGTAAGTTCCATGTGTTTTCATAATCATCCATACAAATTACTGTTGTAGGGGTATGGAGATTACGGCATGGCAGTGCCAAAATTGCCGTGGGAATTCCTTCCACAGCGCGGGAAATGGTACCTGCGTCCGTTCCGCCTCGTGTAGAACGCTTGCGTTGCCAGGGAATTCCCTGCTTTGCTGCAACGGACGTTATAGATGCCACTAAGGTTCTATCCGGGGTGGAGGTTCTGTCCATAAACGGAATGACGGGTCCGGCTCCGAGTGTAGTGACATGGGCGGCAGGCAAGGTTGGATGAAAATCAGAGCAGATAGTGGATTCTAACACAATTGCAAAGTCCGGATGAAAGAATTCTGCAGCGGCCTGCGCACCACGCGTGCCGACTTCTTCCTGTGCAGTAAAGGCACAGCAAATATCTGCGTGATATCGCTTTTGCATCAGGCGAAGCAAAAGCGCACAACCGGCACGGTCATCAATTGCTTTTGCATCCACCAGATTATCCCCAAACAAAGTAAAATGAGAGGAAAAAACAGCCGTGTCACCCAGTTGCACAATGGAAAGTGCTTCCTCTCGGCTGGCAGCACCAATATCAATATACATGTTTTCCTCCTCTACGGAGGCCTCACGCATTTCTTTTTTTTGCAAATGGACCGCACAGATACCTACGATGCCAGGTACTCTTTTTGCACCGATATACACTTTTTTTCCTAAAATAACATCTGTGTTAATACCGCCTACCGTTTTAAAACGCAAAAATCCGTTTTCTTCTGCACCGGAGATGATAAGACCTACTTCATCCATATGTGCTGCAAAGAGAATTTTGGGTCCTTTTCCGGCACGATGGGCTAGAAGATTCCCCATTGCATCTGTATGCAATGTACAGTCTGACAAATGCGAGGCAATGCATTGGCGGATCTCAGCTTCGTTGCCGGAGACGCCAGAGGCATCACATAGTTCTTTTAAAAGCATAGTTCACCCTGCTTTCCTATTTCATTTATCCATGCGCACAGTAGGGCGGCAGTTTGGGTTGCATCCTTTAAGTGCAAAACCTCATACCCACTATGCATGTAACGAAGGGGAAGGGATAAAAGAGCCGTATATACACCAAGACGGGTGGTCTGTACAGCCCAGGCGTCGGTACCTGTATCGCCGCTGTCCACGTCGATTTGATAAGCAATATTCTGCGCCTTTGCAACAGCAATAAGACGATCGGACATCTGCCGTTGGACGTTTGGACCAATTGTAATCACGGGCCCGCCGCCCATAGCAAAGGTGTTTCTGGAGGCATCCGGCGTTTGCCCATGGCATACGTCAATGCAAACGGCGGCATAAGGATTTACGTTATACGCCGCAGTATACGCCCCACGAAGACCAACCTCCTCTTGTGCAGAAGCTACAATTGCAATATTAAAAGGGAAACTGGTTTGATAAAGCGTTTGTGCGCAATGATACAAAATAGCAAGACCGGCGCGGTCATCCATTGCAGAGGCTGCTACCATATCGCCGTGCAACGAGGTAAAGCTGGTATCAAATTCTACCACGTCCCCGACCAAAACAGCATCGGATAGAGAGGCGCGGGAGTAGCCGGTATCAATACAGAGCATCTCCATTTTCGGGGCAGCATCATTTTTTGCAATATGCGGCGGAACAGCACAAATTACGCCGTGCAATACACGGCGGCCGTAAATTCGTACGGCGGTTGCGGGCAAAATCTTTGTGTCAAAGCCGCCGATGGGGGACACAAGCAAAAATCCGTCTTCGGTGATATGGCGCACCATTAGACCGATTTTATCTGTATGTGCCTCCAGCATAATCGTTTTTTTCGTGTCAGCATACCCCTTTAAATAGCCTATCACACTGCCTAAGGGATCACGGTCAATATGGTCACAAAAGGGGGAGAGCATGGCAGAGAAAACATCTGCAATATTGCCCTCATGGCCGGACACCCCGGGTGCAAGACAAAAGGTTTCAAGCGTAGTTCTCATAGATTCTTAACCAATTCCTTATATCGTTTTCCACGTTCTTCAAAATTTTTAAACATATCAAAACTGGCGCACGCCGGGGACATGATGACCACATCGCCGGCTTCTGCACCCATATAGGCTTCTTTTACGGCGACATCTAAACTTGGATACATATAAATAGGCAAAGTACGTTTGCCTTCATACGCGCGCACAACAGCCTCTTTGATTTTCGTAGCAGTGGCGCCGATTAAATACAATTTTTTAACGCGTTCTTTAATATCGTAACCAAGATCATCAAACGGTATGCGTTTGTCATATCCACCCGCAATCAAAATCACTTTTTTCTCAAAAGAATACAGACCGGCATGGGTACGCGTGGGGCTGGAGGCGATAGAATCATTATAAAACTTAACGCCGTCGACCTCGCGAACATATTCAATACGGTGTTCTACGCCCGTAAAGCTTTTAGCAACTTTGCGAATCGTGGTGGGCTTTACTATTTTCGCGACTGCGGCGATAGCAGCCATATAATTTTCAACATTATGTATACCCGGAAGAAGAATATCCTTCGTATTTAAAATCATGGTATCATCCAAATAAATGCACCCGTTTTTGAGACAAACGTCCGAATCTTCTGTCTGTCTGCCGAAGGTAACGACAGTACCTTTCGCTTCCCCGACAAAGCCTGCGGTTACATCGTTATCTGCGTTTAAAACAAGGCGACTGCTTTTGGATTGATGTGCAAAAATATTCTTTTTGGCCGTAATATACTCATCCATGTTTTTGTGTATATCCAAATGATTGGGTGTTACGTTGGTCACAACCGCAATCTGCGGACTTTTCTTCATGGTTTGCAGTTGGAAGCTGGACAATTCGACAACTGCATACTGTCCCTTTTCCATACTTTCAATTTTGGGCAGTAGCGGCGTGCCGATATTACCACCTAAATATACGGTTTTACCTTCCTTTTTCAATAAATTGTATATCAGTGTAGAAGTGGTTGATTTGCCGTCGCTCCCGGTCACACCGATAATTTTGCAGGGGCAAAGGTCAAAAAACAATTCCATTTCACTTGTGATTTTTGCTCCGCGACGCTTGGCGGATTGAATCTGCGGTAAATCCGGTCGCATTCCGGGCGTGCGAATCAGCAAATCACAATCAATATGATCAAGATATTTTTCACCTAAACTGAATTTTGCGCCCATGCGCATTAAGGAAACAAGTTCTGGCGTTAGATCATCATTTTTATCACAAGCCATTACCACGGCACCATAAGACAAGAGCATCTGAATGAGCGGTTTGTTGCTTACACCGATTCCCAATACAACAACTTTTTTATCCTTAATATTTTGTTTGAAAGCTTCAAGCTTTGCATTCATTTATTTTCACCTCACACTACATTATCCTATATATATGTGTAATTGTCAATTAAAAATTTTCAAAAACTAGAAAAATTTTTGCTTGCATGGGCAATCTGTTCTAATGATTCAATAAAAACGGCATCGGATCCGTCGCTTTTCCATGCACGCGGATTTCAAAGTGCAGATGCGGCCCAGTGCTGTTCCCTGTGCTGCCAACCAAGGCAATGACATCGCCTGCGCTGATCTTTTCTCCTACCTCTTTGTTCAGGGAACTGCAATGCGCATAATATGTTTCGTATCCATTCTGATGATCCAAAATCAGTAATTTTCCGTAACCGCTTACCTCGCCGCTAAAGGATACAATGCCGTGGTCAGATGCCAAAATTTTGGTTCCTGTATCAGCCGCGAAATCAACACCGGTGTGGTTACGCCCCCAACGTACACCATACGATGAGGAAACCGCAATGGTTTCAAGAGGATGGCGGAAGACACCTGTTCCAACACCGGTGGGAAGAGGCTTTGTTCCTACAGATACAACCTCTTCAATGGGCGGCGTTAGGATAGTCTCAGAAATGATTTCTTTGGATTGCACATCACCATTCAAGCGAATGACCTTATATACAACGGATTTGTTTCCTGCCTGGCCTTGCACCGCAATGGATTGCTCACCTTGAAAGAGCGCATCCGATTCGCATTTTTTTTGGGTAAAGGGAACGGTGTGTACTTCTGTGATGTATTCCGTAGTTATGCCGCTTGCCTGCCGCGCTGCTTCTAAAAGCGACGCGATATCTGTTTGCGTATCGGGAGAAATAAAGCAAAGGTCAAGTCGCAAAGAAGGGGCTTGACGATTTGTTTCCCTAAGAATTGTATTCATAATACTTTCCGCTTCGTTTCGATTATTCACAAGCCCTATGTTGTGTCCATTAATTGTCATACCGTAGCCTACTCGTATGGGGCAAAGAAAAATACATAGGAGAATCATTAGTAAAAGTAGAAATCGGATTAGAATAGATTTGCCGGAAAAAATTCTCACTATTTTCCACCTCTTCCAATATTTTACAGTTAAAAAAATGGATTGTCAATAGAAAACCGGAAATATTTTGTATGTTCTTTATGATTTTTGAAAAAAATATATAGACAAACGATGAAAAGTAATATATAATGATAGAATAAATATGTAGAGGTGAAGAATTTGGAATCACAAGATAAAGCAATGGAAATGGCGAAAGCCTTATATGCAAAAAAAGCGAGCGACATTGAGGTGCTGAATATAAGCGGCATTACAATCGTGGCGGACTTTTTTGTCATTTGTACAGGTAATTCCTCCCTGCAGGTGCAGGCACTTGCTAATGCGTTGATGGATAAGATGGAGGAGATGGGGGAAAAACCGTTGCGTGTAGAAGGCATGCGCGATGCAGGCTGGGTGCTTCTGGATTTCGGAAACGTAGTCGTGCATATTTTCAAACAGGATATTCGAGAGTTTTATGGCCTTGAACGTCTCTGGGGTGATGCAGAGCGTGTTGAGGTTACATTTATGGAATAGAGGTGTGCATTTTGGAGTATAACTTCAGAGAAATTGAGAAAAAATGGCAAACATATTGGCAGGAAAACGAGGTTTTTCATGCAGAAAACAAGTCGGATAAGCCAAAGTTTTATGCCTTGGTAGAATTCCCATATCCCTCTGGGCAGGGACTGCACGTGGGGCATCCGCGCAGCTATACGGCGCTGGATATTGTTGCGCGCCGCCGTCGCCTTGGCGGATATAATGTTTTGTATCCGATGGGATGGGATGCTTTTGGTTTGCCTACGGAAAACTATGCGATTAAAAATAATATTCATCCCCGTAAGGTTACGGAAAAAAATATAGCCAACTTTAAGCGGCAGCTGCAAAGCATAGGCTTTTCATTCGATTGGTCACGCGAGGTCAATACGACGGACCCATCCTACTATAAATGGACGCAGTGGATCTTTTTAAAACTCTTTGAAAAGGGGCTTGCTTATAAAAGAGAAATGCCGATTAACTGGTGTACCTCCTGCAAGGTCGGCTTAGCCAATGAGGAAGTAGTGAATGGCAAGTGCGAGCGTTGCGGCGGAGAGGTTGTACAAAAGCGTAAGAGCCAGTGGATGCTGAAAATTACAGAATATGCACAGCGGCTGATTGACGATATTGACGAACTGGATTACATTGAGAAGGTAAAGCTCCAACAGGTGAATTGGATTGGCCGATCCGAAGGGGCAGAGGTAGACTTTTCGCTGACAAAGGGCGATAAAAAAGTACGTATTTTTACAACGCGTCCGGATACGCTTTACGGTGCAACCTATATGGTTCTTTCTCCGGAGCATCCTTACATTGATGAACTCAAAGCACATATTACAAATTTTGCGGAAATAGAAGCCTATCGTGCTGCAGCGGCAAGAAAGTCTGAGCTTGAAAGAACGGAACTTAGCAAAGAGAAGACAGGCGTGCCGATTGCCGGTATTATGGCGATTAACCCTGTAAACGGTATGGAAATTCCTATCTGGATTTCCGATTATGTATTAATGACCTACGGAACAGGCGCCATTATGGCGGTGCCGGCACATGATACGAGAGACTGGGAGTTTGCAAAGAAGTTCAACTTGCCGATTATTGAAGTGGTTGCAGGCGGCAAGAATGTGCAGGAAGAACCCTACACGGATGTTGCTTCCGGCACAATGATTAACTCCGACATATTAAATGGCCTTACAGTGGAAGAGGCCATGAATAAAATCATGGATGTGCTTACTGAAAAAGGCGTGGGAGAAAGGCGCGTTAACTTTAAACTTAGAGATTGGCTGTTTAGTCGGCAGCGCTACTGGGGCGAACCAATTCCGCTGGTTTGGTGTGAAAAGTGCGGATGGGTTCCGATCCCTGAAAGCGAATTACCGCTACGATTGCCGGATATTGAAAACTTTGCCCCCGGACCGGAAGGGGAATCTCCCCTTTGCCAGGCGACAGAATGGATTCAAACGACTTGTCCGCATTGCGGCGGCAAGGCAGAGCGTGAAACGGATACAATGCCGCAATGGGCCGGCTCTTCCTGGTACTTCCTGCGCTATATTGACCCGCATAACGACGAAGCGCTGGCAAGCGAGGAAGCACTGAATTACTGGTTGCCCGTTGATTGGTATAATGGCGGCATGGAGCATACGACACTGCACTTATTGTATTCTCGTTTCTGGCATAAGTTCTTATATGACATTGGTGTTGTGAAGACGAAGGAGCCATATAAAAAGCGTACTTCACAGGGTATGATTTTGGGCGAGAACGGAGAAAAGATGTCCAAATCCCGCGGAAATGTTGTAAATCCGGATGAGGTAATTGAGCAATTCGGTGCAGATACCTTGCGTACGTATGAAATGTTTATCGGTGCATTTGATCAAACTACGCCTTGGAGCACAAATGGCGTTAAGGGCTGCCACAAATTCTTAGAGCGTGTATGGAACCTCATGGATTTACTGCAGAAGGGTGATGCGTATTCAGAGGACCTTGAAGGGTCCATGCATAAGACTGTGAAGAAGGTAACGGATGACATTGAGAAGATGAAGTTCAATACGGCTATTGCTGCTTTGATGTCACTCATCAATGAAATCTATAAAAAAGGCAGCATCAATCAGGCAGAACTGAAGACATATCTTTTGCTGCTCAACCCATTTGCACCGCATATTACAGAGGAAATGTGGGTAAAAGCCGGATTTGATGGCTATTTGCACAAGGCAGTTTGGCCAACGTATGACGAGGCAAAGACTAAAGAGGATTCCATTGAAATCGTTGTACAGCAAAACGGCAAAATTCGCGGCAAAATGACTGTGCCGGCAGGGCTTAGACGTGAGGAACTCGAAAAGGCGGTTCTGGCGGAGGAGGTTGCAAAGGCAATTGTGGACGGCAAACAGGTTGTCAAGATTATTGCCGTTCCGGATAAGCTTGTAAACATAGTGGTGAGGTAATTAAAATGATTAAGAGCATGACGGGCTATGGCAACGGTGAATGTATCGATTGTGAGAAAAAGTTCACGGTTGAAATTCGCAGCGTGAACCATCGGTATTCGGATTTCAATATTAAGCTACCGCGCAGCATGAGTTTTGCGGAGGATGCAATTCGGAAAACGCTTAGCCGATGGATTGCAAGAGGGAAGGTAGATGTCTTCCTGAGCGTGGAAGTCCTTGCCGGCGATACGGGCCAAGTTTCTGTAAATATGGAAATTGCCAAGGGGTATTATGAAGCACTTACAACCCTTTCGGAAAAATTTGATTTTCATGATGGCGTTTCGTTATCTACACTGGCCAGCTTTTCGGATGTGTTCAAGCTGCAACGGCCGGACGAAGATCAGGATGCAATGCAAAAGGCAATTATTTCTGCAACAGAAGCGGCTGCGGAAAAGTTTACGGCGATGCGGATTACAGAAGGCGAACAACTGTATACCGTGCTTTGCGGCATTACGGATGAAATTGAAGCACTGCTGAAAGAAATTGAAATTCGTGCACCTAAGATCGCGGCAGAGTATGCCGGCAGATTGGAAGCCAGAATGAAGGAACTTTTAGGGGCTGTGCCTGTGGATGAAAACAGGCTTTTGAACGAGGTGGCCATTTACGCCGATAAGGTGGACGTGCATGAGGAAACTGCACGGCTACATAGCCATATTTCTCAAATGCGTCAGTTTTTACAGGCTTCTGAGCCGGTAGGCAGAAAAATGGATTTTTTAATGCAGGAAATGAATCGAGAAGCCAATACAATCGGCTCAAAAACAAATGATCTTACAGTGGCAAGATATGTGATTGATATCAAGGCGGCCATTGAAAAACTGCGTGAGCAGGTACAAAATGTAGAATGAGGTGTTTCTCTTGAAGCTGTTTAACATTGGATTCGGCAATGTTGTGTCATCCTCCCGTGTGATCGCCATAGTCAGCCCGGATTCCGCGCCGATTAAAAGAATTATTCAAGAAGCGCGGGAAAAAGGGATGTTAATTGACGCAACCTATGGCAGACGAAGCCGTGCTGTTTTGGTTATGGATAGTGGGCACGTTGTTTTGTCAGCGATTTTGCCGGACACGGCGGCGGCAAGATTTGGAAGCATGGAAGGGGATAAAACGGAGGAAGAAGCATGAAGAAAGGTATTTTGCTTGTTGTATCCGGCCCGTCCGGCGTAGGAAAGGGAACGGTTATCAAACAAGTATTGGCAGCACGGGAGCATATGTACTATTCCGTATCTGCTACAACGCGCGAGATGCGCGAGGGTGAAGTGGACGGCCGTGATTACGATTTTATGAAAAAGGAAGACTTTTTGGCGATGAAGGCCGAAAACGGCTTTTTGGAAAATGCAGAGTTTTGCGGAAATTATTATGGCACCCCACGAAAGCGTGTAATTGAAAAACTGGAAAAAGGCATAGATGTATTATTGGAAATAGAAGTACAGGGGGCCATGCAGGTGCGTGCCTCCTTTCCGGAAGCTGTGCTTGTGTTTATCGCACCGCCTTCACTTGCCGAACTAAGACGGAGGCTTGTGGATAGAAAGACAGAAACGGCAGAGGTAATTGAAAAAAGACTTTCTACAGCGATAAAAGAATTTGCATGCATTGACAAGTATGCGTATATTGTGGTGAACGATATTGCAGAAAATGCAGCTGTGCATCTTTCACAGATTATTGAGAGCGAAAAGTTGCGTACAGAAAGAAACATGGAATATGTAAAGGAGAATTTATTATTATGATGATCGAACCAAGACTCAGTGAACTAATGAAGGGCATGGACAGCCGTTATACGCTGGTGACGGTTGTGGCGAAACGTGCAAGAGAGCTTGCAACAGAAACCAAAATGCCTCTTGTGAAAGTGAAATCGGATAAGCCGGTTACCATTGCAGTGAACGAGGTGGCGGCAGGAATGATTGATTTTTCAAATCCGGTAGAACATAACGAAGAAAAGAAGGCATACGAATAAAAGAATTTTGAGAGCGGACTGTACGGATGTGTGTAGTCTGCCCCAAGTCGGTGAATAGAATTGAAGATAGCCAGTGTTATTATGGATAGTGGTGCAAGGCCTTTGGACCGCGGGTTTTCTTATAGTGTTCCGTCTTGTTTGGATGATGCGGTCATGGTAGGGGTTCGTGTTCGTGTACCCTTTGGAGCAGGCAACCGCCAAGCGGTAGCCTACGTCATTAAGGTTTCCGAGGCGGAAGAGGAAGAGAACCTGAAAGCGATTGCAGAGGTTTTAGATGCAAAACCGTTATTTGACAGAAATATTCTTTTAGAGGCGTATTGGATTAAAAATAGGTATTTTGTTCCTTTTTCTGTAGCGTTAAAGTTGTTTCTGCCACCTGGCTCGTCAAAAACACTAACGGAGTGGATTCGTTTAGAATATACTCCTGCATCCATGGGTGTAGCTGAGAAAAAGGTGGCGGATATTCTGTCGAAAAATGACGGAGTATGCGCTTTTGATGTTTTAAAGGTACAATTAGGGGAGAAAACGCGCAATGTAGTGCGTGCGATGGAGCAGCAAGGAATTGTTTCTGTCACGCACAGCGTGACGCAAAAGGTAAATAGCCTGCATGTGAGAGTCGTGCGTCTTGTAAAAGAACCGGAAAAAAAGATTTCCGATGCTGGTATGCGTGCGGTGCGGATTATGCGGGATTGCGCTTTTTTAAGTATAGCGGACCTTTGTTTATTTGCATCCTGCAGTAGTTCCACAGTGCGTACGTTAATTAAAAATAATATATTAGAAATGCAAAGCATTACGGTATTGCGTCCGCCTTTGGGACAAGCAGTAAACGAGACGCATGAAGGACATGCATTAAATGCAGAACAGTTTTCTGTTGCCAAGGGTATTAAGAGCCGCTTGGACGGTGCATTTAAACCAATGCTTTTACGCGGTGTAACCGGGAGCGGAAAGACGGAGGTTTATCTGAACGTAATAGAAGAAATTGTACAAAAAAATGGCTCGGCAATTGTCTTGGTGCCTGAAATCGCCCTTACGCACCAAATGGTCAGCCGTTTTATCAGCCGATTCGGCGCAATTACTGCGGTTTTGCATAGCGGTCTTTCTGCCGGGCAACGGCATGACGAGTGGATTCGGATTGCCCGTGGGGAGGCCAGAGTGGTTGTGGGGGCGCGAAGTGCAGTATTTGCACCTTGTCAAAACCTGCAACTGATTGTCATTGACGAAGAACATGAGGACACGTATAAGTCAGAATCCGGTGTTCGCTATCACGCAAGAACGGTAGCGATGTGCCGTGCCCATACAGAGGGAGCACAGGTACTGTTGGCCTCAGCTACGCCTTCGATAGAAAGCTATTATTTTGCAAAAACAGGCAAGTATACGCTTTTTGAGCTTACGCAAAGATATAATCACGCTGCGTTGCCTTTTGCGGAAATTGTAGATATGCGGAAGGAACTGGAACAGGGGAATCGTTCTCCTCTCAGCCGTTCCCTACAAAGCGAAATACAGAAAAATATTGAAAATCATGAGCAATCCATTCTCTTTTTAAATCGAAGAGGGTATGAAACGTTTGTATCCTGTCGTGCCTGCGGACATGTTATTTCCTGTCCGCATTGCAGTATTTCTTTGACGTATCATAGCTTTAGCGAAACGCTGGATTGTCATTATTGCGGCTATAAGAGAAAAATGGTGGAGGTATGCCCGGCGTGCGGCAGTGCACATATTCGCGGATTTGGTACAGGTACACAGAAAATTGAAGAAACCGTGGCGGAAAGTTTCCCCAAGGCATCCCTTTTACGCATGGATGTAGATACAACCAGGCAAAAGGGCGCGCACGAAAAAATATTAAGGCATTTTAGAGAGGAAAACACGAATATTCTTTTGGGCACGCAGATGATTGCCAAGGGATTAGATTTTCCGAATGTAACCCTGGTTGGGGTACTGAATCCGGATCAAATGTTGAATTTGGGAGATTTTAGGGCATCGGAAAAGACATTTAGTTTAATTACGCAGGTTTGTGGCAGAGCCGGACGCGGAGAAAAACCGGGCCGCGCTATTATACAAACTTACTCGCCGGACAGCGCTGTCATTCAGCATGCCGGACGGCAGGATTACACGGCATTTTATGAGGAGGAAATAATTCTCAGAAAAGCTTTGAATTATCCGCCTTTTTGTGATATAATAAATGTAATTGTAATGGGGAAGGATGAGAGGAAGGTCAGAGAGGGAGCAAAAAGGCTTGAAAAAGCTGTTTCTCAGGCCGTCGGAAACGAAATTCATTTGTTTCATGCCGGACCCTGTGCCGTTTATCGGGTAAAAAATGTTTATCGTTGGCATTTTTGGATGAAGTGCAAGCTCTCCAAATCACTTTGTGAGAGCATTGCAGAAGTTATAAAAATGGAATCGGCATTGTCTGTTGTTTTGGATGTTGAGCCAACTTCCATATAGATGGCTTGCTGATGGTAAGGGGAGGAAATATGGCATTAAGAAAAATCAGGATTATTGAGGATGATCTTTTGAGGAATCACTCCAGAGAAATCAAGGAAATAGACAATCGAATTTGCACGCTGTTGGACGATATGGCAGAAACTATGTATGCAAGCGATGGTGTGGGGCTTGCGGCACCGCAGGTTGGTGTTTTGCGCCGTGCAGTTGTCATAGATGTGGGAGAAGGACTCGTTGAGTTAATTAACCCGGTTATCACCAATACTGCAGGAGAGCAGACCGGAGCAGAGGCATGCCTAAGTGTGCCGGGCTTACAGGGGACAGTGACAAGACCAATGCAGGTCACTGTGTCGGCAAAGGACAGAGAGGGTAAACCCTTTACAATGACGGTTGAGGGCTTTTTTGCCCGCGCAGTTTGTCATGAAGTTGATCATCTCGATGGGATTCTGTTTACAGATAAAGCAATAGATATTGAGCAGCGTGGCAGTGAGGAGTAAACAGAAGAACAGGGAGGATATAGGATGAGAATTGTGTTTATGGGAACGCCGGACTTTGCGGCGATCGTACTACGGGGAATTTGTGCAGCAGGGCATGAAGTTGTGGGTGTGATTTCCCAACCGGATAAGCCAAAAAACCGCGGAATGCAGATGGTGCCAACTCCGGTCAAGGAGGAGGCTTTGAAAAGGAACATCCCGGTATATCAGCCGGAAACATTGCGCAATCAGGCAATTCTGCCGTATTTACAGGAAATGCAGCCCGATTGCATCGTGGTTGTGGCGTATGGAAAGCTTCTGCCAAAGTATGTGCTGTCCTATCCAAGCTATGGATGCATCAATATGCATGCTTCTCTTTTGCCGAAATATCGTGGTGCTGCCCCGATTCAATGGTCAATTTTAAACGGAGAAACAGAAACCGGCATCACCTCCATGCACATGGCGGAGGGGCTTGATACAGGCGATATGATATTGCGAGAAAAGGTTGCTATTACGTCGGAGGATACGGCAGAGTCTCTACACGACAAACTGGCAGAAGCCGCTGTACGAGTGGCGGTAGACACTTTGCGTGCTTTAGAGGATGGCACGGCACCACGCATACCGCAAACGGAAGAAGCGTCTTCGTATGCTCCGATGCTGACAAAAGAATTAGGGGAAATTCATTGGCAAAGAACAACAAAGGAAATTTTGAATCAAATACGCGGTCTTAATCCTTGGCCGGGTGCATATTCCTACAAGGAGGGACAACGGTTTAAAGTAATCTCTGCTAAACAGGCAGAGGGGCAGGGTGCGCCCGGGCAAGTCATTGCGGGCAAGCATCGCTTGATTGTGGCAACCGGTGATGGTGCACTGGAAATTATGCAGATGCAAATGCCCGGGAAACGGGCTATGGAGGCTTCGGCTTGTATGCAAGGAAATCACTTTGCAGAAGGCATCTTATTAGGAGAATGAGTTATGGGATATTATTATTATGGGTTTGACCCAACTGTTATTTATATATTGCCCGCTATCCTTCTTGCACTTTATGCGCAGATTCGGGTAAAATCCACCTATGCAAAATATGAAAAGGTGGGGAACCACCGCGGCCTTACCGGAGAACGTGCGGCACGAATGATTTTAGACAGAAACGGCTTAAAGAATGTGAAAATCGGGCATGTGGCCGGAAAGCTTACGGATCATTACGATCCGAGAACCAATATCGTTAACCTTTCGGACGGAGTGTATGATAACGCTTCGATTGCGGCTGTGGGCATAGCAGCACATGAAGTTGGACACGCCATACAGCATAATTTGGGGTATTTCCCTATCAAAGCACGGAATACAATCTTGCCGGTGGTGCAAGTTTCTTCGCAACTTGCATTACCTTTGATCATTTTGGGCTTTATATTTTCAGCATTTTCTTTTTTCATTGAAGTAGGCATTATTTTATATGCGGCAGTGGTTGCCTTTCAAATTATTACGCTGCCGGTCGAACTTAATGCCAGCAAACGTGCCTTGCGCTCAGTATATGAGTTGGGGTGCTTAGACGAAGAAGAAACCCGCTCTGCAAAACGTGTTTTGTCTGCGGCTGCACTCACGTATGTTGCGGCAGCAGCAACCGCTATATTACAACTGTTGCGGCTGATAACCATAGCAGGTGGCGGGAGAAGGAGAGATTGATGGCGAGAGAACTTGCACTTTCCATTTTGACAGATGTTTTGCAGAATGATGCCTATGCGGATTTAGCTGTAAAAAAGGCTTTAGAAAAGTCTGCCTGCAATAGACGGGATAAGGCGCTGGCAACCAGCATTGCGTATGGCACAATTCAGCATATCCGTTTTATTGATTACCAGCTTATGTATGCTTCCGTCAGAACAATTGATACCCTTTCGCCAAAGGTGCTGAATATTTTGCGCTTGTCTGTTTACCAATTGCGCTTTTTGGATCGCATACCTATGAGTGCCGCTGTGAACGAGGCGGTAAAGCTAACGAAGAAATATGCATTTTCCGGCGCATCTTTTGTCAATGCCGTGCTGCGTAGAGTTTTGCGCACCGGATGGCTTCTGCCGGAGGAAGAAAAAGACCGGCTGGCAATCCAATATTCCTATCCGGACTGGTTGGTCAAACTCTGGCTTTCCATGTTTGGCCATGACGAATGTGAAAAGCTTCTTGAAGCCGGAAATGCCCGTCCGCCGCTTTCAGTACGCGTAAATCAGCTTAAGGTTTTCCCGGAAGAAGTCGCCTGTTTGTGTAAGGCACATGAAACGGCCGTTGAAGAAGGGCTTTATATTGATGAACCCAGTAATATTGCCGATACGGACATGTTTCGAAGCGGCTGGATAACAGTGCAGGATGTGGGAGCACAAATGGCATCATTAAAGCTTGCGCCGAAACCGGGTGAATGTGTTTTGGATGTTTGCGCTGCACCGGGTGGGAAGACAACGCACATGGCGGAACTTATGGATAATCGTGGCAAAATTGTTGCATGGGACATGCACGCACATAAAATTAAACTGATTGAAGAGAATGCAAAACGGCTTGGTATTTCCATTATTGAAGCGGCCATGCATGACTCTCGGATATTAGACAGTGCGCACTGTATGCAATATGATAAGGTGATGGTAGATGCGCCTTGCTCCGGTCTGGGCATTATTCGAAAAAAACCGGATATCAAATGGAAGCGAAAACCGGAGGATATCGATGCGCTTTGCGCGTCCCAAGCACAGATTCTGGATGTATCCGCGCAGTATGTGAAAAAGGGAGGTATGCTTCTTTATTGCACATGTACCATCAACTCCCGGGAAAATGAAGAGATTGTGAATGCATTTTTAAAAAACCATACAGAATTCTCTTTGGCAGAACCCTATACACAGCTTTTGCCGCATATGGATAATACAGATGGCTTCTTTTTTGCAAAACTCAGGAGGAAGCGCGTGTGAATATATATGATCATACATTATCAGGCCTTGCGGGTGTTTTGAAGGATGAGCCTGCTTTCCGTGCAAAGCAGATTTATAAGTGGCTCTTTGCCGGTACAGCAGTGGAAGAAATGACGAACATACCAAAAGCACTGCGAGAAAAATTGAAAGCGAATTATTATACGGATTTACCGCGCATATATACAAAGCTTGTTTCTAAAATTGACGGCACGGTAAAGTATCTTTTCCTCATGGAGGATGGTGCCGGCATAGAAAGTGTGGTTATGCCCTATAAACATGGGCTTACCATTTGCGTTTCCACGCAAGTGGGGTGCCGTATGGGATGCTCCTTTTGCGCGTCCACGGTGGATGGACTTTTACGGAATCTTACTGCGGGAGAAATTGCAGGGCAGGTTTTGGCGGCGCAAAAGGATTTAGGAAAGCCGATACGTCATATTGTTATGATGGGCAGTGGCGAACCGCTGGATAACTTCGACAACGTGATGACTTTTTTAGAGAATGCCATGCATGAGGAGGGAATGGGCATCAGTGCACGACACATTACATTGTCCACCTGCGGCCTCATAGATGGTATTCGCCGATTAGAAGAAAAGCATCTTAAAATAAATCTCGCAATTTCCTTGCATGCGCCGACGGATGCACTGCGGCGCCGCATAATGCCGGTGGCTAAGAGTACCACGGTAGAGGCGCTTACAGAGTCATGTGTAGACTACTTTCGTTCCTCGGGGCGCAGAATTACTTTTGAATATGCACTGATAAGGGATGTCAACGATCGTAAAGAGCATGCAATGCTTTTAGCCAAGTTATTAAAAAAGGATGCGGAATTTCACGTGAATTTAATCCCGGTCAACTCGATTCGAGAAAAAGCGTATCAAAAAAGCGAGCGGCATGCAGTGGCAGAATTTGCCGAAATCTTAAAAAAGGCAGGGATTGAAGCCACAGTTCGCCGGAAGATGGGTGCAGACATAAATGCGGCATGCGGGCAACTGCGAAAAACCGTATTAGATGAAACGAAAGGTAACAGTAAATGATCAGATTTGCAGCTAAAACAGAGATTGGAATGGTCCGAAAGATGAATCAAGATTTTTGTATTGCTTCTGAAGACAAACCACCGCTTTTTATTTTGTGCGATGGAATGGGAGGACATAGCAGCGGCGATATTGCAAGCCGAAGTGCTGCAGAAAGCATGGAAACTTATATCCGTCTGCAAAGCGTACTGGATTTGGATGAGGAAAAAGTAAAACGGATTCTTTTCGGGGCAATCAGCTATGCCAATAAGGTGGTGTTTAGCCGCGCGCAAACGGCAGAGGAATATGCCGGTATGGGCACGACTGCGGATGTTTGCTTGATAGATTTTGACGTGTTATACATCGGGCATGTAGGTGACAGCCGTGTATACCTTTTTCGTAATGGGGAATTAAAAAAGCTGACACAGGATCACTCCTTGGTCGCAGAAATGGTCCAAAAAGGTATCATTACAGAACAGGAAGCCAGTGTGCATCCTGATAAGAACGTAATCACGCGTGCTGTGGGCACCAATCGGCAGGTAAAACCAGATTTTATTTCCCTGGAAATGGAACAGGATGACATGATTCTAATGTGTTCCGATGGGCTGTCTAACATGCTTACAGAAAGTGAAATAAAAAACATGCTGATATCCAGTCCCAATCTGGAAGAGGTTGTACAAAATCTAGTGAAAAAAGCTAATCAAAACGGTGGTACAGATAATATTACTGCCGTTGTCATAAAAAAGCTGCTCAAGGAGGAAGCATAGATGGTAGGTTCTGTACTTAGCAACCGATATGAACTTTTGGAGAATATTGGTGCAGGGGGCATGGCTATTGTGTATCGGGCCAGATGCCGCCTTTTAAACCGCAATGTAGCAGTCAAAATTTTAAGGCCTGAATTTCAGGAAGATGAGGATTTTTTAAAGCGCTTTACCATTGAGGCGCAGGCAGCAGCCAGCCTTTCCCATCCGAATGTTGTTTCGATATATGATGTAGGGCATCATGGGAAACTGAATTATATCGTGATGGAATGTATCGAAGGGATTACCCTTAAGGAATATATGACAAAAAAGGGATCGCTTTCCATCAATGAAGCCACAGATTTTACGATGCAGATTGCCTCGGCTTTAGAGCATGCCCATTCAAAAGGCATAATTCATAGGGATATCAAGCCGCATAACATTATCATAACAAATGACGGCGTTTTGAAGGTTACGGATTTTGGCTTAGCCAGGGCTGTCAGCAAGACGACTACAGTGGCAGGCGGTGGCGCTGCGATTGGTTCTGTGCACTATGTTTCGCCGGAGCAGGCAAGAGGCGGTTTTACGGATGAACGGACAGATATCTATTCTTTAGGCGTGGTGATGTATGAGATGTTTACCGGCCAATTGCCCTTTGATAGTGATACGCCGGTTGCTGTTGCAATGAAGCATTTGCAGGAAACGGCGACCTTGCCGTCCGTTATCAATCAGCAGATCCCGCAGGCAATTGAAGCGATTATCATGAAGGCCTTGGAAAAGGATGTTAAGAACCGCTATGCTACGGTTTCGGATTTGATTGCTGATATGCGCAAGGCTGTGGGCGATGAGGATATCATAGCCCATACAGACAAGTTTTCGACAAAAAAGCTGCCTAAATTACAAGATGTGCCTGCAGAAAAAGTGCCGGATCCACCCAAGAAAAAGAAAGAGGATACAGTGGCAATTGTGGCTGCAATTGTAACGGCAGTGGCCGTTATTGTCGCTTTGGCAGTTGTCGCAGCCAAATGGATGTTTCCTTCCGATAAGAGGAAAATCGTGGAGATTGAAACCCCTTCGCTCATTAATATGTCCATTGATTCTGCAAGGGAAATGTACAAGGATTTACAAATTGAGGAATATGCCGCTGAGTACAGTAGTACCATTCCGGAAGGGTTTATTATTGAGCAGGATAAGGAGCCGGGCACAAAAATGATGTCGAATGGAAGAATTTCTGTTACCGTCAGCCGTGGCAGCCAAAAGATAGAACTGGATGATTTCAGTAATCAAGACTATCGCGTGATAGAACGTAAACTCCAAGAGATGGGACTGGTTCCGCAGATTTCGGAGGAAAACTCCGATTCTGTACGTGAAGGGTATATCATTCGGCACAATCCAAGTGCAGGCTATACCATGCGCACAGGGGATACAGTTGTCCTTTATGTCAGCAAGGGCAAGAGTGATGTGGAGGTAGCAGTGCCAACAATCACCGGGAAGTCGGAGCAGGAGGCACGGGACATTCTGCGTGCTTGCGACCTAAAGGCAGGGAATGTCGACACAGTTTCCAATGGAGCCGAAAAGGGCACGGTGGTTATGCAATCCATTGCAAGTGGCACAATGGTATCTACCGGTACGGCAATTGATTTTTCGATAAGCAACGGGAAGGCAGATGCGGAAAAAACAGAAGGTAAGTATACACTGCGCGTTGAATTACCGCAGGATAAAGAAACGGTACAGGTAAAAATAACAGATGGCGATAACGTATTGGTAGATGATGCCTTTGAAACGGCGCTTTCACCGATTACACTGAATCTGCGTGGAGAGGTCGGGGAAAGCACCATAAATATCTACGTGGATGGCGTACCATACAAAGAAAATGTTCCGGTAAACTTTTCATAAAAGGGAATACGAATAGGAGTGAGACAAACGCAGGGCGTTATTGTAAAAGGAATTGGCGGATTTTACTATGTTAGGTGTGACGGGATCGTGCACGAAACCCGCGCTTGTGGCAGATTCCGAAAAGAAAAAATAGTACCGCATGTAGGAGATAGGGTTGTTCTTTCGCCGGAAGGGGATTTAATAACAGAAATCCTTCCCAGAAAAAATGCGCTCATACGGCCTCAAGTTGCCAATATTGATTTAGTGGTTGTTGTGGCTTCTCCAACATCACCGGTAGTAGATACCTTTATGATAGATGCGTTTTTGATGACGGCGGCATCTGCCGGTATCGAGGCAATGCTTTGCATGAACAAGAGTGATATCGGGGGCATGGAAGCCTGTCAGAATATCTGTTCTATATATGAAAAAGCAGGATATCAAACCGTTATAACAAGCGTTGTAAAGTCCAGCGGACTTACAGAATTGATACCTTATCTAAAAGATAAAATTACGGCTTTTGCCGGTAATTCCGGAGTAGGTAAATCCAGTCTTTTAAACCTGTTAGGGGATAACTTGTGCCTTGAAACCGGCAAGGTTAGTGATAAGCTTGCAAGAGGGCGGCATACAACAAGGCATGTGGAGTTGTACCCCTTGAAAATAGGCGGATATGTATTAGATACGCCGGGTTTTAGTCGTATCCAGTTGCCGACGGATCAGTGCGCGGAGCTTACATCATTGTATCGGGAATTCCCTCAATATGCGGAGGCATGTAAATTCACCGGCTGTGCCCATATGGCAGAACCGGAATGCGGTGTAAAGGAGGCGGTTCGCAAAGGCTTAATTGCGCCGCAACGATACGAAAGCTATCGGTATTATTATCAAAAAATTAAAGAAGGCAATAGTTGACAGTTTTTTCTAAATATGCTATAATGCATACAGTATGATTTTATGAATAAGAGAGGTAAAAGAGTATGATTAAAATTGCACCATCTATTTTAGCAGCAGATTTTGGTGCTTTTCGTGAGCAGGCAAAAATGGTTGAGGCAGCAGGAGCAGATTATTTGCATATTGACGTTATGGATGGCCATTTTGTGCCCAATCTTTCCTTTGGCATGGGCGTGGTTTCTGCACTCAGGGATGCAACGAATCTTGTAATGGATGCACATCTTATGGTTGAAAATCCGGAAAACTATATTGGTCTTTTTGAAAAGGCCGGTGCAGATATTGTTACCATTCATGTAGAAGCAACCAACCATGTGCATCGTGCATTGCAGCAGATAAAGGATGCAGGGATGAAGGCAGGCCTTGCCATCAATCCGGGGACACCGGCTGTAATGATTAAGGAAGTTGCGCATCTTGCAGATATGATTCTGGTTATGAGTGTAAACCCGGGCTTTACCGGGCAAAAGTTTATTCCCCAGGCAGTACAGAAGATTAAAGAGGTTCGTGCAATGGTATCACCGGAAACGGATATTCAGGTGGATGGCGGAATTGGCATTCAAAACATTCGTGAGGTAACAGAGGCCGGCGCAAACGTGATTGTTGCCGGTGCAGCGGTATTCTTTGCAGAAGATCCGGCAGCAGCAATCCGTAGTTTGCGCGAGAATGCATATCAGAATTAGAGGAACTGAAAAAACTGCACTTTAAACATTGATATTTCGGCATATTCTTCCTTGTTGTCCTAAAAGGCGATAGCTCCTTCGTCCTCTGTACGCAAATCCGTTTCTATTTATCATATGCATATTCGTCAATTTTTCTTTAGTAAGGGGCGTAAAAGGACGTTGTATGTTGTTTTGCGTTTTTTGAAAGAAGGAGAATAGAATTTGGCAAGAGCAGTGATTATGGGCGGGGCGCCCATAGATACGTATGATTTTTATACAAAATGCGTGGATGACTTTGTCATTTGTGCGGATAGTGGCTATCGGCATGCCGTGCAGCTTGGAATCAAGCCCGATTTGGTGGTGGGCGATTTTGATAGTTTGTTGGGGGAAGTTCCGCAAGATATAAACAGAATGGTATATCCGGCAGAAAAGGATGCTACGGATTTTCAGATTGCATTAGAATATGCCATAGCACAAGGGTATACAGATATTTATGCCATTGGCGTTTTTGGTGGACGGGTTGACCATTTTTTAGGCAACATCAGCCTTCTTAAAATGGCAAGAGAAAAGGAGATAAATTTTCTTATGGAGGATGCGGACTGCCGCATGACGATTTCTTGGGGCACCTTGCATGTACCAAAGACACATTTTACGTATCTTTCTGTTGTACCGCTTTTTGAGGATGCCACCGTTTCGCTTGCAGGTGTAAAGTATCCGCTGCAAAAAAAACGCCTCTTTCGAGGTGACACGCTGGGAATCAGCAATGAAATCACCGCAAAAGAGGCAATCATTCAAATAGAAAATGGTAGCGCCGTTATTCTCTGCTGCAATGATACGCATTAAGAAAGGCTTCACAGGCCGCAATTGTGGAAAGCACAGCCGCTTTTGCCGGTCCGCCGGGCAAGCTTCGTCCTTCAACGCAAGCTTCCATACTGATAGCATCATAGATATCTTTATCAAAAACAGTAGAGAAGGAATGGAATTCTTCTATCGTTAAATCGTCGATACTCTTCTCATTTTGAATACAGTAGAAAACCAAATTACCGATTACAGCATGCGCTTCGCGGAAGGGCATGCCTTTTTTTACGAGATAATCGGCAGCATCAGTGGCATTTGTAAAACCGCCGCGCGCACCATTTCGCATTTGTACCTTATTTACCCGCATGGAAGACAGCATATTCGTAAACACAGGCAAGCAAAGCGTTACCGTATCGAGTGCGTCAAAGATCTGTTCCTTGTCTTCCTGCATATCCTTATTATAAGCAAGCGGTAAGCCTTTCATCATCGTTAAAAGTCCCATGAGACTGCCGAAAACACGTCCGCTTTTCCCACGAATCAGCTCAGCAACATCCGGGTTCTTTTTCTGCGGCATAATGCTGCTGCCGGTGGAATACGCATCGTCCATTTCCACAAAGGAAAATTCATGGCTACTCCATAAAATCAGTTCTTCGGAAAAACGGCTTAGGTGCACCATAATGAGGGATAGATCCGCGGCAAGCTCAATGACAAAGTCACGGTCACTTACACCGTCCAAGGAGTTCTGGCTAATGGCAGAAAAGCCAAGCGTTTCACAAACAAATTCTCGGTCAAGTGGATAGGTGGTTCCGGCCAACGCGCCACTGCCAAGCGGCATAATTGCGGTGCGGCGATATGTATCACGCAAGCGATCCATATCGCGCATGAACATTTGGCTATATGCCATGAAATGATGCGCCAAGGTAATCGGCTGCGCTTTTTGCAAATGGGTATAGCCGGGCATAACTGTATCAATATGCGCCTTGCTGAGCGATACAAGCTGTAAAGTCAATGTCTTTAAAAGGTTTGCAACTTGCACTGTCTGCTCCATAAGGTACATTCGTAAATCTAAGGCAACCTGATCATTACGGCTTCTGCCGGTATGCAGGCGTTTGCCGGTATCGCCGATGCGCTCAATCAGAATTTTTTCTATATTCATATGGATATCTTCTGCATCCACAGAGAAGCTTACTTTTCCAGCTTCAATATCCTGCAGAATTTCCTGCAAAGATTTGACCAACTTTTCTGCATCTTCCTTGGGAATGATGCCTTGCTTGCCCAACATTTCCGCGTGTGCCATACTGCCTAAAATATCCTCTTTATACATGCGCGCATCAAAACGGATGGACGAATTAAAATCGTCCACCGCTTTGTCAGTATCTTTCTGAAATCTACCGCCCCATAGCTTCAACTTTTATTCACCTACTTTTTTCTTCATCAAAGCACGAACCTTTAAAGGCAAGCCGAAGAGGTTAATAAAGCCTTCGGAATCCTTATGGCTGTAAAGTTCATGGCTGTCGCCAAAGCTTGCAATTTTTTCATTATATAAGGAATATTTAGAGGTTGCACCAGCTGGTGTAATTAAGCCCTTATGCAGCTTTAAGGTAACTTCGCCGGTGACGTATTCCTGTGTGCTGTCCACAAACGCAGAGAGTGCCTCGCGAAGCGGTGTAAACCAGTTGCCATCATATACAAGATTTGCAAACTCAATGGAAACATGACGCTTAAAGGCCTGTGTCTGACGATCGAGGCAGAGGTACTCGAGTTCCTGATGTGCAGCATATAAAATGGTGCCGCCCGGTGTTTCGTATACACCACGAGATTTCATACCAACCAATCTGTCCTCAACAATATCGGCAATACCAATACCATAGGCACCGCCGATTGCGTTCAGCTTTTCAACCAATGCAACAGGAGAAAGTTTTTCGCCGTCTACGGCAACTGGGATGCCCTTTTCAAAGGCAATTTTTACAAATTTCGGTTCATCCGGAGCCTTATCCGGTGCAACAGAAAGCTTCAAAAGGCTATCGTACTGCGGCATATTTGCAGGATCTTCTAAATCCATGCCCTCATGGCTAATGTGCCAAATGTTACGGTCACGGGAATACAGATCCTTTTTTGTAACAGGAATGGGAATACCATGTGCTTCTGCATAGTCAACAGCATCTTCACGGGACTTAATATCCCAAACACGCCAAGGTGCGATAATTTTGAGTTCCGGTGCCAAAGCTTTGATGGTCAGCTCAAAACGAACCTGATCGTTTCCTTTACCGGTCGCACCGTGACAGATTGCGGTTGCGCCTTCTTTCTTTGCAATCTCTACTAAGCGCTTTGCAATAATCGGACGAGCGTGAGAGGTGCCCAGTAGGTATTTGCCTTCATAAACAGCTCCGGCCTTTAAGGTGGGGAATATGTAATCCGAAACATACTCTTCTCTTAAATCTTCAAGATAAAGCTTGGAAGCCCCGCTTTTTAATGCACGTTCCTCAAGTCCATCGGTTTCTTTGCCTTGCCCCACATCACCGCAAACAGCAATGACTTCGCAATCATAGTTTTCCTTGAGCCATGCGATAATAATTGAGGTATCCAGTCCACCGGAATATGCAAGTACGATTTTTTCCATTTTTCATCACCCTTTTTATTATTTTTTATAATTATAACATAAGTTGTATAATTATGCAATAACTTTTTAAAAATATTTATTTTTATTCATAAAATTCTAATTTTAATACGAACAATACATTTTTCGGCCACGATGTATCGGCTTGTCGAAATTGCGTGCATGTGTAGTGGTATAGGATAGTACTGTAAGAAAAGATCGACTTACAGGATTTCCAATAAGCCCTTTGGACTTTTTGTTAGAACCGTATAACCGCCATTGGTTGCATACAGCATATCCTCAATACGAATTCCGCACTCATTGGGTATGTAGATGCCGGGTTCTATGGTGAAAACATCACCGTTTTCAATAATATGGTCAGATTTCGGTGAAATGGTAGGATACTCATGAATGGCAATACCAACGCCATGCCCTAAAGCATGACCAAAGTAGTCCCCATAGCCGAAATTGGAAATAGCTTCTCTGGCAATCCGGTCTAACTGCGAAGCTTTCATGCCGCATTTTACAGCGTTTTCAGCGCGCGTTTGTGCGTAAAGAACCACATTATAGATTTCCTTCTGCCTGTCGGATGCAGGCCCGATGGAAACCGTGCGTGTAATATCAGAGCAATAGCCGTTTAGCTTGCATCCGAAATCCATGGTCAAAAGCTCGCCTTTTTGAATTATCTTTTCGGAGGCGGCCCCGTGGGGCATAGCGCCACGTACACCGCTTGCGCAAATCGTTTCAAAAGAGGGCAGTGCACCGGCTTCTCGCCGCATATACCCCTCAATGAGAGCAGCCACCTCATATTCATGCATGCCGGAACGAATATGCGTAACCGTGTAGGCGAACGCTTCGTCGGCTAAGCGCACGGCATCCATGATGAGGGTAAGTTCCCCTAAATCTTTGTGCTGCCGAAGGCATGTTAACTTGTCACCCATTGGCAGGAGTTCTTTCCCGGCAAGCTTTTCGGTTATGCGGGAAAAAGCTGCAACGGAAAGGTACTGATCCTCATAGGCTACGTGAAACGAAGTGGAAAGACAATCCAAAAGATCGGCCGTAGGAGGGAGAATCTCAAAATCCGGTGCTTCTTCCTGCGCCATTAGGGTATAACGAGAATCTGTAATCAGGCAAAGTCGATTTCTCGTAATCACCAGTGTACCCTCGCCCGTAAATCCGCTTATGTAGAATATATTTTCCGGTGCATACAAAATCGCAGCATCAGCACCAATTGCCTGCAATACCGTCCAAAAAGCTTCTATACGTTTCATGGTTTTTCCTTTCTTACAATCTGAATGGCTAATCACACATACGTGATGCAATGAGTGCAGCCAGTGCTTTGGCTTCTTTTTCTAATAGCGCAATATCTGTGCCTTCTATCATGACGCGCACACTTGGCTCTGTGCCTGATGGGCGAATCACAACGCGCCCGGTGCCTTCCATCAGGGCTTCAATGCGAGAGATCTCCCTTTGAATCACAGGATCCTCTTTGTATAAGTTCTTTTTCGTGTTGGATACATGCGCATTGCAAAGCACCTGCGGCAAAACAGTCATGGTTTTAGCAAGAGAGGAGACCGGTTGGCTGCTGTTTTTAATGATTTGCAAAAACTGCAGGGCAGAAATTAAACCGTCACCGGTGGTTGCGTGGTTTGCAAAAATAATATGGCCGGATTGTTCGCCGCCAATACAATGGCCGCCCTTGCGCATAGCCTCCAGCACATAGCGGTCGCCAACAGATGTCTGCAAAACATGAATTCCCTCCGCTTTGCAAGCAAGTGTTAGTCCTAAATTACTCATAATGGTAGCAACCAAGGTGCTGTTTGATAGTGTACCTGCCTTTTGCATTGCAATTGCGCAAATGGCCATCACCTGATCGCCGTCAATAACTGCACCGTTTTCATCGGTAAAAAGTACACGGTCTGCATCTCCGTCAAAGGCAATTCCAAGGTCAAAATCGCCTTTTTTTACATGTTCGGAAAGAGAAGATAGATGCGTGGAGCCGCAATCCAAATTAATGTTTAAGCCGTCCGGCGTATCATGAATTGCTGTAACGTCTGCGCCAAGGGAACGCAGTGCATCAGGTGCAATCCGGCTGTTGGCACCGTTGGCGCAGTCTACACAAAGGCGCATCCCGTCTAATCGGCAGGAAATCGTCTGGCAAGCATAGGTGGCGTATGCCTTTTTGGCCTCTTCGTCATACATAATTCGACCAATATCCGCACCGGTGAAAACAGGCACGCTATCCTTTTCTATGACCGATTGAATTTCATCTTCAATCTCATCCGGCAATTTATAACCATCACCGCTGAAAAACTTAATGCCGTTATACGCGGCCGGATTATGTGATGCTGAGATGACAACGCCTGCCGCGGCCTTCCGCTCACGGGTAAGATACGCCACGGCCGGCGTAGGCAGTACGCCAAGCAAAATGGCGGTTGCTCCGGCAGAACATATTCCTGCCACCAAAGCACTTTCCAGCATATCGCCGGAAAGACGCGTGTCTTTACCCACAAGAATGTTGGGTTTTGCTGTTGTTTTTGACAAAACAAATGCACCGGCACGTCCAAGCTGGTAAGCTAACGCAGGCGTCAGTTCACTGCCGGCTATGCCGCGTACACCGTCTGTTCCGAATAACCTGTTCATAAAATCTCCTTTATTATTATTATTAGTCGCTTGCCGTAGTCATAGTCTTTTGCAAGAAACTATATTTAAAGATAAACCTTAATCCGCAAAAAGGTTTATGCTTTAGTCATTTTGCAAAGCCTTCCCCATAATATCCGCACTCCGGCGAATAAAGGCAGTGAGTGCCTCGGTGGAAAGCGGCCTTTGTGCAAGCTTGGCCATATCATATACCTGTAAACAAAGAGGTTCTACGGCCTCCCGGTTTTCGGCACAAGCAGCTATTTTCTGAATAATCGGGCTCTTTAAATTCAATACAAGAGTTTCCTCTGTCGGGAACATACCCGGAACCATGCCATTATACATCTGTGCCATTTCCTGCATGCGGCGAGATGTTTCGCTGATGGTTAAAACAGCCGGCATATCCTCATTCTTTAAGGGCGCGGCCTCTATAGTCAAGCCCTCTGTTTGGATAACATCTTTAAATAATGCCAAAACAGCATCCTTGTTTTCACCTTCGCCGTCCTTTAAAGCATCAGAAACAGAGGCATCAATACGAAGAAACTTAACATCTGCATTTTTTGCTTCCATCATGGAAATAAATGCGCCATCAATTACAGCCGGCAACAAGACGATCGGAATATTTTCCTTTTTAAACAGAGAAATATATTGGCCTTGAGCTTCTGCATCAGTCGCATAGTAGACTTCGTTTTTATGCCCATGCGAAGCAGCATCCGATAAATACTCGTCTAAGGTCATATAGGCACCATCTGTCGTTTTGTAAATCAAAATATCCTTTACCTTTTCGTAGAACTTTTCGTCCCGCAGACATCCATATTTGATAAAAGGATTTATGTCATCCCAATACTGATTAAAGTTGTCGCGCTCATTTTTATAAAGAGAGGTCAGCTTATCCGCCACCTTCTTTGTAATATGCTCCGAAACCTTGCGTACATAGCCATCGTTTTGCAGGAAGCTGCGTGATACATTCAGCGGTAAATCCGGGCAATCAATGCAGCCTTTTAGAAGTAGCAAAAATTCAGGAATCACTTCCTTAATATTATCGGCGATGAATACCTGATTGTTGTATAACTTAATCTGGCCTTCTGCCGGTTCATACGCATTCGTCCGCTTCGGGAAATACAAAATACCTTGTAAATGGAACGGATATTCCACATTAAGATGAATGTAAAAGAGGGGATCTGCATAATCGGAAAAAACCTTTTTGTAGAATGCTTTGTATTCCTCATCGGTGCAAGCGGAGGGCTGCTTTGTCCAAAGCGGTGCCGTATCGTTAATACTTTCTGTCGGCTTATCTTCGCCTGCCTTGCAAAAATAGATGGGATAGGGGAGAAAAGCGCAGTATTTATGCAGAATCGCTGTAAGACGAGCCGCATCTAAAAACTCGGCTTGCTCCTCACTCACATGCAACACAATTTCTGTGCCACGTCCGGTCTTTGTTCCTTCAGCAATTTCATAGGTTACACCGCCGTCACAACTCCAAAAAACACTTTTTGCACCTTCTTTATAGGAAAGCGTATGAATATCCACGCGATCGGCAACCATGAAGGCAGAATAAAAACCAAGACCGAAATGGCCGATAATGCCGCCGCCTTCCTTGTCCTGATCCTTATATTTCTGTAAAAACTCCTCCGCACCGGAAAAAGCAATTTGCGTAATATACTTAATCAGTTCTTCCTCAGTCATACCAATACCATTATCCGTGATTGTAATGGTTTTGGCTTCCTTGTCCAGAAAAACCTCTAAAGAAAAAATCTCATCCGCAGAAACAGAAGCTTCTCCAATGGAGGAAAGCTTCTTCAATTTGGTGATGGCATCACATCCGTTGGATACAAGCTCACGAAGAAAAATATCGCAATCGGAATAGAGCCATTTTTTGATAATGGGGAAAATATTTTCGGTGCTAATGGAAATATCACCGCTACGCATATAAATCCTTCCTTTCATAGTATTATTTTTTTATTATAGCACAAAAGAATCAATCAGGTCAAGAAAAACGGCGGTATTTGGAAAGAAACGCGCCGAAAAAAAGCATATAGAGCATGAATTTCAAAATAAGGCTTGAATTTTAGAGAGAGATACTATATAATAAATTGTATATTAAATGGAAGGAAACGATGGAATTATGCGGCTTGGAATCGTTGGATTACCAAATGTTGGTAAAAGCACACTTTTTAATGCGATCACGCAAGCTGGCGCAGGTGCGGCAAATTATCCCTTTTGCACCATTGAACCCAATGTAGGGGTTGTAGCTGTGCCGGATGCAAGATTGGAAGTTTTAACCGAGATGTATCATCCGGAAAAGGTCACGCCGGCAGTGATTGAGTTTGTAGATATTGCAGGGCTTGTTAAAGGTGCTTCCCGCGGGGAAGGTCTTGGCAACAAGTTCCTTTCTCACATTCGTGAGGTAGACGCTATTGTCCATGTGGTGCGCTGTTTTGATGACAGCAATATTGTGCATGTTGACGGCAGTATCGACCCCGTGAGAGATACAGAAACTATAAATCTGGAATTGATTTTTTCCGATTTGGAACTCGTCAATAAACGCTATGAACGCGTAACAAAAATGATAAAAACGGGTGAGAAGAAATACGCGGAGGAAGCACAGCTTTTAAAGCGTATTATAGATACATTGGAACAGGGTATGCCGGCGCGCAGTTTGCAATATACCGAGGAAGAAAAGGCAATGCTGCATGAAGTAGCACTGCTTACAATTAAGCCGGTTATCTATGCTGCCAATGTTTCAGAAACGGGTTTTACAAATAACCCATATTTAGAAGCACTGGAAAAAATTGCAAAGGAAGAGAAGGCAGAGGTGCTTGCAATTTCGGCTAAGATAGAGGAGGAGATTGCGGCACTGGAGGGTGACGAAAAGCAGATGTTCTTAGACGAAATGGGGCTATCTGCTTCCGGACTGGACCGATTAGTGGAAAAGTGCTATTCGCTCCTCGGCCTTATCAGCTTTTTAACAGCCGGACCGAAAGAGGTCAGGGCATGGACCATTATGCGCGGCCTCAAAGCACCGCAGGCAGCAGGCAAAATTCACTCGGATTTTGAAAGAGGCTTTATTCGAGCAGAGGTTATTTCATACGAGGATTTAATTGCTTGCGGTAATGGGGTTACGGCAAGAGAAAAAGGGCTCATTAGAAGTGAAGGAAAGGAATATGTAATGCAAGACGGTGACGTTGTTGTATTTCGGTTTAATGTGTAATGCGTATTCAAAGTATTTTTAAAGAAGATTCAGTAACAGTTTCCCTGGAGATTTTTCCGCCTAAACCGGAAATCCCCATCGAGAATGTCACGCCTGCCATTCGTACGTTGGCAAAAACAAATCCATCCTACATTAGCGTTACCTACGGCGCAGGCGGCGGCAATACGGCGAATGCCTTAGAGGTGGCCTCTATGGTGCAGAATGAGTTGGATACTACGGTGTTGGCACATCTGACCTGTATTGGGGCAACAAAGCCGCGTATACATACAATTTTAGATACTTTTAAAGAAAAGAATATCCAAAATGTTTTGGCACTCCGAGGCGATTTACCCAATGCAGATTTTGATAAGGACAGCATGGAGTTTCGCTACGCCTATGAACTGATTCGAGAGATTAAGGCTTACGGAGATTTTTGTGTCGGCGGTGCTTGCTATCCGGAAGGCCATGTGGAAGCACCGAATAAAGAAAAGGATATTGATAATCTGCGATATAAAGTAGAGGCCGGCGTGGATTTTTTAGTGTCCCAGCTTTTCTTTGATAACAACATGTTTTATAGCTTCTTATACCGATTGGCAGCGAAAGGCATCGATGTTCCGGTCGTGGCAGGCATTATGCCTGTTACCTCGGCAAACTCCATCAAGCGGATGTGCGCGCTTTCGGGGGCAACGCTTACGCCAAAGTTCCTCGCTATGATGGATAAATTCGGAGATAAACCGAAAGCTCTCTCGCAGGCCGGTATAGCGTATGCAACAGAACAGATTATTGATCTGATTTCTAACGGCGTACGACGGATTCATATTTATACGATGAATAAGCCGGAAATTGCATGCCCGATTTTGGAAAATATCAGCCATATACTTGGATAAAAGATAGAGATATGATGAAAAGAATAGCCGCGTTTCTACTTGTTATTCTTCTTAGCTTGTCTAATTGGGGCGCCGTGTCGGCACAAGCGGATCCGGTGGAGAACAAGGCAAAGGTTTTATATGATTTGGGGCTTTTAAAGGGCACGGGAAACGGATTTAGCATGGAAAGCATGGAAATGGACCGCAATGCCACGCGTGCGGAAATCTGCGTTAGCATTGTTAGAATGTTAGGCAAAGAAGAAAAGGCAGAATATCAGGCAAATGCCCACCCCTTCCCGGATGTGCCTTTATGGGCTTCTAATGCTGTTGGATGGCTTTATGAGAACTATCTTGTCAATGGTATGAGCGAGAGCTATTTTGGTGCCCAGGATATTGCAACAGTTACCCAGTTTGCGACAATGCTTTTGCGCGTTTTGGGATATGAAGATGGCGCCGGTGATTTTGCCTATGCATCCGCTGTGCCTTTTGCTAAAGAAAAAGGGCTGTTGGATGGTGAAATCGAAACACATTGGGAATTACAAAGACGGGATATGATTGCTATGTGCTATAATGCACTGCGGCTTCCAATTCAAAATTCGCATCGGATGTTGATAGAAAAGCTTTGTGACGAGGGTGCGGCAGATCGCGCACTTGCCAATGAACTTGGGATTATGAAAAAACCGTCCCTTTCGGAGGCTTTCCCAGATGTACCCGAAATCTTGGGCACAATTTCGGCAACCAGGCAATCGGATGTGGTTTGCATTCATTTCGACCAAATGGCAGAACATTATGGTCTTCGTATCTTTATGCGGGAATCGGAAAACGGTGTCATGACAGAAATTAAACCGGACGGAACACCAGGTTTTCAAAAAGGCCCTATTCGTTATCAAAACGGCGGTAGCGCCGGATTTGTTTCTGATCTATATATCCATGGACTTTCAAACCATGCATATTCGTTTATTGTTTTGAAGACATCCAGCGAGGGTGTAATATATGAAATGCTTGGGAAAAGTGCGGTTGCACAATTGCAGGAGGGCTGAACATGAAAAAACTTTTTTCGGTATGGATAGCAGTCAGTCTTTTTAGCAGTATGGTTTGCAAGGCGTATACGATTCATCCGACAGTCAAATATTCGCATGCAGGCACCTATGCTTTTTGGACAGAGAAAGCGTATTATTGTTCGCCTACTGTCGAGGATATAGATGGAGACGGAAGGCTTGAAATTGTGTTTTCTAACAGATGTTTCTTACGTTTCGGTCTTTGAACCGGATGGTACGCCCTATATGGCAAATCCGGCAGTCTTTGGCAATAAGGCGTGGGGGCACATT
>JAQXGO010000025.1 GCA_029006755.1 Clostridia bacterium | reverse complement strand
GATAAAGACCTGTCACAGAGCGAGAATATCCTCTCTGTCGAAGTTTGACCCAAAAGACAACTAAACCTGCATTGATATTACGTTTGCGCATATCAGCAATTAATTTTAGTTCTTCAGGTGTATGTTGGTTTGGATGGTGATGAGGTCTGTGAGATTTGTCGGCAAGAGATTGTAGTGTTCCGTCATATCTTTTACGCCAACGATACACATATTGACGATTTACTTTGTAGCGAATTGCAGCTTTAGTTACACCATTTTTTAAAGAATATTCAACTAATGCTTGCCTAAATCTCATAGTTTGTGTTATAGTTTTCATAGCAAGTGGCTCCTTTGTTTTTGGTTGTTTGTGGTGAATTAACTATAACACAAAGAAGTTTCACTTGCTATTCTTTTTTTGCCGATATGTTTTTGTACGAGGTTTACTCGTATGAAAATATATCGGAATGTAACACATCTATTGTAAACCTACATTGCAGGGTTTTTGCATAAAAAAAAGAAATAAGGCAATCCTTTCCATATAAAGAAGCGAATAAAGGAGAGAAAGCGAATATGAAGATCAATCGGTATATCAATGGGAAGGCTATAAAGACAATGCCGGCAGAGGCGTTGGAACTGCCGCAGGTACAGGCGGCAATTCATATGGCAAACAGGAGAATGAAAGAGGAGAGCGAAAAGGCGTGAAAAAACATGCGGCAATCTATATTCGCGTTTCCACAGAGGGCCAAAGGGATGAGGGGTATTCCATTGAGGCGCAAAAGGAGATGCTGGAAGCGTTTTGTATTTCGCGGCAGTTGGAGGCAAGAGAGTTTTATATAGACGGCGGTTTTTCGGGCAGTAATATCGAAAGACCGGCTATGGCAAAACTGATTGCCAATATCGGGGCAGGACTTGTCAGCCACGTGCTGGTTTATAAGCTGGACAGGCTTTCCAGAAGCCAAAAGGACACATTGTATTTGATTGAGGACGTATTCAATCCGGCACAGGTGACCTTTATTTCCATGAATGAAAATATGGATACCTCTACACCGATTGGCAGAGCCATGCTGGGCATTATGTCCGCTTTTGCACAGCTCGAACGGGAAACGATACGCGAGCGCACCAGAATGGGCATGCAGGAACGCGTCAAGAACGGCTATTGGCCGGGCGGCGGCCGCATTCCTTTTGGATATGACTATGATCGGGAGCAGGGAATCCTTGTACCAAATCAGGATGCGGAAACGGTTCGCCGTGCCTATGCTTTATACCTGGAAGGATATTCAACCGATAGAATTGCACGCATGTTAGGCCTTAAGTATGAGCATTTGGCACTGCAAATCTTAAAGCGGAAAACCAATGCCGGCTATATCGTGTATAATGGCAAGGAGTATCGTGGCAGACATACGCCGCTTATCAGCGAAGAAACATATAATAAGACCATGGAAGCGATGGAAAAAAGAGCAAAAAAGCCGCTATCCTCCGGGAAGTATTTATTAACAGGTTTATTGGTTTGCGGAAAATGCGGCGCAAAGATGCGGTATCAGAAATGGGGCAAGAACGATTGCAAAATTGTCTGTTATTCTGCAGATAAGTCCAAGCGAGGCCTTATCAAGGACCCGCATTGCCAAAACAAACGCCATAGTGCGTGGGAAATCGAAGAAATTGTATTAAACGATCTTTTTTCTCTTTCTATTAAAGAGGATAAGGCAGAAACAGCGTCGGCAGATAAGGCGGAAGATATTCTTGCCGGACAGATGAAAGCCCAACGTGTAAAATTACGGCGGCTCTATGAACTGTATGCAGAAAATGGAGACAGCATTTTAAAAGAAACCATTGCTTTGCAGAAAAAAGCATTGCAGGCGTTAGAAGAAAGACAACGTGATGCTGAGGCTCTACAGAAAAAAGCCATGGAAATCGGAAAAACAAAAAAAGAACTCAAAAAAATGAAGGATGCATGGCCTTATCTATCAATGAGCGAAAAGAAAAACATCATCCGCAGCTGTGTCGAAAAAATCGTCATCACAGATGATACGGTTGATGTTTATTATACATTTTAACGGTTTTCTTTTTTAAACATGATTTTATGGGCAAGCGAGTTGGTGCTATCGGGAGAAGGCTTTTTCAATCCGACAGGATAAGCAATCAGGCAAAGCATAGGGACGATGAAAAGCACGAGCGCATAGCCGGGCGTTACGGCATCCTCCGGCACAAGGCTCATAAACGGTGCAATGCATAAGCAACGATAAACCGCTCGCAAATGCACGCTGCCGTTGGAAAGAAGCAGAATACAAAACATAATCAGATAGGGGACTTCGCTTAAAAGACCGATCACAAGGCCTTTTAAGGGATATATCTTTTCTGTGGCGTAAGGTTGCCTATCATGCCTTCCAAGCTTCCATATCATATCAAAAACAACAGCCAGGTACACCGAACAGATCACAAAAGCAAAAAGGAAGTGCCCAAAGAAACCCATGTTATCAATAATGGCAATAAAAACAGGAATCAGGCAAACTGTGACAAGATTAAAAAACATGCGATTCCCCAAAAGCTTCAGAACATAAGACAAATGTTGTTTCATAATCAAAAAGCTCCTTTGTTACGAACTTATATAGATATAGTATACACAGTTTTATGCAAAAGGTCAAGATTTTATCTGCGCCTTTCCGAAAAAATCTTTAGCGTAGCGCACGCATAGAATTGATCACTGCCAGCATGGAGACGCCGACATCCGCAAACACGGCAGCCCAAAGGTTGGCAAGGCCGAAAGCACCCAAAAGAAGAACGATGGCCTTTACAGCCAATGCAAAAAGAATATTTTGGCGTACAATGCGGTTTGTTTTGCGTGCAAGGCGAATGGAGACAGCTATTTTTTCCGGTGCATCATCCATCAGAACGACATCGGCAGCCTCAATGGCAGCATCCGAACCAATCGCGCCCATGGCAATGCCGACATCCGCCAACGCCAAAACAGGCGCATCATTTATACCATCGCCCACAAAGAGCACTTTTCCGTCGGCTTGTTTCCGGATGTCCTTTAAGTGTGCGGCTTTATCTTCCGGCATCAGTTCGCTATATACGCCATCCAAAGAAAGCAGATTGCCCACTTTTTCTGCAACAGATTTTTTGTCGCCCGTCAGCATAAACAGTTTACGCACCCCTGCAGCACGAAGCGCTGCTATCGCAGCCTTAGCAGTGGGTTTCATTTCGTCCTCGATTGTTATATGCCCGGCATATACGCCATCTACTGTTACATGCACTTGTGTACCTGTGCAGTGGCAGGCAGCGGGGGAAACCCCAACCCGCAGCATCAGCTTTTCGTTGCCTACATAAATCTTTTTACCTTCGACCATGGCAGAAAGACCTTCCCCTGCAATTTCTTCTACCGCCGTTGCCTCGCCTGTGGTAGGGCAGGCCATGCGAAGGGATTGGGAAATGGGATGCGTTGAATACTGTTCGGCCGTTGCCGCAAGATGCAAAAGTTCCGTTTTCGAGATGCGATCCGGATGAATGGCTGTAATTGCAAATGTACCGCGCGTTAAGGTGCCGGTTTTATCAAAAACCACCGTATCGGCTTTTCCAAGAGCTTCGATAAAGGCAGCGCCCTTAATGAGAATACCGCGACGGGAGGCACCGCCAATGCCGCCAAAATAGGCCAGGGGAACAGAGATGACCAAGGCGCAGGGACAGGATACGGATAAAAAGATCAAACCGCGGCGCAACCATTCGGAGAAATTTCCGACGAAAAGGGGCGGGAGCACGGCAAGAAGAACGGCTCCGGCTGCCACAATGGGCGTATACGCGCGCGCAAACCGGGTAATAAAAGCCTCTGGGGTAGCTTTGGCTTCCTTGGCAGATGCAACAAGCGCCAGAATTTTAGAAACAGTGGATTCTCCAAAGGGCTTGGTTGTGCGTAGCTTGATGGCGCCGTCCTGACAAATGCAACCGCTGTATACCTCGTCACCTTCTTCTGCCGCCCGGGGCATAGATTCTCCGGTTATTGCCGCCGTGTTTAGCATGGTTTTACCTTCTGTGATTACGCCATCGAGGGGAATCCGTTCACCGGGGCGAACGCAGATAATTTGCCCTACGGAGACGGTTTCTGCCGCAACAGCCGTTATAACCCCATCTTTTTCTATATGCGCCGTATCCGGACGAATTTCCATCAGGGAAGAAATGAACCGGCGACTTTTCCCGATAGCAAGGGACTGAAATAGTTCCCCCGTCTGATACAAAAGCATAACGAGGATACCTTCCGGGTATTCACTGATGGAAAAGGCGCCGACTGTGGCAATTGCCATTAAAAAGTTTTCATCTAAAAACTTCCCGTGCAGCATGCCCTCCACGGCTTCCCATAATACATCATACCCAGCTAAAAGATAGGGAATCAGCATGAGAAGCAGTTTGGGAATACCGGTCATCGGCAATAGGGAGAATCCGATGAGAAGCACTGCAGATAGGGATAAACGCCAGAGCATTTTTTTCATTTTTTTACACCTCTATTCATATAGATGTTCCATGCCCTGGCCGATAATGGTCCGTACATGCTCGTCTGCCAAAGCATAGAAAACGGTCTTGCCAACACGGCGAAACCGAACCAACTTAGCCTGCTTTAATATCCGAAGCTGGTGAGAGATTGCGGAAACGGTCATCGTTAAAAGAGCAGCAATATCGCAAACGCATAATTCTGTTTCGAACAGTGCGTAAAGGATCCGTATGCGTGTGGAATCCCCAAAAATTTTGTAAAGCTCTGCCAAGTCATACAAAATCTCGTCCGGCGGCATGGTGCTTTTCACATGCGCAATGTTTTTTTTGTGGACATGGTTACCTTCACAGCAAGTGGTTTGTTCTTGCATGCTTACACCCCTTTATAATAACGTTTGAATGATTGTTCAAATGTTATTATAACAGAAACACTTTTACCTGTCAATAGAAATATTGGAATTATGAAAAATCTTGACAAACGAACAGTAACAAGATATACTATAATCGAAATAAAATTAAATTAAAACGAAATAAAATCAAAGGTTGTGAAAACATGGCAAAGTTGCTTGGCGTAGATGTTGGAACCACTTCTTTAAAAATGACTTTGTTTGATGAAAAGGGAACAACACTGCAATGTGCAATCCGAGAGTACACTTTGGAGGTGCACGGTGAGATAGTAGAATTTGACGGAGAAGAATATTACCGTCTTTTTCTTTCTGCCTATGAGGAGATCAGCGCAAATCACACAATTGATGCGCTTTCGATTGATACGCAGTGTGAAACTTTGCTTGTGGCGGATAAGGAAGGAAACCTTCTTCGGAAAGCGATTGTCTGGCTGGATAACCGCGCGGTAGAAGAGGCCGGCGCCATTGAAGCGCAGTTTGGCAGAAAAATGGTGTACGAGGTAACCGGGCAGGCAGAGGTGACGGCGACATGGCCGGCCTCCAAGCTTTTGTGGTTGCGGCAGAACGAGCCGGAGGTTTTTGCAAAAACAGAAAAAGTGTTTTTATTGGCAGATTATTTGTATTTTCGAATTTGCGGCGAATTTGTCACCGAGCCGACATTGCAGTCCTCTTCCCTCTATATGGATATTCGGCAGAAAACATGGTGGACGGACATGCTCTCATGGATTGGATTGGATGCACAGAAATTGCCGGAGATACGGAAAAGCGGTAGTTATATAGGAAAATTTCGCGGTACAGATGTGTATATGGGCGTTATGGACCAGGTGGCAGGCGCAATTGGCGCCGGGGTTATCCACAAGGGGATAGTCAGTGAAATGACCGGCACAACAATGGTGGTATTTGCACCGACAGATACGATGCCGCCGTTTGAAACATCCTCCTATATGCCCTGCCACGTAAACTACGATGGCAAGTACAGTTTGTTAATGTGGACGCCGACGGCAGGAATTGCGCTCAAGTGGTTCCGTCAGAATTTTGCTGAGGAGGTTTCCTTTCAGGAACTGGACAAAATGGCAGAAAAGATTGCACCCGGATGTGATGGGCTGACATTTTTGCCTTATCTTTGCGGCAGTATCATGCCTCGGTATGCACCGGCGGCAAGAGGGGCATTTATGGGTCTTACCATGGAACACACAAGGGCCCATGCGGCACGGAGTATTATGGAATCTGTGGCATTCATGTTATATGAAAACTTAGCTCAGCTTGGTGTACCTTGTCAAGAAGTGCGGTCCATGGGCGGTGGAGCTGCAAGCCCGCTTTGGTGCCAAATGAAGGCAGATGTAATCAGAATACCGCTTGTCACACTATCGGCTTCGGAAACCGCGTGCCTTGGCAGTGCTATTTTGGCCGGTGTGGGCATGGGCGTTTACAAGACAGTGCAGGAAGCTTGCACCGCAGTAGTAAAAACAGGGAAACAATACCTGCCGGGTGATGCGGACTATCAGACGGCATTACAAAGGTTTGCGTTGTATAGTGAAAGGGTTCTCAGCGATAGGTAGATTTGGGTTTTCTATGGTTTTTCTTGCAATATTGGAAAAAATGTGCTATACTATACTGTAATTTTAGTCGACTGAGAAAGGAAGATAAAAATGAAGAACGTATTTGATACGCTCAAAGAACGTGGTTTATTAGCACAGGTTACCCATGAAGAGGAAGTACGCACCCTTCTTGGCAATGAAAAGGTAACCTTTTATATAGGTTTTGATCCTACAGCGGACAGCTTACATGTAGGCCATTTTTTGCAGATGGTCGTGATGCGGCATATGCAGCTTGCCGGGCATAGACCCATTGCATTGGTAGGCGGCGGCACTGGCATGGTGGGTGACCCCTCCGGCCGTACTGATATGCGCAAGATGATGACGGTAGAAACCATTCAGCATAACTGTGAATGCTTCAAAAAACAGCTTTCTTCTGTGATTGATTTCCAGGAAGGCAAAGCCATTATGGTGAACAACGCAGATTGGTTGATGGATTTAAATTATATCTCTTTTCTCCGGGAAATTGGCAGTTGCTTTTCTGTCAATAAGATGTTGACAGCAGAATGTTTCAAATCCAGATTGGAAAAAGGCCTTTCTTTTATTGAATTCAATTACATGCTGATGCAAAGCTATGACTTTTTGCAGCTTTACAGAAATTATGGCTGTAAACTCGAGATGGGCGGCGATGATCAGTGGAGCAACATTTTAGGCGGTATTGAGCTTTTGCGCCGAAAGGAAAATGCACAGGGCTATGGCATGACCTTTACGCTTTTGACAAATAGCGAAGGCAAGAAGATGGGGAAAACGGCCAGCGGTGCATTGTGGCTTGATCCGGCAAAGGTTTCGCCGTATGACTTTTTCCAGTATTGGAGAAATGTCGATGATGCCGATGCATGCCGCTTCATGAAGCTGATTACCTTTATGCCTATGGAAGAAATTGCAGAATATGAGAAGCTGGAAGGACAGGCATTAAACGAAGCCAAGACAAGGCTTGCGTATGAAGTAACCAAGCTTGTGCATGGGGAGGAAGAAGCTAAAAAGGCCAAAGAAGCTGCAAAAGCTGTCTTTGCCGGCGGCGGTGTTTCTGCCAACATGCCTACTGCAGCGATTACGGCTGCGGACTTGGAGGAGGGGCTCTTGGCACTCCTCGTAAAAGTTGGGTTTATTCCCTCTAAATCGGAGGGCAGACGGCTTGTGCAACAAGGTGGGCTTACGGTAAACGGCGAGAAGGCGACATTAGATACCTCCATTTCAGAAGCGGATTTTGGGACAGATGGCATGATTGTGAAACGCGGGAAAAAGGCAGTTTTGAAAATCGAGTTAAAGTAGGAGGCACTATGATAGGCGTAATTGTTGCAATGGAGAAGGAACTTGCCGCGCTAAAGTTGGAGGCTGTTGAACAGGTGCAGATAGGAGGACTGACCTTCTATCCATGCAAACTGTACGGGCATGAAGCTGTGGTGGCTGTTTGCGGCATCGGCAAGGTGGCTGCTGCAATGTGTGCTGAAGCAATGATTTTGCGCTTTTCTCCGGAATGGATTATCAATTGTGGCGTTGCAGGTTCGCTTTCTGCAGATTTGCATGTGCTTGACATTGCGGTTGCAGAGGGGGCAGTGCAGTATGATATGGATACAACGGCATTGGGGGATCCACCGGGATGGATTTCCGGTATTAACAAGGTTATTTTACCATGCGATGCCAAGATGGCAGATGGACTTTATAAAGCTGCGGCAGAAGCCGGTTTGCATGCGCAAAAAGGCCTTATTGCGAGCGCAGATAGATTTTGCGCTGAGGAAAACCAAAAGGCAGAAATTGTGCAAAACTTCCATGCGATAGCCTGTGAAATGGAAGGCGGTGCGGTGGCGCATGTTTGTTATGTCAATGACGTACCATGCGCACTGTTTCGAGCAATATCAGATAGCGCCAATGATGAAGCGAATTTAACGTATGCTGAATTTACAAGCCGTGCTGCGGAAAATGCCGCACGCGTTCTGGCATGTTTTTTAAATCATATAGCTGAAGGATAAAGAATTAGGATATAGGAGCCATAGCAACATGATTTCCAGTATTCATTTTGCTATGACTCTTTTTTTAAAGTCAACCTTTTAGTTGCGACAGATTGCAAGCAGAAACGGTTCTATTTGGACGAATGCGTGCATAGAATAAAACAAAAGAGAATAAGGAGCATTCGTGATGCGGAAAAAAACAATCTTGGTAATCTTACTCATCGTTGCATTCCTATGTACAAACTTTTTGGTTGCATGTCGACAGCCTCAAGAGGAAGTGATGGAATTGCCTGCAAAAACGCAGGAAGTGGAGAAAAACAAGGAAGAAGGCCTGGCTTTTCCGTCGAACAGTGTGCTGGCGGTGGGGTATATTGCACCCGGTGAAGAACAGGCATTTATGGAACGGTATTTTACGGATGGCAAGACACTGACGACACTACCGACTATCCATGCGGGCGATGCAAATACCTTTGTACTGCTTCCTAAAGATCGCTCCACTACCATAACTGTCTGGGAAGCGGTTTTGGAGGGAAATGGCACAATCAAGCCGGGCAGAACACTGGGAATTGTTTCGGATAGCGGTCTAGTGCTACGAACCGGAGAAACGGAGGTTGTACCGGCAGCCATTGTTGCATACGAAAGCGGAAACCATACGTTTACTTTTCCTTTGCAGTTTAGCGGTGAAAATGGCAAGCTGACCTTTGGGGATGGCGCGCCGTTTATTACAGATATCTCCATTTACGATTAAAATGAAAGGAGCCGTAGCAAAATGATGATTCAAAATCTTTTTGCTACGGCTCCTTTTGGGGCTGGAGAAAAATAGTGCAGAATGGACAAACTGCGCCAAAGCCGCAGGCTTTGGGTCCCCCGGAGGCGTACACAGGTACGTCGAGAGGCGAAGTTTGTTCATAGCATAAAGTATTTTTATTTTAAAAAATGCATGGTTTAGCGAATTTCCACCCTAACTTTTTGACTCTTATAAGGATTATCAGCATATTCTCAAGAATAGTATGCTTTATGCGGTCTGTGCATTTTGCTACGGCCCCATTATTTATTGCTTATCTATATTTTTCGTATCTTTTATAATGTATGCAGGTCGATTTTGGGTTTCGTCATAAATGCGTGCAATGTACTCGGCTATAATCCATAGAGAAAGCAGAATGACACCGCCTAAAAATGTAAAGGTCACCATCAAAGACGTCCAGCCCGGCGC
>JAQXGO010000024.1 GCA_029006755.1 Clostridia bacterium | reverse complement strand
TCCTTGAAGTATCTTTTCCATTACTTTGAAGATTGATTTCTTTTCATCTTCATCCATTTCAACGCGCATCCTGCGAGTAAATGTTTCCGGGGAAATTCCAAGATGCAGTGCAATTTGCCAGAATTTTATACCATGCTCCATGCACGCAATTCGAATATCCTTGTTTGCTAAAGTTTGTCTTCTCATGTTTTGTTCCTCCTGCTTTTTGAATGTCATCAACAAGTCATTGACACAAAGGCATAAAAAAAGAGCACCGATGTGCTGCAGTCACATCGCTACTCTTAAAATTATGTAATTGTTAATGCTTGTTTTTTATATAAGAAAAGCCCACGCGAAAATTTCGCATGAGCTGTTTCTACTATATTGATTGGGATTTTTAATCCCATTATAATCATAACACGCTTTGAATGTTCATCATACCTTGCCTGTCTTCAGAGATACACGCTTTCCTTTTCTAACAGGGACATCATAAAGAGGAGTGCATTCCGGCAGGTGTTCCTCAAATACAAGTCCAAACTGTTTATGCTTTAACGCCTTGTCTGCTGCTTCCTGTATCTGTGCACGAAGTTCCGGGTTTTCTATTTTTGCAATAAGCTCTTGTAATGCTGCCATATCTATCCTCCTATCTCTGCTTTACAAGCAGTTCTGTAAGTGTTGTTCGTATTTTTTCAAGCTGCCGCGGATTATCCGTAATCAGTTTTGCAATGTCCGCAGGAATTTCACGGCGTCCTTCGGCGGCTAAGTTTAGGAATTTCTTTCTCTGCTTATCATCGACTTTTAGTTTTTCAAGCATTTTATACTGTACATCCGGTGGTGGTGGATTGACTTTGCCGGATAATATGTCATAAAAATATGGCTTTGTGATACCAACAGCTTCATAAAAAGCAGCCTGAGATATTTTTGTCTGACTTATCATTTCCCGAAGGAAATTGCCAAACGCTTTTTTATCCGTAGCCATCCGTTTTCACCTCCATATAGTATGTATGTAAACATACTAACATACTTTTAATAAAAAGTCAAGGTTTTTGAAGAATTTTGTGTGCTTTGTACATCTGATTTATTACAATTCTGTACCAAAATAATCTTTCGAGCGGACAGTTTTGTAATATTTTACCTCGTTGTTTTGCTCCTGTTCGTCAAAACTTGTCGCCTAAACTCGAAAAAATATGTAAATTTACAAAGTTTTTAATGTTATAAGTGAAAAAACTCATTGACTTTTCAAAGTTTTTCGACTATAATATAATCGTATAATAGCAACAGGAGGCGATTTTATGATTATACGTCCGGATTATATCAATGCTATAGCTCCTTATATTGACACTCCGCTTGTAAAAATTCTTGCCGGTGTGCGTCGCTGTGGTAAGTCCACTATTCTTGCCATGCTTCAGGAGGAATTGAAGTCTCGCGGAATTAACGCCGAGAATATTATTGCCCGCAAATACAATGAGATGGAAATAGACGATGGCTTCTCCGCCAAGGATATGTATGACGAATTGAAGTCTGCCATCGCCGGTAAAGGAAGATGCTACCTGTTCCTCGACGAGCTTCAGGAAGTTGACGGCTGGGAAAAGGCTGTAAATAGTTTGCTGGAGGGTGCCGATGTAGATATTTATGTTACCGGCTCAAATTCAAAACTCATGTCCAGCGAAATTTCAACCTATCTGACCGGTCGCTATATTTCTATTCCTGTTTACACGCTTTCTTTCAAGGAATATCTTGCTTTCAAATCAAAGTCTGAAAGCGATGCTGCCAGAGCATTTGATGAATATCTGCAGTTCGGCGGTTTCCCGATTATCGGCATATCAAACTTTAACACCGATTCTGCCTACCAGGTTGTTGATGGTATTTATGGTGCTGTTATTACACGCGATATTTCAAAGCGTCACAAAATACGCAACAAAGAGCTTTTCGACAGAGTTGTTCGTTTCATTATAGAAAATGTAGGACAGACTTTTTCGGCTAATTCCATTGTTAAGTTTTTAAAGAGTGAACACAGAACTATATCTGTGGAAACCATTTACAATTACCTTAAATGGCTTGAACAGGCATTTATTATTTATCCCTGCCGCCGTTATGACCTTCAGGGCAAGTCTGTTCTTAAAACACAGGAAAAATATTATCTTTCCGATATATCATTTAAATACAGCAAAATGGGTTTCGACCACAAGATGATTTCTGCCATGCTCGAAAACATTGTTTATCTTGAAATGAAAAGGCGCGGCTATGAAGTTTATGTAGGTAAGTTCGGAACAAAGGAGATTGACTTTGTTGGTGTGCGCCGCGATGAAAAAGTTTATATCCAGGTTTGCGAAAAGCTTCCTGATGAATCCACACGCGAAACCGACAACCTAATGGACATCAAAGATCATTATCACAAGTATGTTGTATGCAGAGAAGCTCTGGCAATCGGCAACGATAACGGTATCGAAATTGTTCATGCTGCAGATTTCCTGCTGCGTGAGAAATGGTGATAAAAATAATGAAAGCAAGCCATCTGATTTGACATCATGGGGCTTGCTTTCTGTTTGGCACCCTATTTGGCACCCTGTTTGGCACCCACTTTGGTGGATTATTTTATGAATTTTATAAAACCTGACCTTTTTGAAGAAAATGTAAATTATATTGAAGAAATTATGTAATTTATGCGCGCTATAATTGACATAGATGTTATAAATGTTATATAATGCCATTAGAAAATAAATGATAGGTCTCCTAAGGGTTAGTCATCGGTTCGATTCCGGTCGGGGGTGCCAAAAAACGTATAAATACTTAGCTTTCAGTGTTTGTGCGTTTTTTTCTTTTGTCCGGAATTTCTTGGCGAAACAAAAGCTCTGTGCTGCCTATGTCTTTCTATCTCCTCTCGTTTTGAAACAAGATCGCCTTCTCAACAGCCATAAAACGGTTTCAACTTCTTGCAATCTTTGATTTTTCTGCATAATAAAAGCTGCCTCACTTTCTTCGTAAGACAGCCCTATTGATTTTCATAGTTTTATACAATACGACGTGCCGCATAAAGCGAACGGCCGGCCATATTATCTATACTAATTGTTCTGCCGGTTTGCGGTGCGTGAATATACGTTTCATTCCCCACATAGATGCCTACATGCCCTGCACTGCGGAAAAACACCAAATCACCGGGCTGTAATTCAGAGCGGGAAACTGATCTGCCCATGGCTACCTGCGAATAAGTTGTACGCGGCAAAGAAATACCAAACTGCCGATACACATACTGCACAAAGCCGCTGCAATCAAAGCCGGAGGGAGAAGAGCCTCCCCATACATAGGGAACACCGATATAGTTCTTTGCACAGGACACAATCTGCTGTCCCACGGAAGAACCATTGCTTTTTGCCGCCGGGGCAGGCGCAGACTTTGCACTGCTGTTGCCCGAAGCAGTACTCTTTTTCGGACTGGTTGCTGTACTTGTGGAAGTCGAAGCAGGAACGCTCCGGACTTCTTCTACCACAGCCGGAACAGGCTCCGGCACTTGACTGCGATCAAATACAATCAAATCCTTATGCACATACCCAATCTGATCATTATATCTTACCTTGCACCAAGAACCTTCTGTCGCAATTACAGTCACAGGGTCAGCCAAATACAATTCACCCAACACCTTCGCATCCATGGCAGGAACCTGACGAATATTTAAAACGTCACCCGCAGCAAACCCTGTGGTATCAGCTGCTGCAAGCATTGCGAATACACATACCCCAGCAAGAGCTGTCGCTGCAGATAATATCAGTTTCTTAAACATGATAAACCTCCCAAAAAACTTTGTATCTAAAGTATATCACATTTTGAAATATTTGTCAATTTTTTTTAATACTTTTTTTATATTTTAGAAATCGAACTGTTATCTTTCTCTTTCCCTATCGCTTTGTTTTCTTGCATGCAGGGAACGAATCATGCTATGTATGAAATGCGTATTTATATCGCTTTATACATATTAAGGGACCGTAGCAAAATGCACAGACCGCATAAAGCATACGATTCTTGCCAATATGCGGATCAGCCTTATAAAAGTCAGAAATTTAGGGTGGAAATTCGCTAAAGAATGAATTCCTTAAAATAAAAATGCTTTATGCTATGAACAAACTTCGCCTCTCCACGTACCTGTGTACGCCTTCGGGAACCCAAAGCCTGCAGCTTTGGCGCAGTTTGTCCATTCTGCACTATTTTTCTCCAGCCCCAAAAGGAGCCGTAGCAAAAAGATTTATATCATCATT
>JAQXGO010000023.1 GCA_029006755.1 Clostridia bacterium | reverse complement strand
GAAGATTTTGAAGCCATTCGCCGTGAACTGGCGTTATATAATCCGGCACTGAGCCAGCGGCCGCAGGTGGTTGCAGGAAATAAAACGGATATGGCGGAAGATACATCGGCATTTGAAGCGTATATGCAGGAACAAGGATTTGCGTATTTCCCCATTAGCGCGGCAACCGGCGCCGGTGTGGACGCGCTTATGAATCACGTGGCGAGTATGCTCGATATGCTGCCGCCGATGCCGATATATGAGGCTGAATACATGGAGGAAGAGGAAATGGACGAAACGGCCTTTTCCATTGTGCAGCATGACGGACTCTATGAGGTGGAAGGGCCATATGTGGATAAGCTTTTGCGCGGCATAAACTTTGGAGATGATGACTCGATTCGCTACTTCCAGCGAGCCATTAAGGCACGGGGGATTATTGAGGCATTAAGGGAAGCCGGTGCAGGCGAAGGTGATACAGTTCTGTTTGGTGAAATGGAATTTGATTTCGTAGATTAGGTGAGAAGATGGAGCGAATTGCTTTATTTGGAGGGATGTTTGATCCGGTTCATAACGGACATCTTTATGCGGCACAATGCGCAATAGAAGCGCTCTCCCTCGATCGTGTTATTTTTATTCCGGCACGTGTGCCGCCGCATAAGGCCGGTTGCCATGTGGCGGGGGAACATCGGGCAAAAATGCTTCGGCTTGCCATAGACGGCGAGGCGCGGTATGCAATGTCAGAGTATGAGCTGTTGCAGCAGGGCATCAGTTATTCCTATCGTACGGCGGAGCATTTTGCTGCCGTGTATCCTGCGGCCAAGCTATACTTTTTAATTGGCGATGAGGCGTATAATTTATTGCATACATGGAAAAATCCGGAACGCATCCGACAGGTGGCAGAGTTTGCTGTAGTCACAAGAGAGAATACACCGCCGCCGGAGGATGCTGTCTATGTGCATGTGCCGGCAGTGGATATTTCTTCCACGACCGTGCGTAGGTTTCTTGCCGACAGAAAGGCCATTGATCAATTGGTGCCGAAAAAGGTAGCGGCCTACATTGAAAACCACAGATTATATCAATAAGGAAAATGAGGGAGAATACCAATGACAGAACAGCAAATGGAAGAAAAACTCCATACGATGGTGGACGAAAAAAGGTTTATACATTGTATCGGCGTGCGGGATACAGCAGAAATGCTTGCCAAACAATATGCTGCAGATCAGGAAAAGGCAAGGGTGGCCGGGCTTTTGCATGATTGCGCTAAAAACATTCCGAAAGATACGGCGGTTGCCATGTGCCGGGAGGCCGGTATAGAATTAAAACCCATTTGTTTGATTGAGCGCGGGCTGATCCATCCCTACTTAGGCGCGTATATAGCAAAAACGCAGTTTAATGTTACAGACGAAGATGTTCTGCAAGCAATTTATTACCATACGACGGGGCATGAGGACATGCCACTTTTAACCAAAATCATTTATCTGTCCGATATGATTGAGCCAAGCCGACAGATTCCAAGGCTGCAAGAGCTGCGCGATCTTGCCATGCGGGATCTGGATGCAGCACTGATTCAATGCATTAATTCCACGATTACGCATGTGCTGGGAAAAGGTTCGGTTTTGGATTGCGATACGGTTGCCGCTCGGAATTTTCTGGTGATGGAAAAAAGAAAACTGGCAGCAGAAAAGTAAATTTTGCATTTTTAAGGAGCCATAGCAAAAAATCTTTTGCTATGGCTCCTTTTGGGGCTGGAGAAAAATAGTGCAGAATGGACAAACTGCGCCAAAGCCGCAGGCTTTGGGTCCCCGAAGGCGTACATAGGTACGTCGAGAGGCGAAGTTTGTTCATAGCATAAAGTATTTTTTTAGAAATGCATGGTTTAGCGAATTTCCACCCTAACTTTCTGACTCTTATAAGGCATATCCGCATATTCTCAAGCATCGTATGCTTTATGCGGTCTGTGCATTTTGCTACATCCTCCTTGGGGCTGGAGAAAAATCGTGCAGAATGGACAAACTGCGCCAAAGCCGCAGGCTTTGGTTCCCCGAAGGCGTACACAGGTACGTCGAGAGGCGAAGTTTGTTCATAGCATAAAGTATTTTTTTAGAAATGCATGGTTTAGCGAATTCCCACCCTAACTTTCTGACTCTTATAAGGCATATCCGCATATTTGCAAGCATCGTATGCGTTATGCGGTCTGTGCATTTTTCTACATCTCCGTGGGGCCGGAGAAAAATCGTGCAGAATGGACAAACTGCGCCAAAGCCGCAGGCTTTGGTCCCCCGAAGGCGTACATAGGTACGTCGAGAGGCGAAGTTTGTTCATAGCATAAAGTATTTGTATTTTAAGAAATGCATGGTTTAGCGAATTTTCACCCTAACTTTTTGACTCTTATAAGGTATATCCGCATATTTGCAAGAATCGTATGCTTTATGCGGTCTGTGCATTTTTCTACGGCCCCTTTTTATTATCTTTGGTGATTTCCCTAAGGCTGACCGATTACGCCAAAATAATCCTCTATGATTTCATAAAGCGAAATCGGTAGCACGAGACTGTTCCACATGTGCTCAGCAAGGGAAACGGCTTCCTCAAAATCGTTTGTAAAATCCTTTGCGACAACAGATGTTTCTCCATCAGAAATACCAATGCTATATCCTTCACCGTCCTCATCCGACATTACAGAATAACGAATGGTTTTGCCAAGGCAATGTTTTTCTTTTTCCCAAAACAATGCTGTCAATCTCCTTTCAGTCATTTTGAGCCTTTAGAAAGAGTATAAAGCTTATCTCGCATAAATACAATCCCCAAAGCATAAATGGGAATTAAACCCATTTTTGGAAATATTTGTATCTCACAAACGAAAAAAAACATATTTTTTCATGATTTTTAAGAAAAAACTGTAATATTTTTGCAAAGAATTTGCAGAAATCTTAGAAATTAAGATACAAAGATAATAGAAAACGTATAAAATTGCTATATGTATTTATGTATAATGTCTATTTATATAGAGTAAATAAAAGTCGAAAACAGAGTTCTTACATTAAATATAAAAATATAAAATAACCATTTTGAATCAAATAATCTTTTTGCTATGGAATTCTTCTGTTGATAAAAACCGCTTGCATTTTTACATAGATGGCGGTATAATAGAAAAAAATAGTAGGAGCGAGAGATCATGTTGATTGATTTACATACCCATTCCGTAAAGTCCGATGGTGCAATGTTGCCGACAGAGGTCGTTGATACGGCAAAAGCGGCAGGACTTGCAGCGATTTCGTTAACAGACCATGACGTTATAGACGGCGTGGAGGAGGCAATGCAAAGAGGTAGCGAGATTGGCGTGGAGGTTGTACCCGGCATCGAGCTTTCAGCAAAGTTTAAAACGGAGACCCATGTTTTAGGGTACTATGTGGATTTAAAGAATCCGCAGTTTTTAAAGAAGCTGGAGGAGATTCGCCGCGTCCGCGCACAGCGCAATGAGGAAACCGCGGCCAATCTGCAGAAAATCGGATTTGCAGTGACGGTTGAAGATGCTGCAAGGCTTGCTCCTTGCGGCCTGATTGGCAGAGCGCATTTTGCGCGGGCGATGGTAGAAAAGGGATATGTCGGTTCTGTAAAGGAAGCGTTTGATTTATATTTGGCCAATGGCAAGCCTGGCTATTCTACTTTGCAGCTTTTAACGCCGCGCGATGCAGTGGAGCTCATTAAGTCTGCCGGCGGTCTGGCCTTTTTGGCACATTTGCATTTAACGCGCTTAGAAGGGCAGGAACTGCGTGACTTTGTGGTGGATCTAAAGGATGCCGGCATGGATGGTATTGAAGGGTACTATACAGAGTACACACCGCAGATGCAGAAGGAATATCAGGATTTAGCGGCTTCTCTTGATTTGGCAATTTCCGGCGGTACGGATTTTCATGCAGCCATGAAGCCCCATATTTCTATTGGCAAAGGATTAGGCAATATGGCCATTCCGTATAGCGTGTTGGAAAACATTAAAAAGCTTCGAGGATCATTATGAAAATACTTTTTTTTGGAGATATTGTAGGGCGCGTTGGACGTAATGCAGTTATGGCAAGCATCAGCGAACTGCGCAGACAATTTGCACCGGATGTTTGCGTCGCCAATTGCGAAAATGCATCCGGCGGGTTTGGCATATCTCGCGATGGAGCAGAAACGCTCCTTCGTGCAGGCATAGATGTATTCACAACCGGCAATCATGTATGGTCAAAAAAAGAGATTATAGAGCTGTTTGACGAAATACCCATTATTCGGCCATATAACCTTCCGGCCGGCGATCCCGGAGCAGGCATGTTGACATATTCGACGCCCAATGGCCAGAAATTGTGCGTGATCAATCTTATGGGCAGACTGTATATGGATTTCCCTACAAGCAATGCATTCTTTGCCCTTGACGAGGCCATTCAAAAGGCAGATACGCCACATATTTTAGTGGACTTTCACGCCGAGGCGACCAGTGAAAAGAAGGCGCTTGGCTATTATGCAGACGGCCGTGTCAGTGCTGTGCTTGGCACGCACACCCATGTACAGACGGCAGATGCATGCATTTTAGAAGGTGGCACAGCCTATATTACCGATGTCGGTATGTGCGGAGCATCGCACTCTGTTTTAGGGGCAGCGGTACCTGTTGCCGTTGCAAGGTTTACCTCTTCTGTGCGGCGCCCGTATGAGGCTGCGGAGGGGAAATGGGAAGTTCATGCTGTTTTTATTGAAACGGACGAAAACGGAAGAGCTGTGCAAATGATGCGTCTATAAGAATTTTGTGGAAGCACATAGAAAAATGGCGAATTTTTGTTGACAAGCAGAAAAAGCTGTGATACAATAAAAAATGATAATATATTGATATTTTGTTTTTTAAATTACGCAGAGAGGAGGACATGATATGGAAATCTTTGACGTTATTGATCAGCTTGAGGATTTAATTGAAAATAGCTTTACTTGGCCGATTTTTCATAAGACAATGATTGATAAAGAGGACTTCATGGAACTTTTGAGCGATATTCGTTTGCGGTTGCCGGAGGATCTCAAAAAGGCAAAATGGGTAACAGAGCAGAGGACCAGCATCATTGAGGAAGCACATAAGGAGGCCGCCGATATTATTCGCAGTGCAGAGGAGCAGAAGCAGCAACTTGTCAATGAACATGAAGTCACCAAGAAAGCGTACGATCAGGCAAATGAGGTGCTGGCAAATGCACAAAAAAATGCACGTGAGATTCGCCTGGGTGCACGGCAGTATGCCGATGATGTGCTTGCCGGAATTGAAGGAAGGCTCAGCAATTTGTCTGCGGAAGTACAGGCCGGAAGAGAAGAACTCAGAAAGTAAAACGCAATCATAAACAGAAAAGCACAAAATGTACCTTGTGAGGGCATCTTTGTGCTTTTATCATTTTTGCATTATGCGGAATGTTCATTTTTGGCGAGCTGCATAAGGTGGGCATAACGTTTTTCTAAGGATTTGATGGCATAAATGTACATATCTATCAGGGTTGGATCATTCGTAAACTCTAAATTGCGACGGCAAAGGGCAATGTCTGCCTGCACATTCTGTAAAAGCCGGCGCAGCATCTCGTCGCACACCGGTTCAGCCGGTTTCTCCTTTTTTAATCTGGCCAGCAGCGCAGCAGGAAAGACGAATTTTGGGATTTCCGGAAACATTTGCATCACCTCCTACGAATAGTATAGGCAAAACATTTGCTGTTTATTCCAAATATTAAATAGGAAGGTTGTGGGAAAACCGGAGGGACAGCATGAGATGTCTAGGCATTACATTTTGGAGCCGTGTGTCGGCGATATTTCAGAAAAAGGCATGCTTTATTTGCTTGTAACAAAAATGTAATCTAAAATACACGTTTTTTTAGTACAATATTCTTGACAGATGCAAAAAAATAGTATATACTCATAGAGTATTTGTGAACCTATTGGTTTGCAGTACGAATTTATTAAAGGGATGGAGATTTTTATGAAGAGAGGACTTACTTTACTTCTGGCAGTTTGTATGCTCATTACAACTGTCACAACTGTAAGTGCGGCAAGCTTTGCCGACACAGCTGGGAAAAACTGCGAAAAAGCTGTTTACGTTCTGTCCTCGCTGGGCATTGTGGAAGGGAAGGGCGAAGGTGCCTATGAACCGGAAAGTGCGCTGACGAGAGCAGAGATGGTGACAATTTTATTAAGGGCAATGAATACCGAAGCATCGGCAGACACAAATGCCTTTGCGGATGTCCCCTCCAGTCACTGGGCATACAAGAATATTTGTACTGCACATCAGCTAAAGCTTATCAATGGCATAAGTGCAACGGAGTTTGCTCCGGACGCACCGGTGACATATGAGCAAGCCGTTAAAATGGTGGTGGCGTTGTTGGGATATGCGGTGCAGGCAGAAGAAGCCGGCGGATTTCCGGCAGGATATATAGATAAGGCAAGCCAGCTAGATCTCTTAAAGGGTATCGCAAAGGGTGGCGAAATGAACCGCGGTAACATGGCAATCCTTGTGTACAACGCACTGGATAAAACGTTGTTTGAAAAGAAGACCTATGGGGATGATTCTTACACATATACAGAAAACGAGGCAGCAACTTTGCTTTCTAAATATCTGAAGGTTGGATATGTGAGAGAAAAAGTGGTTGCTTCCCCGATGGTAAGATTGGAAAACAAAAATCTTCTTACGGACGAAGTGTCCACTAAGGCATTGAACGAGGATACGTATACGACCTTTAAGATGGGCGAAACAGATATTCAGAACATGGTTGGCATGAACGTGGATATCTATTATCGCATCAACGATGAGACAGATGCTAAGATTTGTGTCGCTGCTTTGCCGGCGCCCAATACAGAGGCAATTACGGTTGCAGCGGATAAGGTACAGCCGAGAACAAGCCTCAGTACATTTGTTTATGACAATGAAGAAGGCAAAGAAAAAGAGGAAGATATTGATACAGCAAGCCTTAAGGTTATTATTAACGGCCGCGTATCCGCAAACCCCTCTGCCGCAGATTTGCAGCCGGCAATTGGTACGGTGAAATTGATTTCCAACGGCGCGGAAGGCGTTTCCGTCATCGTTGTAGAGAGCTATGTAAACGCCATTGTGGATAGCGTAAATGTTGAAGACGAAATGGTCTATCTGCGTGAAGGCGTACTGCTGCCCGGTAACGCTGTGGAAGTGCAGTCCATTGCATTAAAACTTTCGGACAATCGTGAAACGGTTGATCTTTTGGATGCAGAAGGCACAGCAATTACCTTACTGGATCTTGCCGCATGGGATGTGCTTTCTATCGCAAAGAGTGCGGATAGTACAGATGCAAACAGCATTTGGAAGATTTATCGTTCCTACGAATCTATAACCGGTACAATCTCAGAAAAGAAGACTGCAGAAAAAAAGGTTACCATCGAGGGAACAGAGTATGGCTATGATGAGAGAATCGCTGCAGATTTAAAGACAGGTGATACAGCGCTGTATTATCTTGACTTTTTAGGCAACGTTGCCGCAATTGACACAGAGACAGATACAGGAAAAACCTATGGCTGGCTTGTCAATGCAGCAGTAAAGAAGGGTATGGCTGCAAAAGCAGAATACAAAATCTTTACCCAAGACGGCGAAATGAAAGTCTTTGAAGGGGCTGAAAAGCTGGAACTGGACGGCGTAAAGAAGAGCCAGCAGGATATGGTGGATATCCTGAATAATAATACAGCATACAGAAGTCTTGTAGATGGGGTGACCGGTGCGGTTATTCCGCAGCTTGTTATCTTCGAGGCAAATGAAGAAGGCACAGTGCTGAGAAAGCTGGATTTGGCTGATAACATGACAGGTAATATGCCAGATGAAGATCGTTTCGGCGGCACATTCAGTATGGACTTTTATGCTGCTGAGGGTAGAAAGGCAGCAGTTGAATGGAATGGTACCAAAAACGGTGGCTCAGATGCCGGTGAAGGCAGTGCTACAGAATATGTATCCGGCTGCTTATTTGGCCGAGTCGGCATTGTAGATAACACAAAATTCTTTAGAATTCCGTCAGATCCGACAAATGACAAGGCCTATTCTGTACAGAGCGCAAGAACGGAAATTGACCTGTATAAATATCGTGATGCAGCGTGCTGGTCATTCTATGATGTATCAGAGAAATATATTTGCGGCGCAGTTGTAGATCATTTGTATTTATCCGGCGGAAACACTGCTTCGGTTGTATATCCGACTTTTGATGCGGTAACCAATGGTCTGATTACTTCTGTTAACATTGTGTTGGATGAGGATGGCTTAGAGCAGACTAGTTTGACAATTTTTAATGAAAGCGGTAAGACGATTGAGGCAGTTGCGGATAGCGATTTGGTCTGCGGATACAGACATGCGAATGCGGATATTTTAGTTGACCCGGAATGGTGGACAACGAAGATAGTAGATGGGAAAGAAGTTCGCATTTACGGCAGAACAGAGGAAGACCGCAAGGAACGTAACTCGTATGTAACCGGATTCTTGCCCGGAAGCTCAAGCAGACTCAACTCGTATTACACCTATTATGCAAAGAGGCATAGTGCTGTCATGAATATAGATAGCAGTTCGCTGGAAGTAGGGGACGTAATTCGTTATAATATCGACTCATTAGGTCATCTTACTCTGGCAAACGTGGTTTATCGTGCCAACCCGAACTATGCCGGTTCTGTAACTTTTTCAGAGAATCAGGGCAGAATCAGTGAGACGTATCGTTCGAAATATTACGTTGGCGGTGCCTTAATCCTCTTTGGTACGGTCAAGGATAAGAACGATTTCGGTCTGTTGGTAAATTGCACATTGGCACATCCGGATGGTGCAGCAACAGGCTGGAAGGATCCGTATACAAACCTTGTTACATGGACGTATAACTCACTGAAGAAAGAGAAGGATGCGTTGGAGGAAAGAGTGGTAGATTACAGCATTCCGACAAGTGGCAAGTATGTTCTTTGGGACAGAGATAAAGAAGAAATGGTCAGCATTACAGCAGCAGACGTTGTAAAAGGCGATCAGGTTCTCTCACTTTGGAAGACAAACACGCAGCGCTTAGTTGTTATTTACCGCCATTAATTTAGGTTGATTGTATGGAGCCATAGCAAAATGGATTTCAAAATCTGTTTGCTATGGCTCTGTTTTTGGGCTAAAAAAATAGTGCAGCAGGGGACAAATGCTTTTTGCATTTTACTACAGCCCCATTTCCAATGAATTTCGCGCACAGAACCCGGTTCCACCTCTACCAGTGAAGAGGCACAGTGTCGCAGGCAGGGGAATTGCGGTGATTCAAGATGCGGATAGTACCGCCGTCGCACACGATGGGTTCTACGTGGCAAAGGGAATGCTGATACGTGTTTGGCACCGGGCCGGCAGGGGAGTCTACGGATTGCGATTCCAATGTACCCGTGTCGCCTCCGTCGAGAATATAGACCTCTTTTTTCGGAATGTTTTTAAACGAATTTTCGGGCAAACCAAAATTGGCAGAAGGGAAAATAGTTTGGAAATAGAAAAGGTGTTGTGTTCGGAATAACTACCTTTGTCGAAAAATAGCAGAAATTCACAGCCTTCATGCAACCCTTGCATACTGTGAGGAATGTTTTTTGGAAAAATCCAGCCTTCTCCCGGATAAATATCCGCCACAAAGTTTCTGCCCACTTCATCGACAGCGGTGATACGGCAACTGCCAACCAATAGGAATCCCCATTCTGATTGCTGGTGCGTGTGCATTTCACGATTCAAAAATCAACTCCTTGGTGTGTAGTGTGAATAAAAGAAAGGAAAATACATGCGTTACTTTTGCCTTTGTGGGATCCTGTTTAGAGAAAACCTTGCAAAGCAAGATTTTTCTTATAGTATGGAGAATTCTATTAGTAAATCATTTAGGAAAGAATGTTTTAAATACTTTATAGGACGATAAAAATGAAAGTATGATTCACAGAAGCGGTGCAAAGAATTGGGAATTCCGTATTTTTTTGAATTCTAATGAATTTCTGTTGACTTTTGGTAGATAGATATGGTATATTAAAAGGAAACAATTAAAGGAGTGTTGCACATGAGAAAAATCGGAGAAATTCCTGAAGCAGTAACTTTTGATGATGTGTTATTGGTTCCACAAAGGTCAGAAGTTTTACCTGCGGATGTAGATATTAGTACCAGACTTACCAACAGTATTCGGCTAAATGTGCCGCTTATTAGTGCTGCCATGGATACCGTTACAGAATCAAGGCTTGCTATAGCTATTGCGCGCGAAGGCGGCATTGGTATCATTCATAAGAATATGTCGATAGAAGAACAGGCGACAGAGGTTGACAAGGTAAAGCGTTCCGAGCACGGCGTTATTGTTGACCCCTTTTCTTTATCTCCCACACATACGTTAAACGATGCAAATTCTCTCATGGGCAAATATAAAATATCCGGCGTGCCGATTACAGAGGGCACAAAGCTGGTAGGCATTCTCACAAACCGTGATTTGCGGTTTGAGGTAGACTTTTCCAAGCAGATTCGTGAGGTTATGACGCATGAAAATCTGATTACTGCACCGGAGGGGACAACGCTCGATACGGCGCAGGAGATTCTTCGTCGCCATAAAATTGAGAAACTGCCGATTGTAGATGAAAACTTTAACTTAAAGGGCCTGATTACAATTAAGGATATTGAAAAAGCAGTGCAGTATCCGAACTCTGCACGCGATGCCAGCGGCCGTCTTTTGGCCGGTGCGGCGATTGGCGCAACCGATGATGTTTTAGAGCGTTGCGCAGCCTTGATTGAGGCAAAGGTTGATGTAGTTACGCTGGATTCGGCGCATGGCCATTCTGCCAATATTATTAACGCTGTGGCAAAAGTGAAACGTGCTTATCCATCCCTGCAGCTTATCGCAGGGAACATTGCAACCGGCGAAGCGGCCCGGGAACTCATTGAAGCCGGTGCGGATGCCGTAAAGGTCGGTATTGGGCCCGGTTCTATCTGTACAACCCGCGTAGTTGCCGGTATCGGTGTGCCGCAGATTACGGCAATCAGCGATGTGTATGAGGTGGCTTCCTCGTATAACATTCCGGTCATTGCTGACGGCGGTATCAAATACTCCGGTGATTTGCCAAAGGCCATAGCAGCCGGTGCTGATGCCATTATGATTGGCAGCTTGTTTGCAGGCTGTGAGGAAAGCCCCGGCGATGAAGAAATCTATCAGGGCCGCCGCTTTAAGGTTTACCGCGGCATGGGCTCGATTGGGGCAATGAACGAGGGAAGCCGCGATCGGTACTTCCAACAGAATAATAAAAAGCTTGTGCCGGAGGGCGTTGAGGGACGCGTACCTTATAAAGGGGCATTGTCTGATACGATGTACCAGCTTTTGGGCGGTCTTCGTTCCGGTATGGGGTATTGCGGTACGCCGACGATTACCGATTTGCAGGCGAACGGAAAGTTCGTGCGGATTACCGGTGCGGCTTTGCGCGAAAGCCATCCGCATGATATTTTCATCACAAAGGAAGCACCGAACTATTCCACAAACGCATGAGACATAGTATTACAGATTTAGGGTCAAACACCATTCGGACCGTCCTGTATGAGGATGGGAAAATGGTGCTGAATAAAAGTGTATTTGCCGGAGTGGTGCGCTATGTAAAAAATGGCGCACTTACCATTACCGGTATCCAAACAATTCTGGACGCATTTGCGACGCTTCGCCCATATATGACAGGTTGCGATGAAAGCATTGTGTTTGCAACCGCATCCTTGCGCGGCCTTGTCAATGCAAAAGAGGTTTTGCAGATCATTCAAGAACAAACGGGGGTTTCCGTGCGGCTTTTGTCCGAAGAGGAAGAGGCGTGGTATGACTATTTAGGCCTTTGCAGTGCAAAATCCCTTTCGGCCGGCATTGGCGGGGACCTGGGCGGTGGCAGCATGCAGCTATATACGTTTGCGGCAGGCGGCGTTACCGCACAAACCTCTTTGCCGCTGGGAAGTATGCGGCTAAAATGTGACTTTATTCATGGGGCATTGCCTACCAAAAAAGAGGCAGCGGCACTTTCGGCGTATGTTACAGAAAGGCTTTCTGCATGGCCGGCTTTTCGCAATGTAGGGCATTCCACTTTGTATTTAACCGGCGGCAGTATTCGTGCGATTACCATGCTTTGGGGAAAAGCAGGTCAGATTTCTGCGGAGGAAATCCAAAAGGCAACAGAAACGCTTTCGTTTGATGTGCTGGAGGCGGCTTTTCAAAACAGAGCAGAAACGATACCGGCGGCATTGCTTACCATTGCCGCGGTGCTGCAATATACGAGCTGTACAGAGGTAGAAGCGGTCATGTGCGGGGTTCGAGAAGGCATATTGGCTGAAATAACAGGGAGATGAATTTTTGGAGTATCAAGTTTTTGACATGCATGTGCATGTGTTCCCGGATAACATTGCCAAAAAGGCAGTGAATAATTTAGGCAAGTATTATCATGTACCTATGGCGGCGGATGGAACATGGGAGGCGTTTCGTGAGAGCTTGGCAGAAGCACCTTGCATCAGAAAATGCTTGATTCATTCTACCGCGACTAAGGCATCACAGGTAGAAAGCGTAAATAACTTTGTGGCGGCACATATCGGCGGAATGTTATTGGGATTTGGATCCATGCATCCGGATTACCCACATATCGAAGAGGAAATCGACCGCATGATAGAATTAGGGCTTCGTGGCATAAAGCTGCATACCGATTTTCAGGGTTTCCCGGCAGATGCTGCATGTGCAGACCGGATTTACAAATATGCAGAAGGCAAATTGCCTATTCTGTTCCATGCGGGGGATGCCACTGTAGATAACTCCAGTCCAAAGCGCATCCGAAATGTGCATGATCGTTTTCCAAATCTCACGATTATTGCGGCGCATCTTGGCGGGTATAGTGTTTGGGATGATGCGGAAAAATACTTAGTAGGCACCGATGTGTATTTAGATACCTCCAGCACGTTGCAGAGCATTGATAAGGATCAGGCCCGCCGCATGATTCGGCGGCATGGTGTGGATAAGTGCCTATTTGGAACGGATTTTCCAATGCATAATCAGAAAAAGACGGTGGAGGACTTTTTGGCATTGGGATTGACCGAAGAGGAGAATCGAAAAATATTTTGGGAAAATTCGCAGAAACTTTTTGGAGTGGACGATCGATGTGGAAGTTAATAGTTTCCTTCTTTAAAATCGGACTTTTTACATTCGGCGGAGGCTATGCGATGCTGCCGGTAATTGAAAGAGAAATTACAGACAAGCGGCAATGGTGCAGCACGGACGAGCTGTTAGACTGCTATGCCATTGCGCAGTGTACGCCGGGCGTTATTGCGGTCAATACGGCTACCTTTATCGGCTATAAAATCAAAGGGGCATGGGGCGGCGTTGTGGCGACTGCGGCAGTGGTCTCACCGTCTCTGATCATCATTTCCATTATTGCGGCCTTTATCCAGAATTTTGCCGGGCTTTCGGTGGTACAGCATGGCCTGGCCGGAATTCGAATCGCTGTGTCGGCGCTTGTTATCAATACGCTTATCAAAATGTTCCGAAAAAGCGTCAAGGGAGCAACCGGTGTGCTTATTTTTCTTGCCGCGTTAGCGCTGACGCTTTTCATGGGTATATCACCCCTTTATATTGTGCTTGGTGCCATTGCCGTCGGCTTGTTGCTCGGGGCATTGCAGAAAGGAGGTCGGCAATGATTTATTGGCAGCTATTTCTGTCCTTCTTTAAAACCGGGCTGTTTTCTGTGGGCGGCGGCCTTGCTACCTTGCCCTTTCTGTATGAGATTGCAGACCGCTACGGCTGGTTTACAAAACAGATGCTATCCGACATGCTGGCGGTTTCGGAATCTACGCCCGGTCCCATTGGGGTCAATATGGCAACCTATGCCGGGTTTGTCACGAAGGGCGTGCCCGGTGCACTCATGGCGACCTTTGCCCTTGTGCTACCCTCTGTGATTGTCATTCTTTTGGTTGCAAAATTTATGAAGAAATTCCGTGAAAATCCCCTTGTGCAGCATGCGTTTGAGGGCATTCGGCCTGCGGTAGTGGCGATTGTGGCAGTGGCGGTTTTGGAGGTTGTTCGGGTTTCGGTCTTGAATCTGCCGGCGTATGAAGCGAGTCATCAGCTTTTGGACTTGGTTCGTCCGCTCCCTATTGCGATTTTGGCGGTGTTTTTAGTCATAACAAACGTATGGAAAAAGCTGCACCCGATTGCCATGATTGCGCTTGGGGCAGCAATCGGTATCGTGATGCAGCTTTAAATTTATTTTGAAGCCTTTTCTAAAGTGAATACAAATCGTGTGTATTCGCCTTCTTTGCTTTCTGCTTTAATTTTGCCGCCGTGTGCGGCAATAATATTTTTCACTAAATACAGACCTAAGCCTACTCCGGTTTTATCCTGACTGCGGGACTTATCGGTCTTATAGAATTTATCCCATATCATGTTTAAATCCTCCGCCGAAATTCCGTCTCCGGAGTTTTCAACGGTAATGGAGGCTAAGCCGTCGACTGTGTCCACCGAGACGCGTACGTAGCCGTTTTGCCGGTTGAACTTTGATGCATTATCAAAAAGGTTAATCAGTACGCGGTCAATGGCATCCTTATCCGCCTTAACCAAACAGGTATCCTCGGCAAAATGAATATCGACCTGAATGTTTTTTTCGGAAAAAACATTTTCAAACCGCAAGATAGCAATACGCACCAGCTCGTTCATGTCAAAAACAGACATTTTCATTTCAAGACCGCCCTCCAGCCGTGCGACGAGTAAAAGCTCATTCACAAGACGGGCAAGCCGCTTGGTTTCATGGAGGACAATGGTCAGATAGTCTTTTTGGCGCTCCGGCGGAATCGTGTTATCTAAAATACCTTCAATGAAGCCGGAAATCGTGGTCATCGGCGTACGGAGTTCGTGTGAAACGTTGGCAATAAAGCCGCTGCGCATGTCCTCAAGCTTTCGAAGGGAATACGTCATTTGATTAAAGGTTTCGCTTAAAAGTGCAACCTCGCTGTTTCCGTGCACCGGCACCTCGACATCAAAATTCCCCTTTGCAATGCCTTGCGCGGCGGCACTGATTTGCTTTAGCGGTTTGGAGATGCGGAGCGCAATAAAATAGGACATGACAAAGGAAACCGAGGCCGTCAACAGTACTGCAATAATAACGGTATGCAAAATATCGCCCCGATAGCGGTTGATAGCCGGCATAGGAACGGCAATGCAGCTGACAGCAGGTACCTCGCCCCGATAATCTAAGGGGCGGGAAACCATTAAATAGGTTTCTTTAAAAAAGCCGTTTAAGTTGCCAAGTGAAATATGCTGTCCGGCAAAAAGACGGGGAAGATAGCTTTCCGGCAGCTTCCCTTTAATATGCTCTGACAAATTGCCGGAGCCGGCAATCATTTCCCCTTTGGGATTGGCGAGAAAGATCACGCCACCGGAACGCGCGGCAATGTCATTTAAGTTTCGGAAATAGAAAGCGGACATCGCTTCCCCCGGATTATCCTGATAAAAAACCGTCAAAGCGTTGATATGAGTAAGCTCATCGGCTAAAAGCGTTTTTTTCTCATCAATCATATAACTGGCGAAAAAGGCAAACAGCAAGGAGGCCAGAATCAAAACACAAAGGGATATGACCAAAATCTGCGCTGTAAGAATTTGGTTAAAAATTGTTCTGCGCATGTTACTTCACCTCAAATTTGTAGCCAACACCCCAAACGGTTTTCAGCTGCCAACCGTCTTCATGCCCCTCCATCTTTTCTCGAAGACGCTTAACATGCACATCCACAGTACGGGAATCACCATAATAGTCAAAGTCCCAGACTTCCTCAAGGAGCTGCTCACGCGTATAGACGCGGTTAGGGTGCGAAGCCAGGAAGTATAAAAGTTCCAGTTCTTTTGGCGGCACAGGGATCACCGTATTGTCAATTTGCAGTTCATAATTGACAAGGCTGATGGAAAGGTTATTATAGGATACGGACTTTTCCGCTGTGCTTGGCGTGCTGGTTCGCCGCAAAACAGCATGAATCCGTGCGACCAGTTCTTTGGGTTCAAAGGGTTTTACCAGATAATCGTCAGCACCGAGTTCAAGCCCCAGTATTTTATCCAAGGTTTCTCCCTTGGCAGTGAGCATAATGATAGGCGTAGCATCCTTTTTGCGGATTTCGCGGCAAATCTCCATGCCGTCCATGCCGGGCAGCATTAAATCCAAGACCACTAAGGTAGGGTGGAGCTGCAGGAACGTAGACAGTGCTTCTGCACCGTCGTGCACACAGGTGACGGAAAAGCCGTCCTTTTCCAGGTACAGACGAATCAGTTCGCAAATATAGGCATCGTCATCCACCACTAAGATTTTCTTCTGCATGGGGTAGTCCTCCTTTTTACAGTTTTTTTTATTTTATCATATTATACATCCATGGTCAACAGAAAAATAGTAAACAAATCTTGTGCTTTTGCGGAAAATAATGCGTAAAACTCTTGACAAATCAGAATAAAAAGCAGTAAAATAAATTGTTAGATTATGTAGATGCGAGGAATGTCCGTATCTTGCAAAGAAAGGGCGATGCACATGCTGACCAGTATAGTCGGAATCAATTGGGGAGACGAAGGCAAGGGGAGAATGGTAGACCTGTTGACAGAGGAACAGGATATTGTTGTACGCTATCAGGGCGGAAACAACGCAGGCCATACCGTGATTAACCATTTAGGCAAGTTTATTTTAAATCTGTTACCCTCCGGTATTCTACGGCCGGAGATTGTGAATGTTATGGGACCGGGCATGGTCATTGACATCGCCCATCTTTGCGGCGAAATCGGCAGACTGCGCGAAGCAGGTGTTACGATTACACCGGAGAATTTGAAAATCAGTGAACGCGCTATTATCTGCATGCCCTATCATGTCATGCAGGATTGCCTGGAGGAGGATCGGCTGGGCGATGCAAAGTATGGTTCTACCAGACGAGGCATTTCCCCGGTATATGGAGATAAATATTTGAAGAAGGGCATTCGTATGGGTGACCTTTTGCAGGCAGAGGATATGCGCGCACGGCTCGATGGGATTATTGATTGGAAAAGCCTTACCTTTACCGGTGTGTATGGAGCAAAGCCGATTGATAAAGAAGAGATTTTTGCATGGCTCGAGACATACGGCAAGCCCCTTCTGCCGCATATCTGTGATACAGGCGCCTATTTGGAGCAGGCACTTCGCGCAGGCAAACGTGTGATGTTTGAAGCACAGCTCGGCGCGCTGCGTGATATTGATTTCGGGATTTATCCGTATACCTCTTCTTCCTCCACCATTGCGGCCTATGCACCGATTGGCGCAGGAATCCCCGGCTATCAGCTGGATCGCGTTGTTGGCGTTATGAAGGCATATTCAAGCTGTGTCGGAGAAGGCCCCTTTACAGCGGAACTTTTCGGCGAGGAAGCCGAAAAACTGCGTCAGGCAGGTGGGGAGTACGGAGCAGCAACAGGGAGGCCGCGCCGCGTAGGACCGTTTGATGCGGTGGCTTCTCGCTATGGCGTGCGCGTACAGGGCGCAAGCGAAATTGCACTTACAAAGATGGATATTCTGTCCGATATGGATCAAATTCCTGTTTGTGTAGGCTATACTGTAGACGGTGTGGAAATCAAAGACTTTCCGTTTGGAGATAAGCTGAATCGTGCCAAACCGATTCTAAAATACGTCGAGGGTTGGAAGTGCGATATTTCCGGCATACGCAAGAAAGAGGATCTGCCGAAAGCAGCACTCGACTACATTCGATTTATCGAAGAACTGGTGGAATGCAAAGTGCGCTACGTTTCTGTCGGCGCAGAACGGGAAGCCTATATTGTTATGTAAGTAAAGCGGAAAACGAGGGACAGTCCCTTCCCTGAAACGAACCGAGCCTTCGGTGTACCTTGTGCATGCCGCCGGACTCGGTTTGTGCAGGCTTATAGACAGGAGGCCTCGGAATGCATGCTGAAAACCAAATCTATTGTTTTAAGCCGGAAACCTTTTTTAAAAAAGGAGAACCCTTTTTCATTCACCTTTCTACAGAGTTTCCTGACTTTGTGGGGGTCATTCATCGGCATGAGTTTATCGAAATTGTGTACGTTTTGTCCGGCAATGCAGTGCATACAGTAGGGGAACGTGCCTACACAGTAAAAAGGGGAGATGTGGTGCTCATCAACTATGGCGTGCCGCATAAGTTTACGGCAACGGAGGATACAAAGGAACCGTTTGTTGCCTATGATCTTATGTTTACGCCGGACTTTTTGGACGCCTCTATGCTGAATCTGCATGATTTTTCGGCATTGCAAACCTCCTTTTTGTTTCTGTCGTTGTTTCCGGATGAAACCGCGCAAAGCCCGGATATGCATATACAAAGCTCCTTTACCGATTTCGGCAAAATGTTCGCAGGCATCTACCATGAATACACCTGCCATGGGAAGGGGTATGCCGAGTTAATTCGGGCCTATGTGATAGAACTGATTATTAAACTGTTTCGCGAGCTGGAGCAAAGCGGGAGACGGTTCCTTTCTGCTTCCAATGCCGAAACAGTGGCAACAGCCGTTGCCTATATGACTACACATTATGATGCAAGGATGCGCGTGGAGGATATTGCCGCTAAGGTGTTTCTGCATCCCGATTATTTCCGAAAGCTTTTTAAATCGGTTACCGGCCTTTCCGTCTCTGCCTTTTTGCAGAAAACAAGAGTGGATGAGGCATGTCGCCTATTAACCACGACTGCCTTGCCGATTCAGGAAATTGCAGCTTCTTGCGGCTATGGGGACATGAAATCTTTCTATCAAAGCTTTAAAAAGCTGACCGGGAAAACTCCAAACGAGTACCGGATTTCCCAATAGCCTATTCTTTGCCACGCGCTTGCATAAGGCGCCGGCAATTTGCATGGAAATTCTTTAACTTTTCATAGTTATGACATAATTTGATAACATTTATATTGTACAATAAACGTAACATAACGGCGAATGTATGAAAGGAGAATATAAAATGCAAGAATTTAACGAATTCCAATGGCATAGCGAGAATGAAGAAACGTGTGACCGCATGGCAGACATGCAGGCGACGCCAAAAAAGAAAACAAGACCTTGGCTGATTGCGCTTTGCGGCGTTTTAGCCGGCGGCTTACTCTCTTTTACAGTGGTGCCGGCTGTGTCCCGGCTTATTGGGGGAAAAGAAGGCAGTTTCCAATTTGCAGAAATACCGGTAGATACCCCGAAAGTAACCCAGGTTACGTATAATTCGGATACACGGACAGAGCTGTCTACAGTGGAAATCGGCAAACGCGTAGGCCCGGCAGTGGTCGGGATTTCCACGGTGGTGGAAACCAGCACGTATTCCTTCTTTGGCGGTACGAATACCTATGAAAGCGAAGGCAGCGGCAGTGGCATTATTATAGCAGAAAATGGCTATGTAATTACCAACAATCATGTGATTAGCGGTGCAAAAAAGATTAGCGTGATTTTAAATAACGGTACAGAATATGAGGCAAAGCTCATTGGTGCGGATGCAAAAACCGACTTGGCGGTATTAAAGGTGGAGGCCTCCGGGCTGCCAACGGCAACATTAGGGAATTCCGATGCCTTGGAGGCAGGGGAACGTGTTGTGGCAATCGGGAATCCGCTGGGTAAGGAACTTGCAGGGACATTGACGCAGGGGATTGTGAGTGCATTAAACCGTACGCTCACGGTGGATAACGTGACATATACGTTGATTCAGACCGATGCGGCCATCAATCCCGGGAACTCCGGCGGTGCGCTCGTCAATGCATTCGGAGAGGTAATTGGGATCAACACCGTAAAGGTAAGCTCTTCGGAGGTAGAGGGTTTAGGATTCTCTATTCCCATTAACAATGCAAAGCCTATTGTGGAGGATTTAATCAACTTCGGTTATGTCAAGAACCGTCCGCTGATCGGCTTGCGTGTTGCGTATGTAAACCAGCAGGAAGCAGATTACTATAATATTCCTGCAGCCGGCCTTTTTGTCAGCGAGGTCACTGCGGGAAGCGGCGCTGCGAATGCAGGCATCAAGAAGGGTGATGTTATCTTAAAGTGCAATGGAACAGAGGTCAAGTCCTCTGAGGAACTGAACGCCATTCGGGATAATTTCCGCGCCGGCGATTCGATTACCCTGACTATTAACCGCGATGGGCAAGTGATAGAGGTGCAGGTAACCTTAACAGAGGATAAACCGTCCTTTACGCAATAATTATCGCAAGGTACGTGTTTTGCGTATCCCATCTTTTGTAATATATATGGCAATGGTTCCCCGTTCATCACTCCGAAGAACGGGGATCTTTTTTTGCGCATATTGCTCTAAAACAGAAGCATGCGGATGACCATAGCTGTTGGGTCCGCAGGTGATGACTGCTAAATCAGGGGAAACCGCATCCGTAAACGCCAAAAGCCCGGAGGTCGGAGAACCATGGTGCGGTACCTTCAAAATATCGCTGTCAATATCAGCGCCGTCATGTAAAAGCTGCTTTTCGCCTGTTTTGGAAATATCTCCGGTAAGCAGAACACGCGTATCCCAAAGCCGCACGCTATAGACAACGCCATTGTTTTCCTCTCCGCCGGTGGCAGTGTCAAAAATGCCGATCTGCATGGACCCTATTGTATACAAATCCCCATCGGAAGCATAGCGTACCTTGGTATTGCTGTGATAGGCGGCACGAAGCAGCGCCGGCTTCAGTTCATTGTCTGCATGATAGGGCAAAACAATTTCTTGGATATAACCGCCTTCCAGCAAGGTTAAAAACCCTTTGGCGTGGTCGGAGTGATAATGCGTGAGAAACGCTACATCAATTTTATCTGTATGTGCGTAGCGAAGGTAGGGCAGAATCGTTTTGGCGGCAATATCCGATTGTTTGGAGCCGCCGCTGTCAAAGAGGTATACGTGCCCGGTTGTTGTGATAAGCGTGCAGTCCGCATTGCCGACATTCAGGAAAGTAACCACGGCCTGATTCTGTATAAGAAAATTCCCGAAAAGGAGAAGAAAAAGACCAAAGAGAAGGATGCAGGCGGTCCAAAGAGCCTGGCGTAGCTGCTTTCTCAAGAGATAAGAAAGAAGCAGACAGAAAAGGAGATAGAGGATGGCGTACGGCCAGTTGGTTTGCTGAAGCGGCAGAGAAAAGGCGGGGATAGAGGAGAAAAAATCGGCCACCCATAGAATGTAACGGATCCCGAAGGCAAGAACACGAAATAGAGGCTGCGCCAGCCAAGGCAACCCACTCGCGGCAATTCCCAGAAAGCCGCCGATCATAAGGAGGGGAATGATGGGGCATACTAAAACATTGACGAGCAGGCTACATGCGTTCATTGTGCCGAAATAAAGGGCGGCTAAGGGGAAGAAACCAAGTGTGGCGCTCATGGAAACGGAAAGGTTTTTTCTCAAAAGAGAGGGCAGCCACCCCATAAGGCGGTCTAAAGGCGCGGCGAACAACAAAATTCCCAAGGTGGAGGCGCAGGAAAGCTGTAACCCGATATCGAAAAAAGAGGCTGTGTTTTGTGCGCAAAGAATAAACGCGGCGACGAAAAGACCGGTAATTGCATCTTCGTCCTTTCGGATAAAGCCGGAGAGAATAGACAGGGTAAGCATAATGGCAGCGCGCAGAACGGACATGGAAGCACCGGAAAACAGGACAAAAAGCCAAATGAGCAATCCATAAACAATGAAGGAAAAACTACGCTTTTTTATGCGGAAGGCACCAAAAAGCAGCATAAATGCGTGCACGAGAATTTGCAGGTGCATACCGGAAACTGCAATAACATGCGAAATGCCGGCATGCTGTAAATCGGCTTTTTGTTCCTCATACAAAGAAGTGGTGTCACCGGTCAGAAGGGCGTTTAGAAAGCCAACTGTATCTGACGGCATGTACCTGGCAATCACAGAAGAAACTTTTGTGCGCCATAAATACATGAGATCGCTGATGCGGGTAAGGCGAAAATCGTGCCCTGTCAGGACAATATCCTCTTTCGTGCAAAACATAGAAATATCTATGCGCTGCCGCATCATGCTGATACGATAGTCCGTTGCACCAAAATTATCGGGCGGCTGCGGAGCAATGGCTTTACCGGAAATGCGCAGGCAATCTCCTACGGTGTAGGGGACATCGCCGGGGTAAATATAGGCGCGCACGGAAACCGGTGCTTCGCCCTCCGTCTCGCCTGTAAGGGTAAGGCGCAGCTTGCCGGTAGAAGATTCGCCGACTGCTGTCACACGGCCGGCAAGCGTAATCTCTTTTTCATGCAGGGCAACCGGGGTGCGCAGATAGGCGCGAAACTGCAAGGTAAAGAGGACAAAACCCAACACGAAACCCAGGCTTAGGGCAAGAAAAAAGCGCCATGGTCGACGACGCATAATAACAGATAAAAGAAATAAAGCGAAAAAAACAACACTCAAAGAATAAAAAAGAACACTTGCCGCTTTTGCAGCAAGATAGATGCCAAAAAGAAATGAAACTGTCATCCAGACGAAAGTTCTTTTCATAGTACCCACTTATCATTTGTAAAAATTATAGAAGCTTCCGACTTGTTTTCAAAAAACGAATCGCAAGGGAACCGACCGCATTGCCGGCAACACAGACCAAAATAAAGAGAACGGCGCGAAGGGTATAGGTGCCGGCGGCAAACAGGTAGAAGGCATTTGCAACGGAATGCTCCATGCCGCACAGAATAAAAACCATGACCGGAAGTACCAACAAAAACAAGCTGCTTTTCAGCTTATACAAATCCACACCAATATAAATCATGATGCCACAAAAGACGGCACGTACAAAGGATTCTCCCAAGGGCATGGCAAGCTTTGCCGCCATAAGCGCAGCGGCCTGTTCACCCACAGCGCCTCGCAGCGCAAGACCGCAAAGCGCAGTCCCAACAACATTCTTTAAAAAGATGAAGGCGAGGGATGCGGCATCCTTTTTACACTGCCAATATCCGACACGGCCGGTGTATAGGCTGCACTCAAACAAAACAACGCCAATGAGACCTATAGAGAACAAAAATGCGCCAACCACACGGGATTCCGACTGCAAAAACGCAAAACCGCCGATGGAAATTAAAATGCCGGCTAAAACACCTCTTTGCACATTCATGGCAATTCTCCTTTGTATTCTTCATGCATACTTTAGTACAAATTTCTATCCGATTTACGATACAATCACAAAGCAGGGGAAAGAAACAGGCAGGCTATTTATCCCGCATTAAAATCAATCGATCCACCAAAATACTGTAGGCAAAGGCGGCGGCGATGGCACGAAGCGTAGCAATCTCCCGCAGCTCGGGCGCGGACACAGAAGGCGCATGAGGCGAAAAGGTTCGCTTTAATGCAGCCTCCATCTCCGTGCAAAAAAGATTATAGCCTTCTTCCACAGAATAAAGCTTTCGCAAAATAGCAATACTTTCCGTAATTTCAGAAATGCTCATCAGCCTTTTCAACACACAGATTACAAACAGATAGGCCAGATGCTCCCGATTATAACGCTTTTTTACGGGGGCGGCAATGGCCCCTTGCTTGACGTAATTATTTATCATACTGGTGGTAATGACGGGGATAGATTTATCTTTTAAAAAAATAGCAAGGCGGCTTTGCAGGATAAAGACAACCTGGTCAATATATAAAGAAATTTCCGGCAGTTCCTGCCAACGAGGAAAACGATATGCCATAATGTCGGAAGCTTCAATATTCACACCCACGAAAAATCCCTCCTTAATTTTAATATTCTATCATAGAAAATTAAGATGGTCAATAAAAAAATATTTTATTGACATTTTTTCACAAACCATGTATAATAGTTTCGAAAACCATGTTGAAAGGAAGTGCAACCATTTGAAACATAATTACCCATATTATGAAGTATCCCGCATAAACAGCATACAAGATCTTTTGAGGCAAGGGGTACAGGAAGCAGGGGATAAACCGGTATTTCAGTACAAGAGCCGTGGAAACGAAGTGCAGACGGTGACCTATCGGGAGTTTGATACGGAGACGAGAGCTTTGGCGGCGGCCATTGAGGCGTTGGTGGAACCGAATACCCATATTGCGGTGATTGGTGAAAACAGCTATCCATGGGTAACGGTCTATATTGCCATGCTGCGCAGCCGAAATGTGATTGTGCCGGTCGATAAGGAACTGCCGCTGGAGGATATCATTCATGTCCTTTCGCATAGCGACAGCGAAATTCTGTTTTTTGCCAAGCGGTATCGGAAATATATGGAGGCGTTGTCGGCGGCGCTCCCCAAAATTCGCTATTTTATTGGGTTTGAGGAAGAGGCGGACGAAGGAAAAATCCTTTCTTATCAAAAGATTCTGTCGGAGGGGAAAACGAAACCGTATCAAGACGTACCGCACGATATTACAAAGATGAAGGCGATTGTGTACACCTCCGGAACCACCAGCCTTGCTAAAGGCGTTATGCTTTCGGAAGAAAACTTGATCAGTATGGTCTATTACGGATTGCGTGTGTCGACCATATACACAAAATGCCTGTCCGTTTTGCCGTATCATCACACCTATGAGGCAGTGGCAGGGCTTTTGGTGTCCATGCATAAACATGCTTGTATTTGTATTAACGAAAACATGCGGATGGTGCTGACCAATCTACAGCTTTATAAGCCGGATTATATTTATGTAGTGCCTGCCTTTTTGGAGCTTTTCTATAAAAAAATCTGGGCGAACGCTGCAGAAAGCAATAAAGCCGGTCTTATGCGCGTGATGATTGTAGTGAGCAATGCACTGCGAAAAGTCGGCATAGATGTGCGGCGAAAACTTTTTCATTCCGTGCATGAGGCGTTTGGAGGCAATTTAATTAAAATTGTCACCGGCGGCGCACCGCTGCGCGCAGAATTAGGGAAGTTTTTTATCGATGTCGGCTTTGATTTAATCAACGGCTACGGCATTACGGAATGTTCGCCTTTAATCAGCGCCAATCGGGATGCATTTAATGACCCGGAGACGGTGGGAGTGCCGGTGGAGTGCCTGGAAGTCCGATTTGAAAACATGGCATCGGATGGCACGGGAGAAATCTGCGTGAAAGGGAAAACCGTCATGTTGGGGTATTACAAAGACGAAGAACGCACTCGGGAAGTGTTGCGTGACGGATGGTTTTCTACCGGCGATTACGGCAAAATGAATCAGCGTGGACAGCTGATCATTACAGGCAGAAAGAAAAACCTGATTGTGCTGAAAAACGGCAAAAATATTTTCCCGGAAGAAATTGAAGGTTATATTATGCAGAGCCCGTATGTAGAAGAGGTCATTGTCCGCGCTATGCAGGATGAAAACGGGGAGGAAAGCGGACTTCTGGCAGAAGTGTTTTTAAACCAGGAGGCAGTGGAAGGAATCGACGATGCCGAAGCGGCTCTCAGAAAGGACATCAGCCGCCTGTTAATGCAGTTGCCGCCCTATAAGCATATTACAAAAATTGTGATTCGAGACACCGCGTTTGAAAAGACGACGACTAACAAAATTAAGAGATAAACGCTTCTTGCAAGACAAAAGTTTCGCCCAAAGTCGTGATGCGCACGGCCCTGGGCGAAACTTTTTATATGGAATGGATTTTACGGCGATAGGCAAATCAGCCTTTGCCGTTTAATTTTTCAGGCTGTGCATAGGTGCAGGAATTCTGCCGCCGCGTCTGACAAAAGCGGAACAATCAAAGCGGTTTACCGGCATGACCGGTCCTGTACCCAAAAGACCGCCAAAGTCTACAACATCTCCAACCGATTTACCCGGTGCAGGGATAATGCGAAGGGCAGTGGTTTTCGTATTCACCACGCCGAGAGCAACCTCATCTGCCAAAATGCCGGAAATTGTTTCTGCAGTGGTATCTCCGGGAACAACCACCATGTCAATACCCACGGAGCACACGCACGTCATAGCTTCCAGTTTTTCTAAAGAAAGCGCACCGCATTGTACCGCGTCAATCATGCCGGCATCTTCACTGACCGGAATAAACGCACCGCTTAAGCCTCCAACATAGGAGGAGGCCATTACGCCGCCTTTTTTCACTGCATCATTTAAAAGTGCCAGTGCCGCTGTTGTACCCGGGGCACCGCATTTTTCAAGCCCCATTTCCTCCAGAATATGCGCCACACTGTCCCCGACAGCCGGGGTGGGCGCAAGAGATAAATCAACAATGCCGAAGGGAACGCCTAAGCGATGGGAAGCCTCTGCGGCAACCAACTGGCCCATACGCGTGATTTTAAAAGCGGTTTTCTTAATTGTTTCCGCAACGGTGCCCAAATCTGCACCCTTGACCTTTTCTAAAGCGCATTTTACAACACCGGGACCGCTGACACCCACGTTGATCACACATTCCGGCTCACCGACACCATGAAAAGCACCGGCCATAAAGGGATTATCTTCTACCGCGTTTGCAAAAACAACCAGTTTGGCACAGCCAAAGCCGCCGGAATCCGCTGTGCGGGCGGCTGTATCCTTAATAATTCTGCCCATTTCCGCTACCGCATCCATATGAATGCCGGCGCGGGTCGATGCAACATTTACGCTGGAGCAAACAAGCTGTGTAGTGGCCAAAGCTTCCGGTATTGTGGATAAAAAAGCAGCTTCGCCTTTTGTAAAGCCTTTCTGCACAAGTGCAGAATACCCACCGATAAAGTTTACACCGGTATCCTTCGCAGCGCGGTCGAGCGTGCGTGCCAAAAGAAGAAAATCTTCTGCCTTATGCGCAAGCATGGAAATCGGCGTAACAGAAATTCTTTTATTGATAATCGGAATTCCAAAATCTTTTTCAATCGCGCAGCCGGTTTCCACAAGGCGGCCGGCAAGACGCATGATTTTATCATAGCAGGCATCGGCCGTTTCCCGGCCGCTTTGCCGCACGCAATCGAGAAGGGAAATTCCCATGGTAATGGTACGGACATCCAGGTGCTCCTGCCGTATCATGTTGATCGTTTCTAAAATTTCAGATGTATTGATCACGCCAAAGCCTCCTAAATACGATGCATGGAATGGAAAATATCAGCATGCTGCACCGTGATGGTTACGCCAATTTTTTCCCCGATTTTCTTCATTTCGCTTTCTATCTCTGCCACCGTTTTGTGGCTTTCGGAAATATCTGTCAGCATAATCATCGTAAAAATATCCTGCATAATCGTCTGGCTGATATCCAAAATGTTAATATGATTTTCTGCAAGCAGTGCCGTAATATCAGCAATAATGCCAATGCGGTCACAACCCAGTACTGTAATAACGGCCTTCAAAAGAGGCACCTCCTTCAGTTGTGAATAGTTTTCCTTAGTATAGCAAAATTCGCCGCGTTTGTCAAGAAACAGGCTTTTTTTCGCCATTTCGTGTTTTTGGGGCATCCTATTTACATGCTTATGTAGGGCGGCATGCGGAAGTGCAAAAAAAAAATCAAATTTTTTTGGAATTATATAGGCAATTCGGGAGATTTGTGATATAATATTAAAACAAATGATTGGCTAGGGGAGATACATATGCTTACAGATATCGAAATCGCTTCAGCGGCAAAAATAAAGCCTATTCGGGAAATTGCCGCAGAACTTGGAATCACGGAGGAGGAAATAGAGCTTTACGGCCGTTATAAGGCCAAGCTTTGTCCTGCGCTTTGGGAGAGGATCAAGGAGAAGCCGGATGGCAAGCTGGTTTTAGTCACTGCGATCACGCCGACACCGGCCGGAGAAGGCAAAACCACTGTAACGGTCGGTCTTGCACAGGCGCTTTGCCGCAAGGGAGAGAAAGCAATTGCCGCCCTTCGCGAGCCGTCACTCGGTCCGGTTATGGGCATTAAAGGTGGTGCGGCCGGCGGTGGTTATGCACAGGTTATACCGATGGAAGATATAAATTTGCATTTTACCGGGGATATGCATGCCATTACAGCGGCAAATAATCTGCTGGCAGCCATGCTTGACAATCATATGCATCAGGGCAATGCGTTGGGCATTGACCCGCGTCGCATTGTATTTCGCCGCGTGCTGGATATGAATGACCGCGCGCTCCGAAATGTGGTTGTAGGACTGGGAGGTAAGCTGAACGGTGTGCCGCGCGAGGATGGCTTTATGATTTCCGTTGCCTCGGAGGTTATGGCGATTTTATGTCTTTCGGACAGCTTTTCGGATTTAAAACGGCGGCTTGGTAGGATTGTGGTCGCCTATAATTATAACGGGGATGCGGTTACGGCTGCAGACCTGCAAGCACAGGGTGCGATGGCACTGCTTTTAAAAGATGCCATCAAGCCCAATTTGGTACAGACACTGGAAAACACACCTTGCTTAATGCATGGCGGCCCTTTTGCGAATATTGCACACGGCTGTAATAGCATTATAGCAACCAAATATGCCTTAAAGCTGGGTGATATCTGTGTGACGGAGGCAGGCTTCGGTGCAGACCTCGGCGCAGAAAAGTTTTTGGATATTAAGTGCAGAAGGGCAGGGATTCGCCCGGATGCGGTCGTCATTGTCGCTACCCTGCGCGCTATGCGCTATTTAGAGGGTGACCCGGAAAACCGGTTTGCCAATTTGGGCAAGCACATTGAGAATATGCGTAGCTATGGCTTGCCGGTTGTGGTGGCTGTCAACCGCTTTGCGGAAGACACGGAGGAGGAGCTGGAACTTCTCATGGCGTATTGCCGCGAAATGGGTGCGGCATGTGCCGTTACAGAGGTGTTCACCGACGGCGGTGCAGGCGGTGAAGAATTGGCAGAGGCTCTTCTTTCTGTTTTACGGACAACCCCTTCGGCATACAAACCCATATATCCGCTGGATATGCCCCTGAAGGAAAAAATCAATACTATTGCCAAAAAGATTTATGGGGCAGATGGGGTGGACTTTCTGCCTGCCGCTTCCAAAGCATTGGAAGAATATACCAATGCAGGCTATGGGGATCTTCCGGTCTGCATGGCAAAAACGCAGTATTCGCTTTCAGATAACGCAAAGCTTCTGGGGCGCCCTGCAAACTTCCGCATCACGATTCGGGAAGCGAGGCTTTCAGCCGGTGCTGGATTTGTTGTGGCATATGCCGGCAATATTATGACCATGCCGGGACTGCCGAAGGAGCCGGCGGCCAACCATATTGATGTTTTAGAAAACGGCGAGATTGTAGGATTGTTTTAAGAGGGAGCACATATGGAATATAAAACAAATAGTCCTGCGGAAACCGAGGCGCTGGCACAAACGCTTGCGGCAACCTATCAACCACCGCATGTGTTTTGCCTGACCGGGGATTTGGGGGCAGGGAAAACGGCCTTTACGCGCGGCCTTGCAAAAGCATATGGGTTTTCCGGCCGTGTGCAAAGCCCGACCTTTACGCTGATGCATGTTTATGAGGGGGATATCCCTATTCACCATTTTGACCTGTATCGCCTCGGAAGCGATGAAGAACTGGACGATATTGGGTTTGACAGTTATTTGGGGAACGGCATTACAGTCATTGAGTGGCCGGATGCCTTCTGGCATCGGATTGAAAAAGCAACCATTGTTCGGATTCGCCATCTGGGCGGGGATCAACGCTGCCTGACCGTGGAGGAACAGTAAAAGGAGAAATATAATGGATATACGAGAGGCAAAGAGAATTGTCATAAAAATGGGCACATCTACGTTAACACACAAAAATGGCAGATTGAATTTACGCCGCATGGAGCATCTTACACGCGTGGTGAGCGGCCTTAGGAATTTAGAGAAGGAAATCGTACTGGTTTCCTCCGGTGCAGTCGGTGTCGGTATGGCAAAGCTGGATATGCCAAAAAGGCCGGAAACCACAAGGGAAAAGCAAACCGCAGCAGCAGTTGGCCAATGTGAGCTTATGAATATATATAGCCGTCTTTTTTCAGAATACGGCTACAAAACAGCACAGATTTTGATGACAAAGGACGTAATTGACCATAGCGAAAGAGAAAAGAACGTCGCCAATACGATAGACACGCTTCTTTCCTATGGCGCCATTCCGATTGTGAATGAAAACGACCCGGTTTCCTCGTACGAACTGGAGTTTGGGGATAATGATACGCTGAGCGCGGTGGTTGCGATGATAACCAAGGCCGATGTCCTTATCATTTTAACCGATACAGAAGGGCTGTATGACAGCGATCCGAATCAGAACCAGGAAGCATGTCTGCTTCGCATGGTGCCGGAGATCACACCGGAAATTGAAAGAATGGCGGCCGGTTCTGCCGGAAAATTAGGAACGGGCGGCATGGCGACGAAGATTCGCGCCGCAAAAATGGTAGCGATACAAGGCATTGATACGATTATTGCCAATGGCGAACGGCCAGAGATCTTGTATGATATTTTAGAGGGCAAGCCTGCTGGCACAAAATTCTTAGGAAAGGGATGAGTTTGTGGCAGACATGGAAATAGAAATGCAAATCAAGGCGTTGGGAGAACGGGCGCGGCATGCGGCCAGAAGTTTGCAAACGGTAACGAAGGCGCAAAAAACAGAAGCGTTGCGGCAGATGGCAGATGCATTGCAAAAGAATAGTGCAGAGATTCTCGCGGCAAACCAAAAAGATATAGAAGCAGCAAGGGAAAAGGGTACAAGCGAAGCTTTGATGGATAGACTGGCGCTTACCGAGGCACGCATTACGGCAATGGCGGAGGATATGCGGCAGGTGGCACTTTTGCCAGACCCGGTGGGGGAATGCATCGAGGAAATGCACAGACCGAATGGCCTTCTGATAAAAAAGGTCCGCGTGCCGATGGGTGTTGTGGCAATTATCTACGAATCCCGTCCGAATGTTACAGCAGATGCGGCTTCCCTTTGTATTAAAACAGCCAATGCAGTGCTTTTAAAGGGCGGCAGTGACGCAATTCATTCGAATATGGCGATTACGAAGGTACTACGGGCTGCACTGGCGGCGGCCGGGTTGCCGGAAGATGCCATTTTGTTAGTGGAGAGCACAGATAGGGCGGCGGCAACGGCACTGATGCGGCTACGCGGCTATGTGGATGTGCTGATTCCCCGCGGCAGCGGCAGATTGATTCAGAACGTAGTAGAGAATGCGACCGTGCCGGTGATTGAAACGGGCACAGGGAATTGCCATGTATATATAGACAAGGATGCCGATATCGATATGGGCGTTTCGGTCATTGTCAACGCAAAAGCACAGCGGCCGGGCGTTTGCAATGCCGCAGAAACTCTTTTGGTGCATGCGGACATTGCCGAGGCATTTTTACCGGCAGCTTATCAGGCGTTGACCGCGGCGGGCGTTGCCTTGCGCGGTTGTGAGAGAACACAGCAAATTATAGCAGTAAGCCCGGCGGAGGAAGCGGACTATGCCACCGAGTTTTTAGATTATATTTTAGCCGTTAAGGTTGTCCGTGACCTGCAGGAAGCCCTTTCGCACATTGCGAAGTATTCGACGGGTCATTCGGAAGCAATTATTACAGAAAATGCAGAAGCTGCCGAAATGTTCTTAAACGGAGTAGATGCAGCAGCCGTGTATCATAATGCATCCACCCGTTTTACGGATGGGGGCATGTTCGGATTCGGTGCAGAGATTGGGATTAGCACACAAAAATTGCATGCCCGCGGGCCGATGGGGCTCAGGGAACTTTGCACCTATCAATATCGTGTGCATGGCAACGGACAGATTCGGTAGGAGGTACATCATGTCAAACACGAATACGATTTTACTCAAAAAGCTGATTGATGAATTTTCCTTTGAGGTGCTTTTTGCTTCGACAGATATAGAGAAGCGCCTCGTTGCCTCTGCGGACGTTATGCGTCCCGGCATGCAGCTCGGCACAGGGTTTTATGATTATTTTGATCATGAGCGCATTTCCATTTTAGGCAAAATGGAGAATACCTATCTGAGAAAGCAAACGCCGGAGCGCAGAATGAAAATTTTAGAAACGCTCTTTTCTAAGGGTATACCTGCACTGATTATATCACGTGGATTAGAGGTATTGCCCGAGATCATCTTGGCGGCGCAAAAACAAAATGTCCCTATCCTTCGCACGGATATTAGCACCTCGCCGCTCATTGCGGCACTCATCGCCAGCTTAAATGTTCATCTGGCCCCGCGGCTGACGCGCCATGGCGTTTTGGTGGAGGTGTACGGCGAAGGAATTCTGCTTTTGGGTGAGAGCGGCGTCGGAAAGAGCGAAACGGCGATTGAGCTTGTGAAGCGCGGGCATCGGCTGATTGCCGATGATGCGGTGGAAATCAAGCGCGTGTCGGCCAAAACTTTAGTCGGCAGTGCGCCGGACGTGATCCGGCATTTCATTGAGCTTCGCGGTATTGGCATTGTGGATGTACAACGCATTTTTGGTACCGGTGCTGTGAAGGAAACGGAGCGTATAGATTTTATATTAAACTTTGAGGCCTGGAAGGCCGGTAAGGTATACGATCGTTTGGGAATGGAGAACGAGTATACGACGTTATTAGATGTGGAAGTGCCCTCTTTGACCGTACCGGTAAAGCCTGGACGAAATCTTGCAGTCATCGTAGAGGTGGCGGCCATGAATAACCGACAAAAAAAGCTTGGTTATAATGCAGCACAAGCACTCAATGAACGATGGATGCGAATGCAGTCTGACAATTAAAAGAGTGAAACATAATAAAGGAGAGCGCAACGTATGTATTATATAGGCATAGATGTGGGCGGAACCAATGTGAAGGCCGGGCTGATTACGGAAAACGGAGAAATTATGAAAAGAGCCGTGCGGCCGACATTGGCCAAAAGAGAATCGGATGCCATTGCGGCCGACATGATTGCACTGGTTAAAGAGGTGGCAGAGGGCATTGATGCGGCGAACATACATAGTGTGGGCATAGGCATCCCCGGCGCTTGTGATGACAAGACAGGCATGGTGGTCAATACAGCCAACATAAACTTTCATATGTATCCGTTGGGCGAAAAAATACAAGCGGCAACCGGATTTTCTGTGTATTTAGGAAATGATGCGAATTGTGCAGCTTTAGGCGAATACTATGCCTTGCCGGAAAAGGTGCAGGATATGATATTTATTACCTTGGGCACCGGCGTTGGCGGTGGCTTGATTTTAAATGGTAAGTTGTATACCGGGTTTAATGGGATTGCCGGCGAGGTTGGGCATATTATGCTGAAGGATGGCGGCGAAAAATGCGGTTGCGGCCGGCGCGGCTGTTGGGAGGCGTATGCATCCGTTTCGGCGCTCATCCGGCAAACCCGTGACTATGCACTGGCACATCCGGATAGCGCACTGCGCGCAGCATGCGGTGAAAATATGGAGGCGGTCAGCGGAAAAACTGCTTTTGTACTGGCACGGAAAGGGGATGCGGACGGCAAAGCCGTTGTGGATACCTGGATTTCCTATGTAGCAGGGGGCATTGTGGACATGGTGAACATTTTTCAGCCTGCACTATTACTCATAGGCGGAGCCATCAGTAAAGAAGGAGAAATGCTCTTAAATCCGATTCGTTCTTTCGTTGCGCAGAATAGTTACAGCCCGGATGTAGCGAAAACCAAGATTGATGTGGCGGCACTGGGCAATGATGCAGGACTGATCGGTGCAGCATTTTTAGGAAGGAAATAAATTGTATGCCGCAAAAGGCGGCGGAATGGAGACTATTTTGGAACAGCTGTTTCGCACGATTCAAGAGATATGCCCGGCCGAACGCGGGGTATCCATGCAAAAGCATACAACCTTTAAAATTGGTGGGCAAGCAGATATATTGGCGATGCCGGATAGCGAGGCAGCCCTTTGTGCACTCCTTACAGTTTGCAAAGAGGTTCCCCACCTGATTATCGGGAACGGCTCGAACCTCTTGGTCGGAGACGGCGGCATTCGTGGCGTAGTCATTAAAATCGGCAATCGCATGGGTGCCATTTCCGTAAAAGGAGAGGAAATCCATGTAGCGGCCGGGGCAACACTTGCCGCAACCGCAGCGGCAGCATTAGAGGCCGGATTAGGCGGCATGGCTTTTGCGGCCGGTATTCCCGGTACAGTGGGCGGTGCGATTTTAATGAATGCCGGTGCATACGGGGGAGAGATGGCGGATATTGTCACAGAGGTATCGTATATCGATACAGCGGGAAAGCTTTGCCGCACCAGGGATGCAGGGTTTTCTTATCGCCACAGCAAGTTTCAGGAAAATGATGCTGTGATTACAGGAGCAACGCTTCAGTTGCACCATGCGGATAGGGAAACCATTCGAAACGAGATGGAAGTCTTGGCAGAAAAAAGACGTACAAAACAACCGCTGACAAAGCCCAGTGCAGGCAGCGCCTTCAAGCGGCCTGTCGGTGGATATGCGGCGCAGATGATAGATGAAGCCGGTCTTCGCGGCAAGCGCATAGGGGATGCCGCGGTGTCGGAAAAGCATGCAGGATTTATTGTGAATTTGGGTGGAGCCACCGCGGCGGAGGTACGGCAGTTGATGTCCCTCGTGCAGGAAACCGTGCAAAAAACCCATGGAATCTGGCTGGAACCGGAGATACGATTTGTGGGGGAATTTACATGAAATTTGTCATTATTACAGGGTTGTCGGGGGCAGGGCGAACCAGAGCCCTGCGCTGCTTGGAGGATATGAGCTTTTACTGCGTGGATAACCTTCCGCCGGTATTGGTCAGCAAGTTTGCGGAAATGTGCAGTCAATCGCAGGGAAAGCTTTCCAATGTTGCGGTTGTAGTGGATGTGCGCAGTGGCGAAATGTTTCAGGATTTGCAGGGAGAACTGAATCACATGCGTGAAAAGGGCATCCCGTTTGAAATTCTTTTTCTGGAAGCGACAGATGATGCACTGATCATCCGCTATAAGGAAACACGCCGCATGCATCCGCTTTCTCCGGAGGGCAGACCCATAGAAGGTATTTTAAAGGAACGTACGATTTTGGAATATATCAAAAAGCAGGCGGATCACATTGTCGATACCTCAGGTATGGGCACGCAGCAGCTTAGAAAGCGGATTATGAACCTGTTTTCAGATGCGACAAAGGCGACACTGATGACGATTGATGTGGTTTCCTTTGGCTTTAAGTATGGCATTCCTTTAGATAGTGACCTTGTATTTGACGTGCGCTTTCTGCCAAACCCCTTTTATGTGCCGGAGCTCAAGCCCAAAACCGGCTTGGATAAAGAGGTGAGGGATTTTATTATGGAATATCCGCAATCGAAAACCTTCACGGAAAAGCTCATTGATATGATAGAATTTTTAATTCCGCAATATGTGGAGGAAGGCAAAAGCAATTTGGTGATTGCAGTCGGCTGTACCGGTGGCAAGCATCGTTCGGTCACAGTGGCCGGGATCCTGGCGGAAGCACTGGAGGGACGTGACATGGTGTGCGTTCTAAACCATAGGGATATATATAAAAAATAGGATGAAAATGATGAGAAAGTTACGATACATTTTATGGGTGTTACTTTTATGCCTGCCCATAAAAGGATTATGTGCGCCGGATTTAGAGTCATCTAAGGCGGCCGCACTGCTTGAAAATTTACCGTCTGCAACCGCTAAGGTGTTTACGGTTGCAGGCGTGTTTACGGATCATATGGTGCTACAGCGCGACCGCGAAATCACCGTTTGGGGGACATGCCTGGAAGAAGGTGCTATATTGCACGTCATTTTTGCCGGCAATGTTGCTACGGCCGTTGTCCAAAATGGGCAATGGGAGGTAAAGCTGCCGCCTATGGCGGCAAGCAACACGCCTAAAACATTAGAAATTATCGGCGGCGCTGAATCGGAACATATTTTCTTGGAAAATGTGTTGGTGGGCGATGTTTGGTGGATTATGGGCCAATCCAATGTGGAATACAGTGCAACCACCATAGACGGCTGGTTTACTTTAGCCGCAAAGCTGCCGAAAAATGCGCGGGTAATGACCTATAACAGCCGTGATCTTATAAAAGATACAATGCCGGATGGCTTTACCGGGCAAAAAAGAATTTGGCGGCCGATGACGGATTTCAGTGCGGCACCGGCTTCGGCAATAGGCGTTTGCTTTACAGAAAGGATTTCTGCAGGCTTAGGGGAGGAAGTGCCGCTCGGGCTTATCTCCATGGGTTTTCGAGGACAGGATCTGGCCATGTTTGTACCGCCTGCCCTGGCAGAAACGACGACTGCGGTTGGCGAAAAAAGTGTCATTTACGAAAAAGCCATTCAAAATATGGAAAAGCTTGCGGTGCGCGGCCTCATCTGGTATCAGGGAGAGGCCAACGGCATGACCTATGCAACGTATGTAGACGAATTTGATGCATTTATTACCTATCTGCGTGAGCAAATGGGGCCATTCCCGGTATATATCGTAGAATTATCTCCCTGCTTTCCACCGATGGATGGAGTGGAAGGTTGGCAGTATTTAGATTTTGGCATGGTGCGAGGGGAAATGGGGACAATTCCGATGCATATGCAGGATGTGTATATCCTGGCGACTTCCGACCTTTGGACGTCAAAAACATATCCCAATAGTTTGCATCCGCCGAATAAAATGGCGGTAGCAGAACGGTTAGCCAATGCAGTGCTGGCAAATGAGTATGATACCGGTGATGCAGATATGTGCCTTTCGGCTACCCTTTCATCCATACGCTTTGGCGAAAATAAACAGGAAGCGATTTTAACATTTGACCATGTAAAAAATGCACTTTCCACTTTTGACGGAAATGCTTACATAAAAGGGTTTTCAGCCTTAGATAAGTCGAGTCAGCGCATAGAGGACGTGCAGGCGTTTGTGATCGATGCAAAAACAGTCCGCGTGACGGCTGCAAGGCCCATAAGTGTTTTGGAATACGGCTGCCAAACGGAGGACGTATTCGGGGAGACCATAACGTTGCAAGACAGCACGAATATGCCGGTTGCGGCCTTTCGCGTAACGCTGGAAGCGCCCGACATACAGGAAGCGGTTTTGCCGTTGCGGATACGTGCGTATGCGTTTTTGCGAAATCATTTCGTCTACGTCTTGCTCATTGGAGGCAGTATCATTTGCACAGTTACATGGATGCTTTGGCGAAGAAACAAAAGAAAAAATTCGCGTTGAAAGGACGGATGTACATGCAAAAGAAATGGATAGGAATGCTGTTGGTGATTTGCCTTATGCTGCCCACAAGAGCACTGGCGCTGGAAGGCATTTACAAAGATATTTGCCCTTTAAACACAAGCGTTGGAATTTCTGTGCAGGACGGGAAGGCGCAGATGCATGTTTCTGTCCTAAATACAGTGGATTGCGCAGTTTCCTATTTTGCATTTTCCGTAACGCTGTTGGCAGGAAAGCCGCAGCAAACATTTCTTTTCCGGGCAGCGGCAGAAGATATTGCCGTTGCACCGTATCAGAGCGCTTCGTATCTGTGGTCTTTAGAGGATTACGGGGAACCGGTACAGTATACAGCGTTTCGTGTAGACAAAATCATCTTTGCAGACGGCACGGTTTGGACAGGAGAAGAACCGTTATATGCGGCGCCGTATTTGTATGCGAGAAATCAGCGCATGGAGAACGGCAAATATGTATTGGACGGAGACAACGGACTGCGTTTGGTGGACTACTCCTATTCTTCTCAAACCCGCCGCTGGTATATCTGGAATGAACCAAGCGGCTGGGTGTATTTTAGCGATGCCTTGGATCCTACATGTTATGTCTGGCAGGATACGGCCCGTATAAAGCTTGAAATCAATGGAACGCTTTCAAAGGAAGAGGTTTTTCCGGTAGTTACCTCTCCGGGTGCCATGCGCATTCATTTTTATGCAACCGGAGAGACGAAAGATATCAACGCATCGAAAACGGTTTTGGCCGAGGACCCTCCGATAGGTTCGCCGCATCCGTATGCTGCCTATACGCCGGCATATACGTACGAACAGGTGGCTTCCGTGCAAATGCCGTATAAGGTGGGGGATGCGCCGGCAGTGATTGCATTTTGGGATTTAAACGAAACGCAGGAGGCACGCAGCTGGTATATCTATTTGGAAGGGGCGTGGCGGCCTTTTTCCAATGCACGCGGGCCGATTTGCGAATTATGGCAAAAAGGTATGGCGTATATCAAGCTTTGCTATGGAGAGAGGGAAGCCGTATATGCCATTTGGGTAGATGAAAATCATTCATGAGGATTGAAACCATGTTGAGAAAAATTGGGACATGCCTAAAACGAAATCTTTTTCTGTACTGCGCTATTTTGTCGCTTCTTTTACCGGATATTGTACTTCGTGCACAAAATGGAGGCCTTTTTCCAATATCTTGGGTGGCTACTGTATTTACAATTCTTTGGATTACGATCATTCTTTTGTGCTGCAGCAGTTTTATGTCAAAGAATTGGGGCAGATGCATCTATTTAGTTGTTGCAATACTGTTCATGGTTTTTATGGTGTCAAGTTATATATATTACCGCATTTTCAATCGGTTTTATTGGCTTGATAATGCATCTATGACCGGACAGGCGCTCGATTATTTCGGCTATGTGCTTGGGTATGTAGATTGGAAACTGATCCTTTCCATTCTCGCAGAGGCAGGACTTATTTTTCTGGCCTTTCGGTTCTGGCGGGATAAGCCATACCGTGTTTCCGGTCTTTTCTTAATTGTTCCGGTGGTAGGGCTTGTCACTCTGCATACTTCCATGATGACCGGCCAGCAGCTGACAGCCGTAGCCGGCGAGGTCATTGCAACGGGCGATATCGAAAAAGAAACCTATTATAATTTTACCGATGCAAACCGTTCTATGAACGTAGCCGGGGCTTATCAATATGTATTACGCTGCATCTTTCGGATGGTCTTTCCGGAGGTGGAGCCGGATCATAGCAACGCGGAGATTGTGGACGAATACTTTGCAAGCCGCCCGGCAGATAGCGACAATGAAGTCACAGGGCTGTTTGAGGGGAAGAATGTCATTATAGTCATGCTGGAGAGCATGGACGATTGGCTTTTGGATGAAAAATATACTCCGACAATCTGTTATATGCAGCAAAATGGTATTCAATTCAAAAATCATTTTTCCTGCACGTTTGGAACGGGGTATACCTTTAATACAGAGTTTGCCGCCAATACGGGGTATCACGCTCTGCCGGCAGGGACACCGGCCATGGCACTTTCAGAAAACACCTATCGGTATTCCTTGGCAAACCTTTTCCGTGAAAAGGGCTATGCGGCAAAATCCTTTCACTTTAACAAAGCGGAGTTTTATAATCGGGGTGAAATGCATAGTGCCTTCGGATATCAGGAATATATTTCCTTTCAGAATTATATGCCTGCGGCAAGGGCGCAATGTGATAGCGAGGTCATCCGCAATGAAAAGATTTATAAGAAAATGGTCAGCGAAAAGCCCTTTGCGGATTTTGTGATTACCTATTCGGCGCACCTCCCATATACGTACGAGGATGAAAAACTGCATTTTTTAAAGAAAAAATATGCCGACTATGTAGATCCCTATATGGATACAGAGATTAATAATGCAAAAATATTGGCACATGATACCGATGAATTTTTGCGCATTCTTCTGGAAAACTTAAGACGGGACGGCTTGGCGGAGGATACGGTCATTGTTGGCTTTGCCGACCATTTTGCCTACGGCCTTTCCAATTGGAAAAAGATGTATGTAATGAGTAATGCCACCACGGCCGACATGCTGGAAAAGACACCGTTTTTTATTTATTGTGACGGCATGACCGGGCGCACGGTGGACAAGGTGACCAATTCCTTGGATATTCTGCCGACCATCTGCAATCTGTTTGGATTGCAAAAGACGCCGTATCGCATCGGAGAGGATGCCTTTGACCCGGCGTATGCAGGGTATGCATACTTTAGCAATGGGTCTTGGTATGACGGAAATATTTATTACTTTGCGGACGAGCATCTGAATACGTACCCGCCGGAGCAGCTGGCCTATATAGAAGAAATGAATCGATATTTCTTAGTGCGGGAAAAAGTGAACGAATTTGTTCTGAAAACGGACTATTTTAAATCGAGGTGAGGACTTGTTTCAGGTAGAGGCATCCTATCAGCCGACCGGGGATCAGCCCGGCGCGATTGCGGCTTTGGCAGCAGGCATAACGAAGGGATACCCGGCACAAACCCTTTTGGGGGTAACCGGGTCGGGGAAAACCTTTACGATTGCAAATACGATTGCAAAGGTACAAAAACCGACTTTGGTGCTTGCACATAATAAAACGCTGGCGGCACAGCTTTGCAGTGAGTTTAAGGAGTATTTTCCGAATAGTGCTGTGGAGTTTTTTGTGTCCTACTATGACTATTATCAGCCGGAGGCATACATACCGGGCACCGATACCTATATTGAAAAAGACAGCTCCATAAATGATGAGATTGACAAGCTTCGCCACAGCGCCACCTGCGCGCTTTCAGAGCGGCGTGACGTTATAATTGTTGCATCTGTTTCGTGCATATATTCGCTCGGCAACCCGATTGATTATCGAAATATGGTAATATCGCTTCGCACGGGTATGCAAAAAAGCCGTGATGAGCTTATTCACAAACTTGTTGATTTGCAGTACGAACGCAATGACATTAACTTTGTGCGAAACAAATTTCGTGTTCGCGGCGATACGGTAGAGGTGTATCCTGCATACTCTTACGGTAATGCTTTGAGAATTGAATTTTTCGGGGATGAAATTGACCGAATAAGCGAAATAAACACACTTACGGGCGAGGTTAAGCAGTTTCTGCTTCATACTGCAATATACCCTGCGTCGCATTATATTGTGCCGCAGGATAAGCTTGAGGATGCGCTCAATGACCTTAAAAATGAAATGGAAGAGCGCGTTGCCTTCTTTACCGAAAACGGCAAACTGATTGAGGCGCAGCGTATTCGCCAGCGCACCGAATATGACATTGAAATGTTGCGTGAAATAGGTGTGTGCAAGGGTATAGAAAACTAGTCGCGCGTGCTTTCGCGCAGAGCACCGGGCAGTACGCCGTCAACCTTGCTTGACTATTTTCCCGATGATTTTCTCCTTTTTGTTGACGAATCGCATGTTACATTGCCGCAGGTGCGCGGTATGTTCGGCGGCGACAGAGGGCGTAAAGATAATCTTATAGAATACGGCTTCCGTCTTCCGTCGGCTTATGACAACCGACCGCTTAATTTTGAGGAATTTTACAATCATATAAATCAGGCGGTGTTTGTGTCGGCGACACCCGGTGATTTTGAAAGGGAGCATGCGGCGCAGATAGTTGAGCAGGTAATAAGACCGACAGGTCTTTTAGACCCTGTAGTCACGGTTAAGCCAAGCGACGGACAGATAGACGATATTGTATCGCAGATAAATATGCGCGTTGCAAAGAAAGAGCGCGTGCTTATAACAACCCTTACCAAGAAAATGGCAGAGGACCTTACGGAATACCTTGAAAACCTTGATATTAAAGTGCGTTATATGCACTATGATATTGACACGATAGAGCGTATGGAGATTATACGTGATTTACGACTCGGCGAGTTTGATGTGCTGGTTGGCATAAATCTGCTAAGAGAGGGTCTTGATATACCCGAGGTGTCGCTCGTCGTTATCCTCGACGCAGATAAAGAGGGATTTTTGCGCAGCGAAACATCACTCATTCAGACGATAGGCAGAGCGGCGAGAAACGCCAACGGTCAGGTTATAATGTATGCCGACAGCGTAACGCCGTCAATGGAGCGAGCTATTAAAGAAACAC
>JAQXGO010000022.1 GCA_029006755.1 Clostridia bacterium | reverse complement strand
AAAACCACATAGCTATACTTGTCTAATATGTTACCACAATCTTTCTGATTTGTCAAATAAATATAGGTGTTCTTTTCTTTGATACTTCCCATTTTCAGCACATTCAATACCATTGAGAAAACAACTATTTTTTTCTTAAATGTAGGTTTGTCAATGATGTGTTACAAAATTAGTTAAAAAATTTCACCATCTTCAAGGAAAGCCTTGATATAGTCAGCAGGAGTTTTCCAATTAAGTGGTCGCATAGGAAACTTGTTGTATTTATAGTTATGTACCTTTAATTGTTTAGCAAAATCATCAAATGAATAAAATTTATGGGTAGCATAAAAATATTCGTTGTCTTTACGGTGTGAACGTTCAACTTTGCCGTTGTGCCTTGGTGTATACACTTTAATAAGTTTGTGACGAATACCATGCTGCAAAAGTTTGTTTTCAAATAATGTTAGAGTAGGATTTTTAGTGTTGCCGTAAGTCTTAGTAAATTCATGACCGTTATCGGTTTGAATACACTCAATCTTAAACGGAAACTTTTTAAGTAGGTGTTCAACAAATACAGCAGAACTGTAAGAACTCTGTTCTTTAAATGCTTCAAGATAACGAAACCTTGAATATTCGTCAATAGCAGTATATTGATAAAATTTTTCGCCTTGTGCATCGCCTACGATACAAGCCGTAGGAACAACCTTGACATCAATTTGAACCCGCTGTCCCGGATAAAGCATCTTTTCATAAGGTTTAGGTATATACTTGGGATTAGGCGGTTTGACAGCTATTTGACCTTGTTTACGTAAAACACGATAAAGACCAGTTATGGAGCGAGAATAGCCTCTTTGACGAAGCTTAACCCAAAAGACTACCAAACCAGCATTACTGTTGCGTTTGCGCATATCGGCGATTAGTTTCAGTTCTTCGGGAGTATGCTGGTTTGGATGGTGATAAGGTCTGTGTGATTTATCTGCTAAAGATTGCAACGTTCCGTCATATCTTTTACGCCAACGATAAACATACTGACGATTTACTTTGTAACGGATAGCAGATTTGGTTACACCATTTTTTAAAGAATATTCAACTAATGCTTGCCTAAATCTCATAGTTTGTGTTATAGTTTTCATAGCAAGTGGCTCCTTTGTTTTTGTTTTTTTGTGGTGAATTAACTATAACACAAAGAAGTTTCACTTGCTATTGTTTTTTGCCGATATGTTTTTGTACGAGGTTTACTCGTATGAAAATATATCGGAATGTAACACATCTATTGTAAACCTACAGTTTTTTCTGTTGGCATTCCGAAATCGTTCTTGACAAGGCAGAACATTTTATATATAATGGAAGAAAGAACTGTAAAGGTGTGTCTTGCATGAAAAAATTTTGGATGTATTTACTAATTATCAGTATTGTAATCACCGGTCTAACAGGCTGTGCAGAGAGAAAAAAGACTGAAATGACAGAAAAGGGAAGTATCATTGTTTCCGAAAGTTCCCCTTCGCCGGCACCCGTGCCAACCGCTACGCCTGCGGCCTCTTTTGCACCTTCACCTGCGGCTTCTGCCCTGCCGGGCAAATACCCTATGGATTTTGTATTTTCGAGCGGTGTAGGCGGCTGGTCAACCACGCTTACGCTGCAAAGTGACGGCTCCTTCACCGGAGAGTATCACGATTCCGAAATGGGGGATTCGGGTGAAGAGTATCCAAACGGCTCCTTTTATATCTGTAAATTCTCCGGTCAATTTACATCCATAAAACAGCTTGACAAGAACACTTTTTCGATGCAAGCTACCTATGCGCCGCTTGCCGGCTCTCCTGAAACGCCATGGATTGAGGATGGTGTCCGCTATATTCCCGCTGACCCATACGGCCTCACAGATGGTAAAGAATTTATTTTTTATACCCCTGACAAGCCTCTGGATGCGCTGGATGAGGAATTTCTTTCTTGGTGGCCCTTGCGTTATAGCGAGGAAAGTGCGATGATGACCACCCTTTCTTGTTATGGCATTTATAATACCGCAACCGGTGACGGCTTTTTTTCCTCTTAATTTATCCGCGGAGTGATTGATATGCGAAAACTTGCTTTTTTTCTTGCAATATGGCTTTTCCTTTTTGCGCTGCCGGTTGTTGCAAAGACAGAGAATGGGTATGTTGTGAAGCTGGAGGAGAAATCCGCCATTTCTCTGTTTTCTGCAACAGAATCCGCCCCTTCCTCCCGCTATATCACGGTAGACACAGAGGCTGATGCAAAGCTGCTTTTGGAAATGGGCCTTGCGGAACTTTATGCAGAAAATTTTGCTGTACGGCTTTTTGATGTGCCGCAAGATTTGGACTGGGCAACGACAAGTATGCAACTGCCGCTCATGCGCGACTGCCGGTTTACCGGCGAAGGCGTCACCGTAGGCATTATTGATACCGGCATTCGCAGTACGCACCCGGAATTTGCCGGGCGCATTTTAAATGGCTGGAATACCTATGCAAATAATACAGACACCCAGGATGAAAACGGACATGGTACTTTTGTATCGTCCATTCTTGCTGCGGCGACAGGCCCCGGCGAATATGCTCTCAGTCTGCCGACTGTTGGGACGGCACCGCTTTCCAAGATTCTGCCCATTAAATGCTTTGGAAGCGGAAATACCACTACCATTAGCTGCATTGCAAATGGCATTGATTATGTGGTTTCGCATCAGGCAGAAACCAATTGCAGAATTCTGAACATGAGCCTTGGCGCCTCCTTGGGCGTCGGCACAGACGAATATAATCTTTTTCTTGATGCGGTACAGCGTGCGCAAGCGGCCGGCATTACGATCGTGGCCGCAGTCGGGAATTATTCAAGCAGCATCGGTGATTCTTCCTATACGGCGATAAACTATCCGGCCGGCTTTCCCGGTGTGATCGGCGTAGGCTCTGTGAATAAAAATTCTCAACATTCCTGGTTTTCTGTTTATAATGAGAGCGTAGATATTGTTGCGCCCGGTGAGGAAGTATTAGGTGCCACCTACTCCTCTGCACAGCAGACTGACACCTATGCGATTGATTCCGGCACTTCTTTCTCTGCTCCCTTTGTTTCCGGCGTTCTTGCGCTTGCGCTGCAATATGATTCTACGTTGACGACAGAGGAACTCGAAACGGCTTTGACTGCGACTGCAACGGATTTGGGCGAAGCCGGCCGGGATAATTATTATGGGTACGGCCTTCTGCATGTCCCCGCTTTTCTGGGCCGGTTGTTTCCGGAAAGTGCAGGTCTTTGCACGCTTTGCAGTAACGATTTCTCAACGCTATCCTATTCGCTGCGCGGACCCGGCTACCATGTAGACACCCTGCAGCTTGCAGGCGCATATCCGTCTGTCTTTGTTCCTATATCTACTTTCCCGCATCTTTCTTCGCTGACTGCGGACGATGCAGATGGTGCAAACGGCTTTGTCATGAAAGCAGGCTCGGGGCACACGATCTATACCGTGCAACCGACATGGCTTTTGGCCGCCCAATACGCGGCGGATAACAGTCTTTGTGACTTTTCTACTGCATCCTTAGAGCCTGGCTTTTCCCCCTTACCTGCCTGCCCGGCAGACACACGCATTTTTCTTTGGAGTTCGCATCTTTCCCCCTTACAAGCCGATTATACGGTATCCGTACAATCAAGCAAATGATTATACATTCTGGAGGTTTATTTTGAAAAGAATCATACGCTGCACACAGCTGTTTATACTTGTTTTTACCCTTTTGGGAGTTATGCCTACCCTTGCCGCTCCTTCCGTTTTGTCGCCTACGGCTATTTTGATTGACGGGGCAAGCGGTATCATGTTATACGGCAAAGCACAGACACAAAAGGCGTATCCGGCCAGTACCACGAAGGTTATGACCGCAATTTTAGCGCTTGAAAACGGCAATTTCGACGATAAAGTGACCGTCAGCTTCCAGGCGGTCAACAGCATAAGCTTTGACAGCAGCAAAGCCGGATGGTATGAAGGCGAAATCGTCTCCTTTAAGGATCTTGTCTATTCCCTTTTAATTTGCTCCGCCAACGATTCTGCGAACGTGATTGCGGAACATGTTGCCGGTAGCATAGATGCTTTTGTAGAGAAAATGAATATCCGTGCGCAGGAGCTTGGTGCAACGAACACGCACTTTGTGAACACCCACGGCTTACATAACGAAGATCATTATACCACCGCAGAGGATATGGCTAAACTGGCGCGCTTCGCAATGCAAATGCCGGCTTTTCGGGAAATTGTGAGCCTTCGCACATACACCATTGCCCCAACCAACAAAAGCGAAACACCGCGTCATCTGGATAACACCAACCATCTTTTAAATCCCAGCCACACGTATTATTATGAAAATGCTGTCGGCATCAAGACCGGCTATACCGATTCTGCGCGAAGCTGTTTGGTTTCTGCCGCGGAAGCAAACGGTGGATTCTATATTGCTGTTGTTTTCGGCGGCACAAGTGAAACCGGGCAAAATGCTTCCTTTGTGGACAGCCGTGCCCTGCTTTCCTATGGTGTAGAGCATTGCAAACCGCAAAAGCCGGTTTCTGCCGGCTCCTATATCAGTACCGTGCCGGTGACCGGTGCAAAGGACTGTGATAGCCTTCCCCTCTATGCGGCTACAGATGTATCGTATAGCCTGCCACCGGAAGCGAATCCGGCAGATGTAGAAAAAAAAGAATACATAAAAAAAGATTCCACCGCGCCCATTGATGCCGGTACGGCATTAGGACGGATGGAATACTGGTATGGAGATACGCTCGTAGGGCAAACGCTTATGCTTACAAAAGAACCTTGTGAAGCACAAACCTTTTTACAACTCCTATTCTCCTCTACCTGGTTTTATGTGATTGTATTTCTTCTCTTTTGTTTCTGGGTTCTCGTTCGCATTTGCAAAGCGCAGGCCAAAAGAAGACGGCGGCGCAAACGGGCAGAAATGCGGCGGCGCAGCCAGTATTAGGTTATAAGCGCCCTTTCTGTATGCGCAGTGCGTTGCCGACCACACAGAGCGAGGAAAGTGCCATGGCAGCACCGGCAAACATCGGGTCGAGAGAAAGGCCCGGAAACACTCCGGCTGCCAGCGGAATGCCGATGTTATTATAGATAAACGCCCAAAACAATTTTTCCTGAAATAATGCGCATGGTTCGCCGGCTCAGGCGAATAGCGCGATTGACCATGGCCAGACCTTCTCCGGTAAGCACAATGCCGGCGCTTTCTATCGCGATATGCGTGCCGCCTTGCGCCATGCCAACATCCGCTGCTGACAGTGCCGGCGCATCGTTCATCCCATCTCCCACCATGATGACGCATTTTCCGTGGGAAGAACCTCCGCAAACACTTCGTCAATGCCCACGGCATTGGCTATTTTTTTGCCGTATTTTGATTGTCACCGGTCAACATAATAACGGAAAGCCTCCGCTTGCGCATCTCGGCCACATCCTGCGCCGCCGCCAATTTCACTGTGCACGCTTCTACGCCCCGTACGGCTCTTTCAACCGCGACACGCAGGCGGCACAAGCCATACCACTGACCTTATATTTTAGCGTTTCCATGGTGTCTTCCTTTCTATCCACCCTGCTTACAAGGTGACCACAGTCACTCCATCCTCCCCTTCGCCATACCGACCAAGGCGATAGCTTTTGACGGATGGATGGGTTTTCAGCATGCTCTGAATACCGCTTCGGAGTACACCTGTTCCCTTGCCGTGAATAATGGTTACGGTTTCAAGGTGGGCAAGCACTGCATCATCAATAAATTTTTCCGTAACGAGGATTGCCTCGTCCAAGGTCATGCCTCGCAAATCCACTTCCTGGTGCGCTGCCGAACCGCCGCCATGCCTTGTGGTTACGTGGCGCGTAGGTTTTTTCTCCGCCGGGGCGGCCGATAACGTAGATGCCCGGGTTTTTATCTTCATTGGCCCGACCTGCACCTCCACTATTCCGTCTTTATCCGGCGCACGAAGCGCAACGCCTCTTTGCCCCATAGCCTCTAAAAACACCGGCGTACCGGGCTGAATCTCCTCGGGTGCAAGTGCAATCCGCGATGCTTTCATCACATTTTTGGAAAGCGCAGTGCTAACGCTATCCAGCTTTTTCCCGACTGCATGGCGCGCTGCCTCCAGCGCTTTCTTCTTGTTTTCGGCCGCATTGGCTTCTTTGATACGGGTATCAATTTCTGTTTTTGCCTCCTGCAGAATCCGCCGCGCCTCCTGCCTTGCGGCATCGAGGATTTTATTCCGTTTTGCTTCGGTTCTTTCCGCATCCTCTTCCAGTTTGCGCCGCAATTTTTCCTGTACCTCTCTATCCTGCCGTGCCGCCTCGCGGTCTTCCTCCGCGCCCTTGCGGCGGCTTTCCAATGAAGAAATCACATCTTCAAATCTGGTGTTTTCCGCTGTAATCAGGCTCTTTGCTTTATCGAGAAGCTCTGCCGGCATGCCAAGCTGTGCCGCAATTGCAAAAGCATTACTGCGCCCCAATGCGCCAATATGCAGTCGATAGGTCGGCCGCAGGGTTTGCACATCAAATTCACATGCCGCATTTTCAACGCCTTCCGTGGTCAGGGCATACATTTTTATCTCGCTGTAATGGGTGGTTGCCACCGTTTTTGCGCCCTTCTCGCGCAGTGCCTGTAAAATGGTTGTAGCAAGTGCCGCACCTTCGCCCGGGTCTGTGCCTGCGCCTAATTCATCCAGCAAAACCAACGTGTTGCTGTCCGCATCGCGCAGAATATCCACGATATTGACCATGTGTGCCGAAAAGGTACTGAGGGACTGCTCAATGCTCTGCTCATCGCCAATATCCGCAAATACTTTTTCAAACACTGCAACCTTAGAGCCTTCTTGTGCCGGAATCGGCAAGCCGGCCGCAGCCATCAAAACCATAAGCCCCATGGTTTTGAGGGAAACAGTTTTGCCGCCCGTGTTCGGGCCGGTAATGACTAATGTATCAAATCCTGTTCCAATGGAAATATCAATCGGCACAACCTTGTCCGCCGGAATCAGCGGATGCCGGCCGCGGCGGATTTCCACCACGCCGTTTTCCGTCACCTGTGGACACACCGCCCGAAGCTTGTCCCCATATGCCGCCTTGGCAAAAATCACATCGAGGGCAACCAGAATGCGGTAATTCTCTAAAATTTCCTGCGATACGGGGACCACTTCTGCAGACAGTGCCGCCAAAATTCTTTGTATTTCTTCTTTTTCCTCCGCCGCCAAACGCTGCAGCGCATTGTTTGCCTCCACAACGCGCATGGGTTCGACGAATAGGGTAGAGCCGGATTGGGAGGTGTCATGCACGACGCCGGGCAGTGCGCCTTTTTGTTCTGCCCGCACCGGCACAACAAAGCGGCCGCCGCGCTGGGTAACCAGTTGTTCCTGTAGCACCTTCGCATAGGTTTGGCTGCGGATGATTTCTTCTAAAATCTCGCGTATCTTGTTGGAGGTTGATTGCTGTTTACGCCGAATGGCCGCAAGTGCTTCACTGGCATCTGCCGCGATTGTATTTTCGTCCAAAATTGCCGCTTCAATATGCCTTCTTGTATCCTGCAATGGGCATAAAAGCGCAGTTTTTGCCGCTAATAGCGGATAGGTTTCCGCATACGCCGGCACATCGGTATAACGCAGAAAGCTTTGTGATGCGCGCAGTACCGAAGCGATGCGCAAAAGCTCTGCACACGAGAGGGTTGCGCCAACCCGGCTGCGCTTTACCGCACCGTCTATAGGGGAAAGGGGTATAATCGGTGCCGCCCCTTCCTTAGCCGTAATTCGCCGTGCTTCCTCGGTTTCCGCTAAAAGTTTGACGGCCGCTGCCGCCGTTTTAGCCGGCATAAGCCGTTGTAGCTGTTCTCTTGCTTCCGCTGTGGCCGCATAGGTTGCAAGCTGCGTGCGTATTTTATGAAATTCTACGGTAAATATCGCATCCATTTGTCTTTCCTCCTATTGGGACATGCGCCAGGCGTAGATCTTTTTATAAAAGGTAATTTTTTTTACATATTGTTCGGTTTCCGCAAAGGGAATGGCAGAAAGCTGTTTCCCGTCTGCGGAGTATCTTTCATCGCACAGCCATGTGTCCACCCGGCTGTGGCCTGCGTTATAGGCCGCAATGGCACATGCCTCCTCGCCGTTATACATGTGCATCAGATACTGCAGATAATACGCCCCAATCGCAATATTCTGCGCCGGGTTATAGATATCGGTTAAAGGCAACCCGCTTTTCTTGGCGCACCAGACCGCCGTTTTCTCCATAAGCTGTGTAAGTCCTTTTGCTCCTTTGGCAGAGGTTGCATTTGCATCAAAATTGCTTTCTGCCTTGATCAGGGCAAATAAAAGCGCAGGCGACAGCTGATATTGCTGCGCCGCCGCGGTGATTTCGTCTTCATAGGGCATAGGGAAAATGCGTTTGACCACTGCTCTTGCCAAAACAACAGCTAAAATTACCGTCAATAAAACGCTGCAAATCCGCGTCACGCAACCCGATCTTCGTCTTTTCAATTTGCTTTCCTCTCTAAAATCCAGGCCTGCACCTTTTCAGCCAGTGCCGCCTCCGTGCTGTCATTATAGAATACTGCATCCGCTGATTGACAATATGTATCATCGTCCTCCTGCGCGTCTATGCGGTTTTCCGCCTCCGCACGTGTAATGCCGTCCCGCGCCATAATGCGCTCTATCCGCACATTACGCGGCGCACACAGCGCCAAGGTGCAGTCGCAGGGGACTCCAAACGTATTGGGCAGCGGTGCATCAATCACTACATGTTCTGCCGCAGCACTCTGCCGCAGAATCTCTTGTATAATATATGGATGTGTACATGCATTTAATACCGAAAGATTTGCCGGATTTCCAAAAACCAAGGATGCCAGATACCGGCGGTCTATGGTGCCGTCTGCTTGGAGAGGCACTGTCGGAAACGCCTTTTGGACAGCCCGGAAACCCTCCCGGCCCGGCAGTAAAATCTCCCGCGCAATTTTATCCGCATCTACAACGATAAATCCATTTTTTGCAAAGACAGTAGCGGCGGTACTTTTTCCGCTGCCGCTGCCGCCTGTAAGCCATATTCGCATGTCTTTCTCCTTTTCTATTTTGCCGCGTACCAACTTTCGCCGGTGCCAATGTCCACCGTCATCGGCACAGACAACGCATAGGCGTTCTCCATCTCCCGCCGCATCAGAATCTGTACCGTAGAGAGCTCCTCCGCATGTGCCTCCACAATCAATTCATCATGCACCTGCAAAATCAGGCGGGAGCGCGGTGCTTTTTCTTTTAGAGCTGCCGCAACCCGCAGCATGGCAAGCTTGATAATATCGGCCGCACTGCCCTGAATCGGTGCATTCATGGCCACGCGTTCCCCAAACGCACGCACATTATAGTTTGTAGACGTTATTTCGGGGATATAGCGGCGGCGATTTAAAATGGTCTTTACATAGCCGTTTTCCCGCGCAGTTTCGATGGACTTTTGCATAAAGGCACGCACGCCGCTGTACGTTTCCATATAGCTTTCAATATAAGCATGCGCCTCCTTCCGGGATACGCCAAGGCTGCCGGCCAACGTAAAATCGCCCATTCCGTACACAATGCCGAAATTAATGGTTTTTGCGCGACTGCGCATTTCGGGGGTTACCATGCACTCCGGCACGCCAAAGATTTCCGATGCGGTATGGGTATGAATATCCTCGCCGTGTAAAAACGCCTCCTGCATGCGCGCATCCTTCGCCATGTGTGCAAGCACGCGCAGCTCAATTTGCGAATAGTCGGCATCCACAAGGCTATACCCTTCCCTGGCGACAAAAACCTTGCGGATTTCCCGTCCCATTTCGCTTCTGACCGGAATGTTTTGAAGGTTCGGGTCCGCGGAGCTAATGCGCCCCGTGGTGGTGACCGTTTGGTGAAAGGTAGAATGAATCCGCCCGGTTTCGGGATGAATGACCGCTGTCAATCCATCCGCATAGGTGGATTTGAGTTTGGCAAGCTGTCTGTATTCCAGTACATGCGCAACAATCGGATGCTTCGGTGCCAGCTTTTCGAGCACGCTCACATCCGTAGAATACCCGCTTTTTGTCTTTTTTATCACCGGCAGCTGCAGGGTTTCGAATAGAACACTGCCGAGCTGCTTAGGCGATTGAATATTAAAGGTACATCCGGCCAGAGCGTAAATCTCCGCCTCCGTTTTTTGCAATTTTTCCTCTAAAAATGCCGAAAGGGAAGCAAGCTGTTCCTTTTCCACCAAAACCCCCTCGATTTGCATTTCTGCAAGAAGGGCGGCAAGAGGCAGTTCCACCTCCCGATACAGAGCCGTCTGTTCACGTTTTTCCAGTTCTTCGCTAAGGCTTACTTCTAAATCCGGGATGAGCGTCGCGGCGGCCGCCATATCGGCCGGCCGTTTGGACAGATACGTTTCGCAAAGTGCAGGCAAGCCATACGCCTGCCGTGCCGGGTCTAAAAGATACGCCGCTAAAGCCGTATCAAACACAAATCCATTGGCCTTGCATCCCTTTTCTGCTGCCAGCACCAGTAAATTTTTCATGCCGTGGCATACTTTTTTACACGCTTCGTTTGCCAGCAAAGGCTTGGCCGCCTCCCAATCCATTTGGTATACCGCTTCGCCTTTGGCGGCGTATAGAATATCCCCTTCTTGGCAGAGATATATGGTTTCGGCATTTGCAAGCTGACCTTTGTACGGTTCGGCCACAGCCTCCACCGCCTCGTCTGCCACTTCTGCCGGCATTTCGAGATGCTTTGCCAAAGATTGAAAGCGAAGGCGCGCAAACAGCGCAGCCGCACTGGCTGCATCCGGATCCCGGCGCTTTAAGTCATCCAGCGAAACCGAAAGAGGGACCTCTCGGCAAATTGTGCCCAGTTCCCGGCTTAAAAATGCCGAATCCTTCCCATTTTGCAGCTTGTTAAGCAGGGCGCCGCGGATTTCGCCATCTGCAATATGGGCATACACGCCTTCAATGGTTTCATATTTGGTAATGAGGGATAAGGCGGTCTTTTCGCCTACGCCCATCACACCGGGAATATTGTCCGAGCTATCGCCCATCAGCCCCTTTACCTCAATCAGTGCCCGAGGCGAAACGCCGTATTTTGCCTGCACTGCCGCCGTGTCGTATAACACCGTTTCCGTCTTTCCGGCTGCTGTTGTGGTCAAAAGGACTTTGGTTTTGTCGCTTACAAGCTGCAAATCGTCGCGGTCCCCGGTTAAAATGCGGCAATCGACATCGGCCTTCTCGCAAAGGGCGGCAATCGTACCGATAATATCATCCGCCTCGTACCCGGCAAGCTCTAAAATCGGAATACGAAGGGCCGCCAGTACCTCCTTGAGGACCGGTAGCTGCTCTGCAAGTTCCTCCGGCATGCCATGACGCGTGGCTTTATACAACGCATAGGCCTTGTGGCGAAAGGTTGGTGCCTTCACGTCAAAGGCTACCGTCACCATATCCGGCGCTTCCTCGTCCATGGTTTTAAAAAGCGTTACTAAGAAACCGTAAATACCGCCGGTATGCAGACCATCCGGCGCTGTCAGGTTTTTGATCGCGTAAAACGCGCGGTTCAGTATGCTGTTGCCGTCTATAATCAGTAGCTTCATTGCAGTTTCCTCTTTACTTTTTAAGATACGGCGCTAAAAATTGGCCTGTGTAGGAGGTGGGCACAGCCGCAACTTCCTCCGGGCTACCCTTGGCAATTAAAAGACCGCCGCCGTCGCCGCCCTCCGGTCCCATATCCAGAATATAGTCCGCCGTTTTAATGACATCTAAATTATGCTCAATGACAATTACCGTGTTCCCGGCATCTACAAATTTTTGCAGCATTTCAATCAGCCTATGCACATCGGCCATGTGCAGGCCGGTTGTCGGCTCGTCCAAAATATATACGGTTTTGCCCGTACTGCGCCTAGCTAGCTCCGTTGCAAGCTTTACCCTTTGCGCTTCGCCGCCGGAGAGCAGGGTAGAGGGCTGGCCGATTTTAATATATCCTCATCCCACATCATATAAGGTTTGCAGTTTATTGACAATTTTCGGATGGTTTTCAAAGAAGGCAAGGCCTTCCTCCACCGTCATATCCAAAACATCAAAAATATTTTTACCGCGATACGTCACCTCTAAGGTTTCGCGGCTGTACCGCTTGCCGTGGCAAACCTCGCAGGGGACATACACGTCCGGCAAAAAGTGCATTTCAATTTTAATGATGCCGTCTCCCGTGCAGGCTTCACAGCGGCCGCCCTTCACGTTAAAGCTAAAGCGCCCTGCAGAATAGCCGCGCATTTTGGCTTCGTTCGTGCCGGCAAACACATTCCGTATATCCGAAAAAAGGCCTGTGTACGTCGCAGGGTTTGACCGCGGCGTACGTCCGATGGGGGACTGGTCAATGGCAATGACCTTATCAATATTCTCTATGCCTTCTATCGCCGTGTGTGCGCCGGGGACACATCTTGCCCCGTTGCAGGCAGATGCCAGTGCCTTATAGAGGGTTTCGTTTACGAGAGAGCTTTTGCCTGAGCCGGAAACCCCGGTAACGCACACAAACAGGCCCAAAGGAATCGCAACATCAATGTTTTTTAAATTATTCTGCTTTGCGCCGATAATTTTTATCCACCGCCCATCGGATTTTCTGCGGCAGGCGGGCAGGGGAATCTTTTTTTTGCCGGAAAGATACAAGCCGGTTTCGGAATTTGGGTTCTGCATAATCTCCGTCGCAGTGCCGGCAGCTACAATTTGTCCGCCGTGCACACCTGCGCCGGGGCCGACATCTACAATATAGTCTGCCTCATACATAGTTTCTTCATCATGTTCAACCACTATCAGCGTGTTGCCCATATCCCGCAGGTTTTTCAGTGCCGCCAGAAGCTTTTTATTGTCGCGCTGATGCAGACCTATGCTCGGCTCATCCAAAATATATAAAACGCCCATAAGACCGGATCCGATTTGGGTGGCAAGCCGTATACGCTGGGCCTCGCCGCCCGAAAGTGTGCCCGCCGCACGCGATAACGTCAGGTACGAAAGCCCTACATTTTGTAAAAATCCCAGCCGCGCGCGAATTTCTTTTAAAATCTGTGCCGCAATGGCACGGTTTTTCTCCGTAAGCTGTAAATCATCCAAGAAGTGCAGGATTTCTCCTACTGATTTTTCCGTCAGTGCATGAATGGAAAGATCGCCCACCGTGACCGCCAGAATTTCCGGCCGCAGCCTTGCGCCATGGCATGCATTACAAGATTTCTCGGTCATATAGTTTTCAATTTCCCCACGCGCAAACATCGAGCTTGTTTCCCGATACCGTCGTTCCAGGTTGGGAATAATACCCTCAAAGGCCGCGTGAAATTGGCCGCTTCCATAGGCACGGGTATAGACCATATCCAGCTTTTCCTCGCCCGTCCCATATAATAACGCATCCACGGCCTCCTTCGGCCAATCGCACACCGGCGTGTCGAGTGACACCTGATATCGCTTTGCCAGCGCCTTTAAATACATAGCCGCCATATCCCCGCTGCCCCATCCTGCCAATGCGCCGTCAAGCACGGACTTGGTCGGATCTCGCAAAATCAGGGCCGGGTCAATTTTTTTGAGTATTCCGAGGCCACCGCAGGCCGCACAAGCCCCAAAAGGACTGTTAAAAGAAAAGGAACGAGGGCTCAGCTCCTCAATATTGATACCGCAATCCGGGCAGGCATAGTTCTGGCTGAAGGTTAGGGTTTCTCCCTCCACGATCTGCACGAGGCAAAGACCTTCTGCAAGGCGCAGGGCGGTTTCCACGGAATCTGCCAGCCTGCTTCGGATATCCGGGCGGATGACTAAACGGTCCACGACAATTTCAATCATATGTTTTTTCTTTTTATCGAGAGAAATGTCCTCCTCCAGCTCCCGCATTTCGCCGTCTATCTGTACGCGGACAAAGCCGCTCTTTCTCGCATTCTCCAGTACCTTTTGGCACTCGCCCTTTTTGCCGCGCACCACCGGTGCCAAAAGCAGAATTTTTGTTCCCTCCGGAAGATTCAATATGTTTTCTACCATCTGGTCAACCGTTTGTTTCTTGATCTCCTTGCCGCAAGCCGGGCAATGCGGTACGCCTATCCTTGCATACAAAAGACGAAGATAATCATATATCTCCGTCACGGTGCCCACAGTTGAGCGTGGATTCTTACTGGTGGTTTTCTGGTCAATGGAAATGGCAGGGGAGAGTCCTTCTATATAGTCTACATCCGGCTTTTCCATCTGTCCTAAAAACTGCCGTGCATAGGAGGAAAGGCTTTCCACATATCTTCTTTGTCCCTCGGCATAAATCGTGTCAAAGGCCAGAGAAGTTTTTCCGCTGCCGGAAAGCCCGGTAAAAACAACCAGTTTATCTCTTGGTATTTCAAGACTTACGTTTTTTAAATTATTGGCGCGTGCACCGCGAATCACAATTTTATCTTGCAATGTTCCATCCTCTTTTACTGTTTAGTATGGTAAGGTTCCATCTTTTTCCCGTCTTTTTTCTTTGCGTTTGTTATGAAGAAATATGCCTAAATCGTTTCCCACCATAAGAAGGATAACGGATACAAGGAAAAGAGGAAATACCAATCTTGCTGTGTTACTTTGGAGGTTAATATGAATATTTAATCCCGTCGCTGCCAATGCAAGCACAATAAAAATTCCGCTGTAAATTCCCACTGTTTGCCAAAAAACCGCTCTCGATTTTCTCTTATGCTTGGTAAGCCATAAAAATGTCATCCCATTGATTAAGATGGCGCAAATTGCATATCCTGTCATCATACCAATAGAAATTCCCCGATTATGCAGAACTATTCTGACAACGATATAAAACAACAGAAAATTGATGATTGGATTTAAGCAGATTTTATTTCTTTTAAAAAAGCTCTTCTTTCTTGACATGTTATCCCCCTATAAAACTTGTGATCTATGAAAGTCTGTCGCTTTCCATGTGATACCGAACCGCTTCGGCAATATGCATACTCTCTATTTTTTCTGCATCAGCAAGGTCCGCTATGGTACGCGCAACCTTGACAATGCGTGAATACGCACGCATACTCAGCTGCATGCTGGTAAAGGCATCTCGCAGCATGCGCTCTGCCTCCTTGGTCAGAATGCAGTATTTTTCTAACTCCGCGGCTGCAAGCTTTGCATTTTCATAATGGATTTCCCGCCCGGTACGGCGCTTTTGTCTTTCTCTGGCCGCGATGACGCGCGCCCGTATCACGGCAGAGGGTTCTGCCTGTCCGCCTTGCAGAGCCTTGTAGCTGACCGGCAGGGCATGCACCTTTAAATCAATTCTGTCCAAAAGCGGTCCGCTGATTTTTCCGGCATATTGCCGCACACTGCTTTCCGAACAGCGGCAGCGATGGGTAGGATCGCCGTAATATCCGCACCGGCAAGGGTTCATAGCCGCTACCAGCATAAAGGCGCTGGGGTAGGTATATGTTGCCGCCGCACGCGTTATGGTTACCTGTCCGTCCTCTAAGGGTTGCCGCAGAATCTCCATGGCATCCCGGCGAAATTCAGGTAATTCATCTAAAAACAGGACGCCGCCATGTGCAAGCGAAATCTCACCCGGCCGAACGGACTGCCCGCCGCCGGTTAGCCCTACCGTGGAGGCGCTGTGATGGGGTGCACGAAATGGGCGCACGGTCACAAGCGGTGTGTTCTCATTTAAAAGCCCGGCCACACTATGAATTCTTGTCACAGCCAACGCTTCTTCCGGCGTCATTGGCGGTAAAATAGAAGGGAGCCGCTGCGCAAGCATCGTCTTGCCTGCGCCGGGCGGCCCCACCAGCAGACAATTATGGCCGCCGGCCGCCGCAATTTCCAGTGCGCGCTTTGCGTTTTCCTGTCCCTTAACCTCCGCAAAGTCCGGCATCCCGTCTCTGCCTTCCTCCAAAAGCTGCCTTGCATTTTCCGCGGCGCGCGGCAATCGTGCTTCCCCTTTAAGATGCTGCATAACATCATACAAGGTTTTTGCGCCAAACACGCTGACGTTCTCTACCAATGCGCCTTCCCGCGCATTCTCATAAGGTACGATTACTTGTTTGATCCCATGGCTTGCGAGTCCCATGACAAGCGGCAAAATCCCGCTGACCGGGCGCAAATCGCCGGCTAAGGAAACCTCCCCGATAAAAGCCGTATCCGACGGAGGCACACCGTTTATTTGTTCCGTTGCAAAAAGGAGCGCAACGGCAATCGGCAAATCAAAGGCAGGGCCTGCCTTCCGAAGGCTGGCCGGTGCTAAATTGATCGTAAAGCGCCTTGCCGGAAACGAATAGCCGCAGTTCTTGATCGCTGCGCGCACGCGCTCTTTGGCTTCCTTGACTGCCGTATCCGGCAACCCTACAATTTCAAATGCCGGCATACCCTGGGAAACATCTGCTTCCACTGTAACCGGTTGGCCTTCCATTCCATAGAGACCGGCCGTATTTACCTTTACAAACATATCTGCATCCATTCTGCCGCTTGGTTGCGGCAAGTCATTCTATATGTCTTCTTCCTCATCATCCTGTACGGAAATGGCGTTGAGTTCACGCTCATACTTTCGGATAGCCGCGGTTGCCGCAAGCCGCAGGGAACGAATTTCCCCCTGCAACCGCTGCAGCGTTCTCTCCGTCTGTGCAACCTCTTCCGCCTTTTCCTGTAAAAGGGCATCGCCCTTGCGTTTTGCTTCCTCGCAAATCAGATCTGCCTGCTGCTGAGCCGCAATCACCGCGCGCGAAACCGAATCCCGGTCTGCCTCCAGCTGTTCCACCTTGCGAAAAAGCTCCGCATTCTGCTTGGTGAGTGCCGCGTTCTCACAGCGTGCGTTTTCCGCTTCCTTTTGGGCATCGGCAATCTCTTTTTCATATTTCGCCACCAAGGAAGCTACGTAATGATTTACATCGTCCCGCTTGTATCCACCGGGGCATTTGCGAAGTGTTAATTCTTCCATAAGCTTCTCCTTATCCCTCTAAAAGGGCAATTCCTTTTTCAATACGTGCAAGGCTTTCTTCTTTTCCTAAAATCGCTGCCAGCTCAATCCCGCCACCGGGCGTAAAGGCCTTCCCGGATAAGGCGGTGCGAAGCGGCCAAAGAATGATGCCGTTTTTCACTTCAAGTTCCTGTGCAAGACCGATTAAGAGGTCATGCAGTGTATCCTTGGTCCAATCCGTCACCGCTTGAAGGCGGGGGAGAATCTCTTTTAAAGAGGCTAAGGAGTTCTCCAGATTGGTTTTCATCTTTTTGTGGCAATACAGTTCTTTTTCATACGCAGGCAGCGTATCAATAAAGTCAATCTGTTCCGGAATATCCGAAAGCTTTTCTGTGCGCTGCTGCAATACGGCGCTTAATAAGGTCAGATCTACATCTCTTGTGATATTCGCCTTATAGTAAGGCATCGCCATTTCGTGAAATGCAGCCGGATCCAGTGCGCGGATATATTCGCCGTTTAACCAGTTCAGCTTTTCCTGGTCAAAAATTGCGGGCGATTTGCTGATGCCCTTTACGTCAAAAAGGCGAATCATATCATTAAGGCTCATGATTTCCTGTGTATCCCCGGGGCTCCAGCCTAAGAGGGCAATATAATTTAATACGGCATCCTTTAAATACCCCTTATCCACAAAGTCCGCATAGGAAGCATCGCCTTCACGCTTGGAAAGCTTGCGGTGTGCATCCTTCATAATTGCGGAGCAGTGAATGTATTTCGGAATTTCCCATCCAAACGCTTCGTATAAAAGGTTATATTTCGGGGTAGAGGACAAATACTCGCTACCGCGTACTACGTGGGTAATCTTCATCAAATGATCGTCCACCACGTTGGCAAAGTTATATGTCGGCAAGCCATCTGATTTTAGCAGTACGTTATCATCCAGTGTATCATTCGGTGCAGAGATTTTGCCAAACACCTCATCTTCAAATGTCGTTACGCCCTCGCGCGGGATTTTCTGGCGAATAACGTACGGCTCTCCGGCCGCAATTTTCGCTGCAATTTCTTCTTTTGTAAGGCTTGCACAGCGGCCGTCATACTTAGAAGGAATTTTGAGTGCTTCCTGCTTTACCCGCAATTCGTCCAGGCGTTCCTTGGTGCAGAAGCAGTAGTAAGCATGCCCTTTTTCCACCAGTTCCTCTGCGTACTTTTTGTAAATGTCGATGCGTTCACTTTGCACATACGGGCCGTATGGTCCGCCCACGTCCGGGCCTTCATCATGGACAAGGCCGGTTTCTGCCATTGTTTTATAAATCAAATCCACCGCACCGTCCACATACCGTTCCCGGTCGGTGTCCTCAATACGCAGAATAAAATCTCCCCCCTGCGACTTTGCCAGCAGGTACGCATACAAAGCCGTACGCAAATTTCCGATATGCATGTACCCGGTGGGGCTGGGTGCAAAACGTGTTCTAACCTTTGTCATTTTTAAGCTTCCTTCCTCTTCTGCGCTATGCAGGCTTATTTTTTTTCCGTCAGCAGCTTGCGCAGCTCTTGCATAAATGTATTGATATCTTTAAACTGCCGATAAACCGAGGCAAAACGAACATAGGCCACCTCGTCAATATTTTTCAGCTGTTCCATCACAAGTTCACCAATCCGCGAAGAGGTCACTTCGCGATCCAAGGAGTTCTGAAGAATGTTTTCAATTACAAGCGTCATATTCTCCATGACTTCAAACGGGACCGGCCGCTTTTCGCATGCCTTGACGATACCGCGCAAAAGCTTTTCTCTGTCAAAGGGTTCTCTGCCCTTATCCTTTTTGATTACCATAACCGGTACACCTTCCACCTTTTCATAGGTGGTGAAGCGCTTCTGACAGCTTAGGCATTGCCGCCGCCGTCGAATCGCATTGTCATCATCTGTGGGGCGCGAATCTAAAACCTTGCTATCGAGCGCGTCACAATAAGGGCACTTCATAGCGTTCTCTCCTTTTCCAATTTATCTATTCTGATGGCATGCCGGCCGCCGGCAAAGCTTGCATGCAGCCATGCATCCACACAGGCTTTGCCCATTTCCTCGCCAATCATTCTGCCTCCCATACAAAGGATATTGGCATTATTGTGCTGCTTTGTCAATGTAGCGGCCAAAGGATCTGACACGACCGCCGCCCGAATCCCCGGGTAGCGATTGGCCGCAATCGAAATCCCTATGCCTGTGCCGCAGCATAAAATGCCCTCGCTGCATGTGCCATCTAATATTTTTTGTACAGCCTTTGCCGCAATATCCGGATAATCACAAGCTTCTCCTGTACAGCCGACATCTAAAAACGAAATGTTTTGCGAAGTCAGATGCGCTTTCAGAACTTCTTTTAACCGGTATCCGCCGTGGTCACTTCCTATGACAATCATCCTTGTTCTCCTTTGTCAGCCATTCTCTTTCTGCCTGGGCAAGCCGCAAATAAATAGGGGCGGCGTCATGGGCGGACTGCCACTCGATATGTCTAGCCGCCAGTCCCACACCTGCCGCATGTTGATGCAATAAATGCGGTGGCGCAAAATCTGCTCTGTTGCCCATTTTTTCTATAATCGCCTCTCTATGCACTTCCGCGCCGTCCCCGATAAAAACAGCGGTATCGATCTTCTCCAAAAGTGCAGAAAGCGGTTGCGGTTCCATCGGAAGAATCTCCTTTGGCACACCGTTTTCAAATGCATAGGCCGCGCCATACACCTCGCCGCGCCGCGCGTCCATGATGGGTACAATCGTGCCGGGGTAGCCCGCCATGAGCCACGCCATTCCCAGGAGGGAGGGGACTGCCGCAATCGGCTTATCTGCCCCCAATGCAAGTCCCTTCGCCGTGCCAAGACCAATGCGGATGCCTGTAAAGGAGCCGGGCCCTACGTCCACCGCAATTCCGTCCATATCCGTCACCTTTTTCCCGGCCGCACGCAGCACCCCGTCAATCAGCTCCATCAAGGTACGTGAATGCGTCAACCCATTATTTACAAATTGCTCGCATATCAGCCGTCCATCACACAAAACTGCTGCTCCGGCGGCCTTTGCGGCACTCTCAATTGCCAAAATTTGCATACTCTTATGCAGAGTCTCCACCGCCGTAAATCGGCAGAATAATCTGCACCCTTGTTCCCTTTCCTTTTTCACTTTCTATAATAATACGGCCGCCATGTGCCTCTACAATTTCCCTGGCAATAGCAAGCCCCAAGCCCGTACCGCCCATTTTGCGGCTGCGCGCTTTATCTACGCGATAAAACCGTTCAAAAATCCGGGGTAAATCCTCTTTTGGGATGCCGATGCCCGTATCCGTGACGGTAATCACCGCCTCCGAAACGCGTGCGGTGCAATCCACCAGAATCGACCCACCGTTTGGCGTATATTTCATCGCGTTAGAGATAATGTTGATAAGCACCTGTTCAATTCTGTCCCGATCCCCATTGACCGGCGGCAAATGCGCCGCGTGGTCTGTAAAGGTTAAGGTTTGTTTGGCCTTTTCCGCCGCCATGCTCTGCTTCCGCACAACCTCGCGGACAAGCGCCGGTAAGGGGAAGGGCGCTTTTTGCAGATTATGCCCGTAATCCAACTGGGAAAGGGTTAACAGATCCCGTACAATACGGGTCATTCTGTCTGCCTCACTGTTAATCACCTGCAGAAAATTATGGCCAATCGAATCCTTTTCCTCGGTTTCCAGAAGCGTTTCCGCATAGCTTTTAATATTGGTCAGCGGCGTGCGTAATTCATGCGATACGTTGGCCACAAATTCCCGCCGGGATTTTTCCATACGGGTTTGCTCCGTAATATCCTGCAAAACCACAACAATACCGTCTGCCGGGCCGCGGCGCGGCGTCAGCTTTGCGAAAAATGCCTTGATATGCCGCTCGCCAATGGTGATATTTTTTTCCACGGCTTTTTCCTGTTCTAAATACAAAAGCGTATTGATGGTAATGCCTGCTTCCAGCCGTGCGAACAAGCTGTCGAAGTTTTCGCCCTCCTCCGGCGAGAGCATTTCCTTGGCAGCCGGGTTTATATGCATCACGCTGCCATCGCGATAGAACGCCATAACGCCGTCCGTCATGTATGCCAGAATGGTTTCTACCTTATTCTTTTCTGTCACAATATCGTCTAAGGAGCGTTTTAAATCCGCTGCCATCGTATTAAAAGAAACCGTAAGCTGCCCGATTTCATCGCGGGAGCGCACCGCAATTTTGTTATCAAAATCGCCGGCGGCAATTTTTTCCGCCCTTTTTTTCAGCGACGCAATCGGCGCAATAATGGTCCGGGACAAAATAAGCCCCAAAAAGATCGAGAGTGCGACGCCTAAAATCAACCCCCACAGAATGATGGTAAACACGTTTTCCATGATGGCGTACAGTTCTTCCTTGCTGTCGCTGATATAAATAATATAAGTATTATTCCCCACCGGGCACGCATAATCCATAACCGCGCTGCGTCTATCCACAGCGTTTCCGAGTCGCCCTGTCATTGCCGTCATCAAATTTTGGGTTGCCTCCACATGGGTGCTGCCGTCCAAAGCAAACAAAAGCTCCCCGTTTTGCCCATTTAGAATATAGTAGCTCCGGTAGGAATCTATGCCCATACGGCCTGCATGTGCATCCAATATTGTACGCAAATCCGTAAGCGGTGCGGCCTCCTTGGCGGCATTGCTTAGTTGGTTCACAAACCCGTCCGTAAACACGGCTTCTTCCATTTGGGTGCGGAATTCATCATGATAATAATCGCTGATTCGGTCAAGCAGAAAGGTTCCGACCACCACCATTACCGATACAACCAGGAAAATAAAGATGGTCAGCACCTTCCACTGGATACTTTTAAACATTATCCACCTTCAAGTAATAGCCGACACCGCGCTTTGTCATAATATACTTCGGCTCTGCCGGGTCGTCCTCAATTTTTTCGCGCAGACGGCGCACTGTAACGTCCACCGTGCGAACATCGCCGTAATATTCATACCCCCAAACTTCTTCCAGAAGATTTTCTCTTGTAAAAATTTTGCCCGGGCGCTGGGCCAAAAACTTAATCAGCTCAAATTCACGTAGGGTAAGATCTACCGTCTGCCCGTCCTTTGTAATCTCATATCGTTCGCATAAAATGCAAAACTCACCGAAGCGGATGACAGAGGCATTCTCGACATTCGGCTCCGTGCGCCGCAGGTTCGCCTTCACGCGCGCCATCAGTTCCCGCACGCCAAAAGGCTTTGTGATATAATCATCCGCGCCCATTTCAAGCCCCAACACCTTGTCCAGTTCTTCGCCCCGGGCAGTCAGCATTAAAATGGGTACATTGGATTTTTCGCGAATCCGCCGGCATACATCGTAGCCGTCCATGCGAGGTAGCATAACGTCAAGCAAGATTAAATCCGGTGCCTTTGTAAGGGCTAAATTTAACCCCTCCTCACCGTCCAGTGCAAAAATCACTTTATAACCTTCGCGTTCTAAGTTATACTTTAAAATATCTACAATTGGTTTCTCATCCTCGACAATTAAAACCAGCCTCTGCATATCCTATCACCTCTATGCTATTATACATTATTTTCCCACAGAAAGCAACTTTTTTTTATATATTTTACAGGGTTTTTCACAGTAGAAAATCTTTGCTGTTTTTTCTGCATGTCTTTCCCCGAGCGTAAAAATTTGACAATCGCCGAAACAAATGGTATACTTTTTCTGCATTTGCAAGAAGGGCGTCGGGCCTTCCGTATACAAAGGAAAGCTCATTTTTGCGTAATGGCACCCAATCTGTTTATTATGAAAGGATGAATCTCATGACAAAAAAAATAACCATTACCGGGATTATGCTGTCCCTCGCCACTGTTTTGTCCCTCATCAGGGTCTTTGATGCACCGTATGGCGGTAGTGTGACCGCCGGCTCCATGGTACCGATTCTTCTGCTGGCTTTTCTTTACGGCACAAAGTGGGGCATAGGCAGCGGCATTCTTTTCGGACTCATTTCCATTTTTACAAACGGATTGCCCGCTCCACCGGTTACAAACTTCCTCTCCTATGCCGCCGTGATTGTATTGGATTATGTCCTTGCCTTCGGCGTTTTAGGCCTTGCCGGCGTGTTGCAGGATAAGGTGTTTTGCGGCAAAATGTGGGCACCGGCCGCCGCAACGGTTGTTGTCATTTTTTTGCGGTTTGTCTGCCACTTCTTGTCCGGGATCCTGATTTGGGGCATTTATGCCTGGGACGGCGTCTCCGTGCCGCTTTACTCCTTTTTATATAACGGCTCCTACATGCTTTTTGAACTGATCATCTCTCTTTTCGTCATCGCTGTTTTATCCCGTATGCTGCATAACAAAATTTTGAAAAAATAATTGCAAAAACAGTCAAAAACTGTTGAATTTTCTTGTAATGCATGGTATACTGTAAGTAATTGTAGGAAAGGATGGTTATGCTTATATGTTGAAAAAATTCATTTGCACAATTCTGAGCGCCTCTTTACTTTTCGTCCCCATGTCATTTACCGCCTCTGCGGCCACTTTTCCCGATGTTACAACGGCCACCCATGCGTGGGCGTATGATGCAATTGAGGAACTGGTAGAGGACGGCGTTATCAAAGGATATACCGATAACACTTTTAAGCCGGATCGGACCATTTCCAAAACAGAGGCTCTTGTCCTCTCTGCACGTATAGTGGGCTATACGAATCAGACGGTTGCCCCCTTCGTTTCCCTCGCAACCTCTTTTTATGAGGACGTTTTGGAAAAATACGAAACGCCGTATAAGGGGGAAGTTTCTTTCCTCCTCTATAAAGGCATTTTGTCCGAAAAAGAACTGCCTTATTACCTTTCCAGCGAAAATGCCAATACCGGCATGAAACGCTACGAGGTTGCCAAGCTTTTAACGAAAGTCATTGGCGGGGAAGGAGATATTGATGAGAGTGCAACCACGGCGGATTATTCTGACTCTGCTGAAATCCCGGCAGATGCCAAGCCTTATGTCCGTTTTGTAACCGATGCCGGCCTCATGAACGGCATGGGGCAGACGGCAAACGGTACGCCTTTTGCTCCCATGCAGGATGTGACGCGTGCGCAGATTGCAACGCTTTTGTATCGTCTTCGCAGAATCGTTTCCGAAACGTATATCTATGGTACCGTTAAGGAAGTGGATAGTGAAAACGATGTGATTCGCTATACGGAGGACGGTGAAACCTCTGTTTCGCTTGAAATCCCGTTTGATGTTGACCCGATGATTAAGCAGGACGGATATAGCACAGATCTAACGCGTATTTTTGCCGGTGCGGAAGTCTTAATTGTAAAGCGCGGCGGCGTGGTCTATGCAATTGAAACGATTTCGCATATGCCGGATGAAACTGTAAAAGGCGTCATCAGTTCCATCACTCTTTTTGGAGATACAGGTACAATTGCTGTTGCGGATATCGGGGATTCTTCAAACGCTGTAACCTATACCTTTACCAAAGATGTTGCGGTGCTTTATCAGGGCAATGCCGGGAAGCTGAGTGACTTAAAGCGTACCCAGGCAGTTACCTTGCAGATTCGCAATAAGGAAGTCATTTCGATTGAGGCAACAGAGAGCGAACGCACCATTAAAGGAACGGTGGATGCCATTGCCTTCGAACCGAAGCTTTCTTTCTCTATTCTCCTGACCAATGGGCAGGTGGAAAGCTATCCGGTTGCAAATGATGCGACTGCAAAGCGTAATAATGTAAGTGTGGATGTTGATAAAATTCTGGTGGGGGATAAGGTCACCATTGTGCTTCGCTATGATACTGTGCAAACCGTAACCGCTACCAGCACAAAATACATTTTGGAAGGTACCATTGATGAAATTACGATTGCGACCCTGCCTTCCATTAAAATCCGTGCCAATAATGCTGTATCTTCCTACAGTTTGTCTCGCGATTGCGAATACACGGTAGATGGGGCAAAGGGGGATATTTACAGCCTCCGCCTCGGCGCTGCGATTTCAGCAAGCGTTGATAGCGATACCGTCACTTCGCTTACTGCAAAATCTCCGGCTGCAACGGCGGCAATTGTAGGTAAAATTGAAACTGTGAATAACGCCTATGGCTTCTTCTCCATGATTGTGACCGCTGCAGATGGCTCAACCTCGACCATGCAAGTCTTTACCAAACGGTCTAACCTGAAGATTATTAATAGCGCAGATGCGACGAATAAAAAGCCTTCTGACTTGAAGGAAGGGATGTCCGTATCTGTCATCGGTGCAATCACCACCGGTGCGTTTGAAGCTACGGTAATAACCATTATGCCGGAATAAACGCAATACACGGAATGTAAATTGCAAACAAAATATGCAGGTTTCCAAAATAGGAACCTGCATATTTTTTTCTTTCTGTCTCGCGCGGCAAATCGTGCCGAATCCCTCTATTTTTCGCCCTAAGCCTTTCGGGGGAGATAGCATCGCGGTTGGCTCCGCCTTCTCTGAAAAGACTCTCGCATACTCCAAATGCGAAACTTTCCCTGCCATAAAAAGGAGCCGTAGCAAAATGATGATGAAAAATCTCTTTGCTGCGGCCCCTTGGGTCTGAAGAAAAATCGTGCAGAATGGACAAACTGCGCCAAAGCCGTAGGCTTTGGGTTCCCGAAGGCGTACATAGGTACGTCGAGAGGCGAAGTTTGTTCATAGCATAAAGCATTTTTATTTTAAGAAATGCATGGTTTAGCGAATTTCCATCCTAACTTTTTGACTCTTATATGGCTTATTCTCTTATTTGCAAGAATCGTATGCTTTATGCGGTCTGTGCATTTTGCTACGGCCCCTTGGGGCCGGAGAAAAATAGTGCAGAATGGACAAACTGCGCCAAAGCCGCAGGCTTTGGGTTCCCGAAGGCGTACACAGGTACGTCGAGAGGCGAAGTTTGTTCATAGCATAAAGCATTTTATTTTAAGAAATGCCATGGTTTAGCGAATTTCCACCCTAACTGTTTGACTCTTATAAGGCTGATCCGCATATGCGCAAGAATCATATGCGTCATGCGGTCTGTGCATTTTTCTACGGCACCTTTTTGTGCCGATAATAAATGTTTTTGTCAGGGTGCGACAAATGTTTTTCCACTTACCGCACGCAAAATAACAGATGGTGTTTGAAAAGCAAACTGCAATTTATAGGCAAATAAATCTTGCCCCTTGCCACCCTTGCCGTATTTCGGATCGCCGACTATGGGGCAACCCAGGCTTTGCATGTGCACGCGAATTTGGTGCGAACGCCCGGTAATGAGCTCGATTTCCAAAAGACTGCTTTCTGCATCCGAAGATAGAAGGCGATACTGTGTTTCTGCATATTTTCCGGTATCAGACACACGGCTGATGTTGGTTTTTGCATCCTTTTGCAAATGGGTGCGAATAACGCCCTGTGCCTTTGGCGGTTTGCCCACAACGCGGCACAGGTAAAACTTCCGTACTTCCCCCTGCTTGATCCGCGCATTCATTTCGCGAAGGGCGGCCATGTTTTTTGCACCAATGACAATGCCACGCGTGTTTACGTCCAACCGATTGCAAAGGGCAGGTGCAAAACCGTGTTCTCCTTCCGGTTGAAAGGCGCCGCTTTGGTAAAGATACCAACGCAGGCGATCTACCATTGTGTCCTTCGTACGCACGCGATCCGGTTGACAAGCAACACCGGCCGGCTTGTATAAAAGAACAATGTTTTCGTCTTCATACAAAACTTTTGGCATAGTGGCCTTCATTGGAGCAGATGTCTTTTGGGAAAGAAGTGCAGCATCCCCGAAATATTTTATTTCATCCCCGGCCGCTATAATGGTTTCCGGCTTAGGCTTTTTGCCGTTCAGCTTAACCTTGTTTGTGCGGATATATTTATAAATCAGGCTTTGCGGCGCATCCGGCATCATTCGCCGCAAAAAAGCATCTACTCGACACCCGTCATCGTTCTTGCCGGCGGTAAAAAGGTTCATTGCAGCGGAGGAATGTGCCCTACACCGGGAAGAATGTAATTCGGCTTATACGGCATTTCCATAAGCTCTTTTTCGCCGGTTACGCCGCTTAAAACCAAAATGGTATCGATTTCCGTCTGGATGCCTGAAACAATGTCCGTATCCATACGATCACCAATGATCGCCGTTTCTTCGCGACATAGACCGATGCGGCGCATGGCATGCCGCATAATAATCGGGTTGGGTTTGCCGATATAATAGGCGTTTCGGCCGGTTGCCATTTCAATCGGTGCGATAAGGGCGCGGCAGGCCGGCAGAATACCGCGTTCGGAAGGACCGGTAATATCGGTATTTGTGCCAATAAGGCGTGCGCCGTTTAGGACAAGGTGGATAGCGTGCTCAATTTTCTCGTAACTATACGAACGGCTTTCGCCCACGACCACATAGTCCGGATTATAGTCATTCATCATAATACCGGCATCGTATAATGCGCCAGTTAGTCCCGGCTCCCCAATTACATAGGCACTGCCACCGGGACATTGACTGGACAGGAATGAGGCCGTCGCCAGTGCGCTGGTATAAAAATGAGAAGGGTCTATCGTAAGCCCTAAGCGTGAAAGCTTGAGACTGAGCTCCTTTGGAGAGCGTTCACTGCTATTCGTTAAAAACAGAAAATGCTTATTTTCCCGTTGCAGCCAATCCACAAAGTCTTGTACGCCATCTAAAAGACGGCTGCCGTGATAGATAACGCCGTCCATGTCGCATATAAATCCCTTTTTTTCGCGGATTTTGCTTAAATCGGTTGAAATCGGTATATTCATATTATCCCTCCACAGAAAAGGTTTTGCCCGGAACAAGCCGTAGCTTTACCTTATATTTTTCTTCCAAGTAGCATATGTTCTCTCGATGTTGCCCCACAATTTGGGAGTGTAAATGCGCCGGAAAGGTGATGGTTACGGCAGAAGCATTGCAAGCGGCAACTGCTTGTTCCATCTGTATGCGCCACCTGCGCGCACGAATCAATTCGCCGATAGCCGGATGATAAGCACCTCCTGCAATGGTGCCGCCCAGCGTTTCGGTTTCCTGTAAGCCAATGCGTAAAACGTGTACGCCGCCGCTTTCTAAAATAAACAATGCTTCTGCTGCAGCAGAAACAGCCTCCTCGACGGTCTGCGGTACATATTGACCCTTTTGCATGCTCGTATATAACGCGGTATCGCGAAATACGACGGTGGGGTAGATTCTTGCCTCCGTAGCGCCAAGCCGGACAAAAGCACGGGCGGTATCCGCCTCGTGCGCCGGGGTACTTCCCGGCAGTCCGGTCATCATCTGTAGTCCTAAAACAAATCCTTTTTCTAAAATCAGGGCAGATGCACGCACAGTATCTGCTGCCGTATGGCCTCGCCCGCAGGCTGTTAAAACAGCATCGCACATGGATTGCGCGCCGAGCTCAATATGCTTCACATAGTGTTCCCGTAAAAAATCCAATATATTAGAAGAGATGAAATCCGGCCGCGTGGAAAGGCGAATTCCGGTTATTTCTCCCCTGGCGGCAAAAGGAGCCGCCGCCGCAAGATAGGCGGCCTGCGTGGAAAGGGGCAGACCGGTAAAGCTTCCGCCGAAAAAGGCAACTTCCGCAGTACGGTTCCCTTTATTGGCAAGACATTTTTGAATATAAAGAGCGACACTCTCCGGAGAGGGTGCCGCTTGAATATGCGTGACAGAGTGTTGATTGCAAAACACACAGCTATGCGGACATCCCAAATGTGGAATAAAAATGGGTACATTCATATGGGTTTTCATTGCAGTGTCTCCAATGCAGCCTTTGCAGCGGCCTGCTCCGCAAGCTTTTTGCTTCTTCCTTGTCCTATGCCGAGCGTTTTCTCGCCTACGGCAACTGCGACTTGATAAAATCTGTTATGGGCGGGGCCGGATTCCTCTAAAACGGTGTATACAGGCAAAACGGCATTTTTCCCTTGAAACCGTTCCTGCAAGGCCGTTTTCGCGTCACGGCTTTCATGCACGGAGAGCGCAGCGGCAATCGATTCTTTTAAAAGGGAGAGTACCCACGTTTTTGCCACAATATAGCCGCCGTCTAAATAGAGTGCAGCAATGACCGCCTCCGTAGCATCAGCCAAAACGGAGTCCCTATCAGCACCGCCGCTTCGTGCTTCGCCATGCCCCAATCGAAGGACACTGCCAAGCCGGATTTCCCGCGCACACTTTGCAAGCGTGCGTTCACAAACCACAGCGGCACGCACACGGGTCATTTCCCCTTCCGGCAATGTAGGCTTATGATGAAAAAGATAGTCGCTTACAATGATGCTGAGAATGGAATCACCTAAAAACTCTAATCGCTCGTTACAAATGCAACCCTTTTCCGTAGCATAGGAACTGTGTGTCAGTGCCTCTAAAATCAGTGACGCATTATGAAAGTTATGTCCGGTAATTTGCCCAATGTAGGCGATTGTATCAGGCATTGGCTTTGATGTAGGCAACAACATCACCTACTGTACGAATGTTTTCGGCATCTTCATCGGAAATAGACAGAGAAAACTCATCTTCAAAGGACATAATGAGTTCTACAATATCCAGAGAATCTGCTCCCAGTGTATCAATAAAGGAATCTTCTTCAGTAATGCTTGCAGCATCGACACCGATCTGGTCTGCAATGATTTCAGCAACTTTTTCAAAAATCATGGTTTATCTATCCTTTCTTTAATCTGTTAGTTGAAACACATTTATTCACAACATATCCATTATAGAACATTCTGCATAAAAATGCAAGGATTTTTTATATTGCCAGCAAATATCCCTTGACTTTGCCTAAAAAATGGGCTATTATTAAAAGGGAATCGAAATGCATGAAACAGAGAAAATGGTCATCTGTGCTACATAACGAAGACTACCGAATGGGGAAGCGATACATATGATAAAAAGAATTCTTGCACTATTGTGCTTGCTGTGCCTGTTGCAGATTCCTGCAGCAGCAGACTATGATAGTGAGATTACAGCCTTTCCGTCTGCTTGGCAGACGAAGCTCCGCGCACTGCATGAAAAGTACCCGGAGTGGGTATTTGTTGCTGTGCCGACAGGGCTTTCGTTTCAGGACGTGGTGGCGGCAGAAACAGGAAAAAAGAGCTTGGTGGAAAAGTATTATAGTCCGCTTCTGCGAGCCCATAATGAGGGGCATTATAACCCGGCAACCGGGACCTATACCTACCATGATGCATCGGTATGGCATGCGGCTTCTGCGCCGATTGTGGATTATTTCTTGAATCCGGGAAATTTTCTATCCGAAAGCTATATCTTTATGTTTGAAGCCCTTTCGTATGATGAAAAGTATCATACAAAGGAAGGGGTGGAGCTGATTTTAGACGGAACGTTTATGCATAAAACGCTGATTTCCTATGTTACCGACACCGGAGAGAGGATCGAAACGGAAAAAACATATGCCGATGTGATTATGGAGGCGGCAGAGGCAAGTGCGGTCAGCCCTTATTACCTGGCTGCTAAAATCCGCTCAGAAATCGGCACTACGCCAAGCGGCAGTGTGACCGGTACGTACGGCAATTATAAGGGGATTTATAACTTCTATAATATAGGGGCCAATGATGGGGCAGATCCTATTTCAAATGGTCTTAACTGGGCAAGCTTAGGTTCATCTTATGGCCGCCCGTGGACAACACCGGAGAAATCTATTATAAACGGCGCGGTATGGCTGGGTAGCCTATATATCTCCAAAGGGCAGAACACGCTGTATTTTGAACGCTTTAACATTTCGCCGGATAGTGGGTACACAAAGTATTCACATCAATATATGACGAGTATTTACGGTGCCGCCGGGCAGGCCCTTTCCACATACGAGGGGTATCGCACGGGGGGGACACTGCAGGATGCAAAGGTGTTTTATATTCCGACCTTTTCGGATATACCTGCAAGCAATACCAAGGTGGTGTTTGATGGGGCAGGACAGCAAACGGGGACATGCACCGGGGACGGCGTGAATATTCGAAGCGGCCCTTCTACTGCGTATGAGGTGGTTGGTCGGCTGACCGGAGGAAATGACTGCACTATTTTGTCCGGCATACGAACCGATACAACAGATCGCATACAGCTTTTAAAGAATCCGTATTGGTATCAGGTGCAAAGCGGATCAGTGCAAGGCTTTGTGTGTGCCGACTATATAAGACTAAATGAGAGTATCACACTCAAAGCAGGGGAAAGCGTTTCGTTATCACCCAGCTTTTCCAAGGGCAGCGGTACGCTGTATTGGGAGAACGAGAATTATACGGCCGTGGAGGTCAGTGCAGACGGCATTGTGCAGGCAAAGAAGGCGGGATATGCTGTTATACGTGCCTTTACGTCCGGCGGCGGAATGGCTGCAGTGGCGGTTCGGGTGCTTTCCGGGCAGTTTATAGACATGGAAAACCATTGGGCAAAGGATGTTGTAACAGCCGTTGTGAATCGAAAGCTCTTTAAAGGAACAACCGACAATACCTTTTCGCCGGATACCGAAATGACAAGGGCTATGTTCTTTACCGTTTTAGGCCGTATGTATGAAAGCTTGGGCGGAAAAATCAGCAACAATGCAGCATCGCTTCCCTACCGGGATGTGGAAAAAGACAGTTGGTATTATGACTATGTGGCTTGGGCACATGACAATGCCATTTTACCGTATGATGTAAGTGAGGAGTTTATGCCGGAAATGCCGATACGTCGCAGTGAGATGATACAGGCGATGTACAATTTCTCCAAATATATCGGGGCTGATTTGCCGGACGGGGCAGGCAGTGCGGCACAGTTTTCTGATTATAAAAAGGATAAAATGATGCAGCCGGCAGCAGATTGGGCTGTATACAACAAGATTATAAGAGGCATGGGTGATGGCACCCTCGGACTTTTGCATACGGCTACAAGGGCAGAAGTGGCACAAATCATGATGAATGCCATCCAAGTGTTTGCATAGTACAAAAGAAAAATCGCAAAAAAGGGAGCCGTAGAAAAATGCACAGACCGCATAAAGCACACGATTCTTGAGAAGATGCGGATATGCCTTATAAGAGTCAGAAAGTTAGGGTGAAAATTCGCTAAACCATGCATTTTTAAAAAAAAATACTTTATGCTATGAACAAACTTCGCCTCTCGACGTACCTGTGTACGCCTTCGGGAACCCAAAGCCTGCGGCTTTGGCGCAGTTTGTCCATTCTGCACGATTTTTCTCCAGCCCCAAGGAGCCGTAGCAAAAAGATTTTTCATCATCATTTTGCTACGGCTCCTTTTGTTCCCCCCTTTATTCTTTGGGCGGAAAGGTAAGCGTTGATACGCTATATATTATAATATACGGCTGCTGTGTTTTATTATATTCTTTACAAAACAATAAAATTATAGTATACTACTTGAAATAAGGAGCTGATTACAATGAAAAATGGTATTCTATACACATTGCTGACAGCCGTTCTATTTGTCACATTAGAACCCGTGAGCAAGCTAATTTCCAACGATGTAAACCCGTATGCAATCACATTCTGGCGGTTTTTTATCGGGTCTTTATTGCTGTTGCCGCCGGCAATGATAAAATTAAAAAAAGAGAAAATACATATTACTCTCAAAGATTTGGGAATGATCACTCTACTGGGCATTTTGTTTGTCTGTGTCAGTATGCTCGCCTTGCAGATTTCGGTTAAGATTGCCGATTCACCGTCTCTTGTTGCAATCATTTTCTCGGCAAACTCTATATTCACGATTCTGTTTGCACTTCTTTTCAACAAAGAAAGACTTTCCGTGAATAAGACAATCGCACTTGCATTTGGTATCATCGGTGTTGCTATTCTCTGTGCAGATTTCACATCGGGTACAAACTTGTCATCCATTGCACTCGCGGTATTTGCTGCAGTTGCATTCAGTCTTTATACGATTTTAGGAAATAAATATTCAAAAAGATATGGCGGAATCATTCAAACAGCAGGTGCATTTTTTACGGGAAGTATCATTCTTCTTGTCGTTCTTTTCCTTGCGGGTGTTGATATTTCCTTGCCGTTTGCGCCTAAAACACTTTCCATTCTGTGCTATCTTGGTTTTTTGGTAACCGGTGTCGGCTACTTATCCTACTTCAAAGCAATCGAAAAGGGCGGTTCCATTATGGCATCCCTTACATTCTTTATAAAGCCAATCCTTACGCCTTTCGTAACCTTGTTTATCAACGGGATTATTCCGGATATGAAGATTTTTGTTTCCATTGCCTGTATCATAACCGCCTCTTATTTCGCAGCATATAAAAAAGCATAACCACCGGTTTACCGGTGGTGCAGACTGTCGAAAAACTTGGTCTGCCACAAGAAAAGTATATGTTGCATCTTTTGTGTTGTATTGTGATTCTACTTGTTGACTTTTTCTGCTATTTGTGATATAATTGTCTAGTATTTTCAAGGGGGGTGATGCGTATGGATTTATTAGAAATTGCCAATCGTTATTACGATGAAATGCTTACATTTATGCGCGAAATATCGGTTATTCCCGGACCATCAGGCCATGAAGAACAAAGAGCCGAATATATTTTAAAATATTTAAAAAGCATAGGTGCGTATAATGCCTATATTGACGAAGCACTGAATGTCATCTGTACCGTTGGCGAGGCGAATGATGATATGACTGTTTTTATGGCGCATACAGATACAGTTTTTCCATTTGATGTGCCACTGCATTATGTGGATGACGGAGACAAAATACATTGTCCCGGCATTACCGATGATGTGGCTTGTCTTGCGGTACTCCTTGCAGGACTGAAATTCATTCTTGACAATAAAATTCAACTCAATCGTACCCTACTGTTTGTTGCAAATTCTTGCGAAGAAGGCCTTGGAAATCTGAAAGGCTGCCGTCAGATTTTTAAAGACTTTGCAGGCAAAATAAAACGCATGTATACATTTGATAGTTTTTATAGTCAACTGTCTAATAAAAGTGTTGGTTCCCATCGTTACAAAGTCACCGCCATTACCGAGGGTGGGCACTCGTATAGTAATTTTGGCAATCGCAATGCTATCCACGTGCTTGCCGGTATAATCAGTGAAATATATAAAATACAAGTTCCTAAAATAGGAGAGAGTAAAACTACATATAACGTAGGTTTGATCGAGGGCGGAACAAGTGTAAATACGATTGCGCAAAATGCCTCAATGCTTGTTGAATATCGGTCAGACAATGTTGACTGTCTGAATTGGATGAAAGAAAAATATCATAGTATATTTGAGAACGCAAAGGCAAACTGTGAAGAACTCAAGGTAGAACTTGTAGGCGACCGCCCTTGTATGAATCATATGGATATGCAAGAATTGCATAGACTGACAGAGCTTACAAAGAGTATCCAGCAGAAGTACACAGGGCTTAAAGTCAAGATAAAAAGTGCTTCTACGGATGCGAATATTCCTCACTCGTTGGGTATTCCGGCAATCTGTGTTGGTGTTTGCAACGGATTTGGACCGCACACTCGGGAAGAATGGCTGGAGAAAGCATCCGTAAAGAAGGGATTTGCAATAGGACTTGAACTTATGCTTGCAGAAGGAGAGCTGAGATAACATGAAATTTACAGCAGTTGGCGATACCTCTATTCAAAGAGTTTTGACTGCGTATGATGGCATAGAAAAAGTAAGAGAATTTTTAAATCTTGGCGATGTCAGGTTTTTTAATCTTGAAACCACTGTCAATAAGGATTGCTATGCAAACTTTTATAGCGGTGGTACATGGCTTCGGTGTGAAAAAAAAGTATTGGAGTCTACCAAGCTACTGAATTTTAACATGACAACCTTTGCAAACAACCACTGCCTTGACTTTGGTCACGAAGGACTATTGCAGACTCTGAAAAATGTAGATGATATAGGTTATATCCACGCCGGCATCGGCAGAAACCTCAGAGAAGCAGCCGCGCCTAAATATCTTGATTTGCCCGAGGGCAGAGTTGCACTTATTGCATGTACTACAAGCTTTGCGCCGGGTGCACTTGCAGGCGAACAGTCAAGGCTTTTACCCGGCAGACCCGGTGTAAACGGCTTAAGAATTAAAACTACTCTTATGGTAGATGATGCGGATATTGCCAACCTCAAAAGGATTGCCGAAAAAACAGGTGTAAATATAAAGTATGAAGCAATGGTAAAATCAGGATATACACATCCGCTTCCCGAGGGTATATTTGCCCTTGGCGATACGCACTTTGCAGTCGGTAAACCCGGACTTACAACGGAAATTAACAAGGCAGACATGGCACGAATCGAAAAAGCTATTGAAGAAGCTGCTTTTTTTGCGGACTATGTACTTGTTTCCCTTCACAGCCACGACAGACAGTTTGAAAACGATGCCCTTCCGGCCAAATACATAGAGGATTTTGCCCATAGGTGTATAGACTGCGGTGCACATGCCATAATCGGGCATGGTCCTCATCTTTTAAGGCCCTTCGAGCTATACAAAGAGCGTCCTATCTTTTATTCACTTGGTGATTTTCTTTTGCAGCTTGAAAACTGCGAGCTTGCACCGGAGGATTTTTATGCGCAGTTTAATCTTACTTCAGACAGCTCAATGTATGCACTTTTTAAAGCAAGAACGCGTGATTTTACCTGTGGACTGCAAAGGCAGAGCGTAATGATGGAATCTGTTGCTTCCTCTTTTGAGATGAAAGACGGAAAGCTCAAATCTCTTACATTCATACCTTTGGAGCTTGGACTTGGCATGCGCCATTCCAAGATTGGGTTGCCACGCCTGGCTAAGGATAATGCTATTTTAGAGAGATATGCCGAAATGTCAAAGGCATACGGCACAGAATTTGAAATAGGCGATAGATGTGCTAAATTGATTTTGAGATAACAAAACCTTTATTTCTCTTGCGCAAAATAAAAACTATATCAACTATTTTTTTAGCATATTGTTTTTCGTTTTAGGTTTAGTTTTTTTGCAGGGATATAAAAGTTAGCAAAAGTACTATCCACCCTTGCCTATGGAAATAAAAATACAACTTTCGTAAGAGGGGTTCTATTGACAACAATTTTTCCATTGCTGGAGTTATATGTAAATCATTTACAATACTTTCATTAATTGTCGGAATGATTAGACTTTATATTATTCCTTATTTATCAAGCAAAAACAAAAACAGAATAATATAGAACAATGACTTTGAGCTGGAAAAACATCCAATATATCTTTTTCGGAAAGAAGCTAATGATTTAGAGTCAATTCACTTCAGACACACACTCGCAAAAGGTTGGCAGCGAGCAAAAGGCGTTATGAGCGCGCTTGCAAGTGAATAGCCGACGCGAAAGAGACCTTTTGCGAAAAAATCAGAGCAAGCGATATAAAGCTTGCTCCGACGCAGGAGTTCCGAATGGTTTAGATGCATAAAAAACACAATTTCAACAGTTCGATAAAGAAAGCGCAGCTCACTTATTGTTATTTTTCGTTAAAACATTTTCACCATCAAATAAAATAAAACCGGTTGCTACGCCAAAGCTATATCCTTTTTTCATATACTGAATAAAGTTTTTCTGCATAGTGGTATTAGAAGGAAGATCGTTTATATCTATACTGTCACACTCCACGCCAAACACTCTCCACATTTCGTCAAATTTCTCTTTGTTTTGAACATCAATTATTTCAAAATTACTTTTAAAGTTGGCTATATTAGATTTTTCTCCGAATACTTCCCTGTATTGCGGATATAACAGCCAAGAACAACACATAATGGGTAAAATACCGTTATTTAATTTATCTGCAAAAAAATCATATGCCATTTTAAAAGACTCAATACACAATTCCGGATTAAGCGGACCTGAGGATGGAATATGACACCAGAGTACAAAATCTCCTTCATGTATAGTGTAATTATTTATTGTAATTGCATCTCCATTGTATGTTGAAATATCATACTGCAATCTTCCCAATGCAATTCGTTTTAAGTCAAGAAATTTTTCATACCATTTTACAACAAAAATTCCAAATATATTTTTTACACGAATACATTCCTCAACTTTATATTTAATATCTTTCATGGCATCGATAAATATTTTTTTCGATATGCCATTAGATTCATATTTTTCAAGCAAAAAACTTGTACATTCAAGAACAAACAGTAAATCTATTGTGTATTGATGTAATCCACAACTCTGAAATTTATGTACCTTATCCAGCACTTCGTTAAATGATAGTTTTCCGCGCATAAAATCTTCGGCATAGCTATCCATTCTGGTTCCAATCAAATTTTTATATTCATAATATTTATTTTGCTCATCTTTAGTAAATCCGATTTCATTCATTAAATTGTTAACCAACATTTTATTCCCTCCAAAGATTTATTATACTCTCAATACAAAAACTTCTGGTTTTTTACGTCTGTTTATGCGTGTCCGTAGTGCAAGTCTGGGCAAAAACGGTGTGACATCTACCTTTCTTCTCCCAATAAAATTTTCCAAAAGATAAGCAAACCCGCATAAAAACTGAATGGTTTAGATGACATTCTGTTAATATCTCAAACCCCTGTAAAATCAAGGCTTTCAAGTCCTTATTTTTTGCTTGACAGTTATTTGACAGTTGCCAAAATGTTTCTAATAATTTACATTTAAATTATAGCATATTTTATAGCATAATTCAATAACATTATTTTTACAAATGAAAAACAGGGCAATCGCCCTGTTTTCGTGTTATACGCATATCTCTAATTCGTCTATGTCGTCAAGACCTTTAATAATATGTGTATAGATATTGATAGTTGTAGAAACATCTTTACACAGGTTTTAATTATCCGCCTTTGTTTTTTCTTCAAGAGTTTTTGGAGTTAGATTTTAGGCAGTCGCTATATTTATTGAACTACTACTATTACAAGGTATATAAAAAAGATGTTGAAAAAGAGTTTAATACATATCTTTCAACCCACACAATAAAAGAAACATCTTCAAACGTTGATTTGCGGTATATAATAAAAGAAAATCTATTAACATCAGCAGACGGAGAAACAAGGTCAAAGGCTTTTAGTCGTGTTTATGCTTATCTAACATCAAGAGGTTTTGAAAGGTTTGTTATTGAGAATATGATAAAGCATAATTGTTTAATGGTTGATAAGAATTATAATCTATGCTTCATCACATACGAAGATGAAGAAAAAACAAACATTGTAGCAATTACCAAAAAAGGCACTTTAACAAATAATAATTATAAATGTAATTACACCAAAGAAAGATATACAGGCTTTTTCTATAAACCCAAGAACACCACAACCCCAAAAGCATTATTTATATTTGAAAGTTGTTTAGACTTGTTTTCATTCGTTCAACTTGTTTGGCAGAATAAGATTAAAGTTGATGAAGAATATTGTTGTATATCATTAAACGGAGCAAACAACCGAAACTATATTTATAAAGTGCTAAATAACTATTCAAATATAAACAATATTTTTTGTTGTCTTGAGAATGATTATAAAGGGAAACAATCAACAGACCAAATTAAAAAGCAAATGATAAAAAACACTTATGATTTAAGAGGTATCATTCAAGGCTTGATAAAATACAACAATGGGCATTTAATAAAAGATTGGAATGAGTGCTTAAAGTTTTCAAATTACATTGATGTTGATATAAAGCAGTTTTCAGGTAGTTTTAAAATAAGTATTCAAAACATAACAAACGGTTTAGATACATTTGCGCCGCAGGCGCTTACTCGCAAAAGGTTGGTAGGCAACAAAGCGACAGCGAGTGCGCTTACAAACGAGCCGAGTGACTTGCCGTGACCTTTTGCGAAAGAGGAGGAGCAGTGAAGCGAGTGACTGATTTTTTATGCAATAAAAAATCGGAGCAAACGTAACTTGCTCCGACGTGGCTCCCCCTGTTGGACTCGAACCAACGACCCTGCGGTTAACAGCCGCATGCTCTACCGACTGAGCTAAGGAGGAATATTCAATTATATTTATATGCATGTCGTTGATGCCCAACAACTTCCCGGTTTATTTCTTCGCTCTCTTGGATGCTTCCGCATCCTGTGAAATCATGCTCTGCAAGATTTTCTCGATTCCCTGCCAGCGGCAGCGCTCGCTGCAAATCAGTTAACAGCCGCATGCTCTACCGACTGAGCTTGTGAGGAATATTCAATTATATTTATATGCATGTCGTTGATGCCCAATGACTGTCCCGGTTTATTTCTTCGCTCTCTCGGATGCTTCCGCATCCTGTGAAATCGTGCTTTGCAAGATTTGCTCGACTCCCTGCCAGCGGCAGCGCTCGCTGCAAATCAGTTAACAGCCGCATGCTCTACCGACTGAGCTTGTGAGGAATATTCAATTATATTTATATGCATGTCGTTGATGTCCAATGACTGTCCCAGTTTATTCCTTCGCTCTCTCGGATGCTTCCGTATCCTGTGAAATCATGCTCTGCAAGATTTGCTCGATTCCTCTACCACTAACTGCGCTTAAAAGGATTTCTTTTCTAATACAAGAAAAAGCAGTTCCGGCGACGCCCTGCTTTCCCAGGCAGTCACCCGCCAAGTATCATCGGCACTGCGGAGCTTAACTTCCGTGTTCGGGATGGGAACGGGTGTGGCCTCCGCGCTATTGCCACCGGAATGCTTCTCTCGTGAAGGCATATACCTTCAAAACTGAACAATGCTTCGAACTCATAGTTCGTTTGGGTAAGTCCTCGGTCTATTAGTATCACTCAGCTACAAACATCTCTGCTCTTCCACCTGTGACCTATCAACGATGTAGTCTTCATCGGACCTTACTTGTTTGAAACAATGGGATATCTTATCTTGAGGGGGGCTTCACGCTTAGATGCCTTCAGCGTTTATCCCGTCCGTACACAGCTACTCGGCCATGCCGTTGGCACGACAACCGATACACCGGAGGTACGTCCATCCCGGTCCTCTCGTACTAAGGACAGCTCCTCTCAAATATCCTACGCCCGCGACAGATAGGGACCGAACTGTCTCACGACGTTCTGAACCCAGCTCGCGTACCGCTTTAATGGGCGAACAGCCCAACCCTTGGAACCGACT